>NZ_AKFK01000056.1:0-90714 GCF_000272495.1 Methylobacterium sp. GXF4 | reverse complement strand
CATCGCGTCGAGCGTGCGCCCCAGGCGCGCGATCTCGTCGCCGCCGCGCATGTCGAGCTTGCCCGAGAGGTCGCCGGAGCCGACCCGCTCGACGAAGGCCATGACGGTCTCCAGCGGGTGCACCACGGCGCGGCGGATCATCCAGGTGACCAGCATCGCCAGCAGGACCGCCGCGGCGAGGGTCAGGTAGATCGACAGGCGCGAGCGCTCGTAGACCTCGTGGGCGGCGCGCTGCCCCAGGGCCATGCCGCCGTCGAGCAGGGTGCGCAGGTTGGTGATGCCGCCCAGGAACGGCGCCTGCAGGCGGCTGATCTCGTCGTTGCGCGCCTCGACCCCGGCCACATCCTGCTGGGCGATGGCGGCGAACTGCGCCTCGCTCGCGGTCCGGACATCCCGGAACGAGCGCTGCACCTCGGCCGCCGCCGCGGCGATCCGGTCCCAGACGGCGTTGCGCTGGGCCGAGATCGAGAGCGTCCGGTACTCGCCGGCGAGTTGCATCGTGGTGGCCAGCGCGCTCTCGACCTGGGCCGCGGTCCGGCGCCACGCCGCCACGTTGTCGTCGGTGCGCGCCGGGCGGCCCTGGGCCTGCGACAGCAGCGCGATCACGGCGTTGCGGCGCAGGAGCCCGAGATCCCGGGCCTGGTTGCCGAGGTCGTCGAGCTGGCGCAGCACCGACATGTCGCGCCGGACGATGGCGTCGGTCGTGTCGCGGACCGCCCCGATCTGCTCGAGGGCGTAGAAGCCCAGGGCCACGATCACCACCGTGACGGCGACGAAGCCGAGGAGGATGCGTCTTCCGATCGAGAACGTCACGGTCGGGGCTGGCTCCGGTGATGGGGCGCGGGGGCGCGGACCTGAACAGTTAGGGCAGCACGCGACGCAGGAGGCGGGGCAGGTCGACGACGACGAAATCCGGTCGGCCGCCGCCGGCCGAAGCGGGGGCATAGCCCGAAGCGGCGGCGTTGCCCAACCCGGCGGGGTCGGCCGCCTCCGCCATCCCTGCGGCAGACGGTCCCGCCGCGGCGGCGATCCCCAGCACCCGGTCGACCGCCAGCGCCACGGGCTGGGCCTGGCTGCCGCGCAGCACCACGAGATGCCCGGCCTCGCCCTCGGCCTCGGGCGGCGCTTCCGGCCGGCCGAGCGCCCGGGCGAGGCCGAGGACGCCGACGATCCGGCCCGAGAGGGCGATCAGGCCGAGCAGCGCCGGCACCGCCCCGGGCATCGGCGTGAACGGGCGCATCGGCAGCACGTGCGCGACCGCCGCGAGGGGAATCCCGTAGCGCTCGGTCCCGCAGGCGCAGACGAGGTGGTCGATGCCGGTCTCGGGTCCCGCGGCGGCCTGGCTGCGCCGGGCCAGGGACGCGGCGCGCTCGGCCCGGATGTCCCGCGCGGTTCTCGGCTTCGTCGCCTGCTCCGATGCGCTTATGCGCGCGTCCATCAGGGCCTCCCGGTTCCGCCATCCGCACCGAGCCCGGCGCGGGCCGCGGCCGCGCCGGCGGCGATCTCGCCCGCCGCGGCGCCGTCGCCCTCGAGCAGGAGGGTGTTCGGCCCGAGGGCTTGGCTGAGCGCGATGGCGTTGTCGAGAGCGCGGGCCGCCGCCTCGGGGCGGCCGAGCGCGATCAGCAGCAGCCCGAGATGGTAATGGGCCATCACGAAGCCCCGGTCGAGATAGAGCGCCGCCCGCAGGGCCCGCTCGGCCTCGACGTCCCGGCCGAGGGTGCGGGCGAGGAGCCCCTCGTAGAAGCGCAGGGCCGGATCGGTCGGGTCCCGCGCCAGGGCGTCGCGCAGCACCCGCCAGGCGGCGCCGGTCTCCCCGGCATCGGCGAGCGCACGGATGCGCGCGAGGTCGCCGGCCGGCGTCTCGCCATCGCCCAGGTCGAGGCTCGGCAGGAGGGTGGGCCGGGGCGGGGCGAGGATCGTCGCCACCGCGCTCTCGACGGGCTCGTCCGGCTCGTCCGCCTCGTGAATGCGCGGCGCCGACCAGGCCGGCTCGAGCGCCGGCGGGACCGGCCGGGGCGCCAGCGTCGGCACCGCGTCGGCCAGGCGGCGATAGGCGACGGTCCCGGGCAGGCTGACCGGGTCGAGGAAGCCGGAGAAGGTCGGGTTGGGCTCGGCATGGCCGAGCAGCATCCAGCCGTCCGGCCGGAGACGGCGACCGAGGCCGCGCACCACCGCGGCCACCGTCTCGGCCTCGAAATAGATCAGCACGTTGCGGCACAGGATCAGGTCGAAGCCCTCGCCCGGCGGGACCTTGGGCTCGATCAGGCTCAGGAGGTTGCCGCGCTCGAACCGGACCAGCGCGCGGTATTCCGGCCGCAGGGCGAAGCCGCCCTCGCGCCGGATCCCGGGGGCGGGGGGCAGGCGCGTGAAGTAGCGCAGGCGGTCCTCCGGCGGCATGGTCCGGAGCGCCCAGCGCCCGTACTCGGCCGCCCGGGCGGTCGCCAGCGCCTCGACGCTGATATCGGTGCCGAGGATCACGATCCGCCAGTCGGGCAGGGCATCGCCCAGGGCCTCGCGCACCAGGATCGCCAGGGAATAGGGCTCGGCCCCGGTCGAGCATCCCGCGCTCCAGATCCGCAGGGTGCGGTCGTGCCGATGCGCCGCGATCAGCGCCGGCAGGATCGTCTCGCGCAGGGCCTGGAACTGCTCGGCGTAGCGGAAGAAGAAGGTCTCGCCGACCGTGATCTCGGCCTCGAGATTGGCCCATTCCGCCTCGCCCCGGGACCGGTCGGCCAGCAGGGCGCTGTAGGCGGCGCAATCGGCGATCGCGGTGGCCCGGAAGCGCCGGTGCAGGCGCTCGGTCAGGAGCTCGTCCTTGTCGATGTAATAATGATGGCCGGTGCGCGCGATGATCCGCGCCTTCAGCGCGGCATAGGCCGGGTCGCCACCCGGATCGGGGCGGGAAGGAACGAAGCGCGGCATCGCCGATCACGCGGACGGGGGCAGGGCGGCCAGGCGCTCGGCCGCCGCCCGGGTCAGCGCCGCGACCCGTTCCCGCTCCTGCGCGGTCAGCAGGCTCTCGGGGGAGAGGGCGTGGACGAGCCGGTCGCCGATCACGAGCTCGGCCGCCACGCAGCCGTTGAGCGTCCCGGCCTCCTCGGCGGGCCGGATCGCGTCCTCGGGCACGATCACCAGATCGGCGGCGCGGTCGACCAGATAGGCGACCGCATCGTCCCGGGTGAGCACCAGATGCGCGTAGAGGCCGGGCCGGGTGGCGGCCGGGCGCAGGCCGAGGAGCGGGGCCAGATCGATCACCGGGATCGGCGCGCCGCCGAGATTGAGGAAGCCGGCGAGCCAGCCGCCGGTCGCCGGGGGCTTGTGCAGGTCCGGCAGCGGCAGGATCTCGGAGACGGCCGCGCGCGGCAGGGCGCAGGGCGTGCCGGCGATGTCGAGGAGCAGATAGGCCGAACCGCTGCTGGCCAAAGCCGCCCCCTCCCGTACGCATCGCGGCCCCGCCGGGACAGGCCGCGCAATAGGCCCCCGCCCCCCGGCAGGCAATGACCCGATCCCGGCATCCAACACCGGATCGCGGCGCCAGGGAACCATGTCTCCCCTCAGCCGCTTATTTTCCGACGCAGCGGCAAAGCCCAGACGACGGGCGACGCCTCGCCTGCGACTGTCTACGCCAGGGATTGATCATGAGGAAACTTCTGTTGGCCGCCGCGTCGCTGACGCTGCTCGCGGGCTCCGCCTACGCCCAGGGCAACGCGCCCTACAACAATTCCGGCGCACAGGCCGGTGGTCCCCGTGGCGGCCTGGAGCGCGCCGGCGAAGCTGCCGCGATGGAGCAGGGCGCCGCCCCGGCCCAGCGTCCGGTCATGCGCAAGCGCATGAAGCACAAGCGGATGATGAAGCATCATCGCCGGTCGCGTCACCACCAGATGTGAGCAGCCCGGGCGCGCCGCCAAGCGGCGTCACCGGCTCGATCAGGCCTGCCGCAGCCGCGGCAGGCTTTTTTGTTGGGTTGTCCGGTCGCGGCCTACGGCGGTCGCACGGCCGGCTCTGCAGGTCGCGACGCACCCCTCCCGCGCGGGCCAGCGGATCCACCCCATCGTTTCGGCATCAAGCGCTTGCGGCGCCGCGCTTTTCTTCTCCCCTTGCGGGCTACGATGTTCACACATCGCTGCCGGACGCGAACCAAGGCCAACCCCAGGCGCGCCTCCCTCCCCCCTCTGCGGGGGAGGGTGGGCCGGCCGTCAGGCCGGGTCGGGAGAGGGGAACCCGGGTTCAGGACAAGGCGTGGCCGGCATGACGGGCGAAGCCCTGTTCCGCACCGTCGCTCCCCTCTCTCGATCTGAAGCCGCTCGCCCGCACGGGAGAGGGGCCAGGGGTGGCCGCAGGCGGCACCGCTGCGCCACTTCCGCCCCCAACCTCCAACTCCCTCCCCGCAAGGGGGGAGGAGCGCGCGTTCCGCCTTGCGTCAGCCGATCGATGCATGTCCGCGCCCCTGCGGGACAGACGACCCGCACCGCGACCGGCAGCGTGCGAGTTCGGTCACCCCAATGGAGCGGGCCTTCGCCCACCCCCGTCACCTGTGCGCATCCGATCCGCCGCGTGCCCAACCCGGTTGCCCGGCCGCCCCGGCGGGTTCACTCTCGTGCGAAAGCCGCTCACCCCACAGAATGTTCGCAAACGAACATTCCCGAGCCGGACGGGCCGGGGAACGCCAGGAGTCTCGATGTCACGACCGCTCGACCGGAGATCCGAGGACAGGGTCGAGGCCACCGGGGTCGAGGCGCGGCGCAGCGCCATCGTGGCGGCCGTGCGCCAGCGGGGCTTCGTCACGATCGAGGCCCTGGCCGCGCAGTTCGGTGTCACCGTCCAGACGATCCGACGCGACCTGAACGAGCTGAGCGCCGAGGGCCGGCTCGAGCGTTACCGGGGCGGCGGCGGGTTGCCGTCGAGCGTCGAGAACATCGACTATGCCGACCGGCGGGTGACGCTCCTGCCGGAGAAGACCCGGATCGGCCGGTTGGCGGCCAGCCGGATCCCGTCGCATTGCTCGGTCTTCGTCAATATCGGCACGACCCCCGAGGCGGTCGCCCGGGAATTGACCCGGCACGACGACCTCAGCGTCATCACCAACAACCTCAACGTCGCGCTCTCCCTGGCCGAGGCCACGGAATTTCACATCGTCGTGGCCGGCGGCACGGTGCGCAACCGCGACGGCGCGGTGCTCGGCCAGCTCACCTGCGACACGCTCAGCCAGTTCCGGGTGGACGTGGCGGTGATCGGCATCAGCGGCATCGATGCCGACGGCGCGCTGCTCGACTACGATTACGAGGAGGTGCGGGCGACGCAGACCATCCTGGCCCATGCCCGCAAGACCTTCCTGGTCGCCGACCACACCAAGTTCACCCGGCGCCCGATGGTGCAGGTCGGGCGGCTGGATCAGGTGGATACCTTCTTCACCGACCGGATGCCGCCGCCCGAGATCGTCGCGATGATCGAGCGCCAGGGGGTCACCCTGGCGGTGGCCGACGACGAACCGTAACGAACATGCGTTTTTCGCTTGCGAAAATCGGCAGGCGGCTCAATATGTCCTGAACCTGCCATTCAGGGCGGGAGAGGAGGAACAATGCCGGCTGCAACGCGCCAGCACGCGCCGTCCGACGCCTACGATCTCCTGGTCATCGGCGGCGGCATCAATGGCACCGGAATCGCGCGCGATGCGGCGGGCCGCGGCCTGTCGGTCCTGCTGGCCGAGCGCGGGGACCTGGCCGGCTTCACCTCCTCGTCCTCGACGAAGCTGATCCACGGCGGGCTGCGCTACCTCGAATATTACGAGTTCCGTCTGGTCCGCGAGGCCCTGGCCGAGCGCGAGCGGCTGCTGCGTCAGGCCCCCCATGTGATCTGGCCCCTGCGCTTCGTGCTCCCTCACGACGAGGGCCTGCGCCCGGCCTGGATGCTGCGGCTCGGCCTGTTCCTGTACGACCACCTCGCGCGGCTGCGGACCCTGCCGGGCTCGAAGTCCGTGGACCTGCGCACTTCGCCCTACGGCGCGCCGCTGCAGAAGCGGCTGACCAAGGGCTTCGTCTATTCCGACTGCTGGGTCGAGGACAGCCGCCTGGTCGTGCTCAACGCCATGGACGCCCGCGAGCGTGGCGCCACGGTCCTCACCCGAACCGGCGTCGTCTCGGCACGGCGCGAGGGTGAGGGCTGGGTCGCGACCTTGCGCGACGAGCGCACCGGGACCGAGCGGACGATCCGGGCCAAGGCCGTGGTCAACGCCGCCGGCCCCTGGGTCAGCGCGACGCTGGGCGGCACGCTCGGCATCAACAGCCGCGCGGCGGTCCGCCTGATCAAGGGCAGCCACATCGTGGTCAAGCGCCTGTTCCCGGGCGACCAGGCCTATATCCTGCAGCAGCCCGACAAGCGGATCATCTTCGCGATCCCCTACGAGCGCGACTTCACGCTGATCGGCACCACCGACGTGCCCTATGACGGCGAGCCCGGCCCGGTCTCGATCTCCCCGGAGGAGACCGATTACCTCTGCGGCTGCATCAACCGCTCGTTCGACACCCGCATCACCCCGGCCGACGTGGTCTGGAGCTATTCGGGCGTGCGCCCGCTCTACGACGACGCGGCCGAGAACGCCTCGGCGGTGACCCGCGACTACGTCCTCGACGTGGAGGACCAGGGCGGCAGGGCGGCGGTGCTGTCGGTGTTCGGCGGCAAGATCACCACCTATCGGCGCCTGGCTGAGCACGCGATCGAGAAGCTCAAGCCGTTCTTCCCCGGCCTCAAGCCGGCCTGGACCGGCGAGGCGGTCCTGCCCGGCGGCGCCATGCCGGATGCGGATTTCGACCAGTTCCTGGCCAAGCTCCAGGCGGAGAAGCCGTTCCTGCCCGCCGAGACCGCGCGGCGCCTCGCCCGGGCCTACGGGACCAAGGCCCGCGAGATCGTCGGGACCGCGCAATCCATGGCCGATCTCGGCGAGGCGTTCGACGGCGGCCTGACCGCGGCCGAGGTCGATTACCTACGCGTCGCGGAATGGGCGGTCACCGCCGAGGACATCCTCTGGCGCCGCTCGAAGCTCGGCCTGCGCACCAGCCCCGAGAGCGCCGCGCGCCTGTCCGCCTACCTCGACCGCAGGGCCGAGGCTGCATGATTGTGTCAAACCCGAGCCGGCGCGAGACCGGTCGGGCCTAACCAGGGAGGGAACGATGAGCCGTTACGTCGGGGCCATCGACCAGGGCACCACGAGCAGCCGCTTCATGGTGTTCGATCGCGAGGGCAGCGTCATCGCGCTGGCCCAGGCCGAGCACGCGCAGATCTATCCGGCCCCCGGCCATGTCGAGCACGACGCCGCCGAGATCTGGACCAAGACCCAGGCCGTGATGCGCGAGGCCCTGGACAAGGCCGGCCTCCAGCCCACCGACCTCGCGGCGGTCGGCATCACCAACCAGCGCGAGACCACGCTGATCTGGGACCGGCGCACCGGCAAGCCGCTCCACAACGCCCTGGTCTGGCAGGATACCCGCAACGACCGGCTGGTGGCCGAGTTCGCCCGCGACGGCGGCCGCGATCGGTTCCGCGACCTCACCGGCCTGCCGCTGGCGAGCTATTTTTCCGGGCTGAAGCTGCGCTGGCTGCTCGACCATGTCGAGGGCGCCCGGGAGCGGGCTGAGGCCGGCGACGTGCTGTTCGGCAACATCGACACCTGGCTGGTCTGGAACCTCACCGGCGGCACCGAGGGCGGGCTGCACGTCACCGACGTGACCAATGCCAGCCGCACCCAGCTGATGTCGCTGAAGTCCCTGGAATGGGACGACGGCATGCTGGCGACCTTCGGCATCCCGAAGGCGATGCTGCCAAAAATCGTCTCGTCGAGCGAGGTCTACGGCGAGACCAAGGCGCCGTTCGCGGGCGTGCCGATCGCCGGCATCCTGGGCGACCAGCAGGCGGCCCTGTTCGGCCAGACCTGCTTCAGTCCGGGCGAGGCCAAGAACACCTACGGCACCGGCTGCTTCGCGCTGATGAACACCGGCACCGAGCCGGTCCCGTCCAAGGCCGGCCTGGTCACGACCCTGGCCTACCGGCTCGACGGCGAGAAGCCGGCCTACGCCCTGGAGGGCTCGATCGCCATCACCGGCGCCCTGGTGCAGTGGCTGCGCGACAACCTCCACATGATCAAGGATTCGGCCGAGGTCGAGACGCTGGCCACCACGGTCGAGGACAATGGCGGCGTCTACTTCGTGCCGGCCTTCTCGGGCCTCTACGCGCCGCACTGGAACGAGGGCGCCCGCGGGCTGATCATCGGCCTCACCCGCTACGTCAACCGCGGCCACATCGCCCGCTCGGTGCTGGAGGCGACCGCCTTCCAGACCCACGAGGTGCTGGACGCGATGGCCAAGGATTCCGGGATTCCCGTCAAGGAGCTGCGCGCCGACGGCGGCATGGTCGCCAACAACACGCTGATGCAGTTCCAGGCCGACATGCTCGACGTGCCGGTGGTGCGCCCGAAGGTCTCCGAGACCACGGCGCTCGGCGCCGCCTACGCGGCGGGCCTCGCGGTCGGCTACTGGAAGGGCCTCGACGACCTCAAGCGCAACTGGGGCGTCGACAAGCGCTGGACCCCGAAGATGGATGCCGGCCAGCGCGAGAAGATCGCCGCCGCCTGGGGCCGGGCGGTGCAGCGCTCCTTCGACTGGAAGCTCGACGAGGATTGAGGGGGCGCCTTCGGGCCGGATCACGCCCACCCGCGACCTCATCCTGCGGCGCTGCGCAGCAGCCTCGAAGGATGGCTCCTTCGAGGCCTCCGCTCCGGCACCTCAGGATGCGGGAAGAGATCGGAAGGCCGACAGAGATCGACAACCATCTCAAAGACTTAGACGCTCGAACAAGCTGTAAAGCCTTACAATAAACAGCAAACGGGGGAGATAGACCATGACGTCGCCATTCCTGGGTGAATTCCTCGGCACGATGACGCTGATCGTGCTGGGAGACGGCGTCGTCGCCGGCGCCCTGCTCAAGCAGTCCAAGGGTGAGGGCGCCGGCTGGATCGCCATCACGGCCGGCTGGGCCTTCGGGGTTCTCGCCGGGATCTTCGTCGCCACCGCCACCGGCAGCCCGGACGCGCATCTCAACCCCGCTGTGACCGTGGCAGGCGCCGTCACCTCCGGGGATTTCTCGAAGCTCTGGGTCTACATCCCGGCCCAGATGCTCGGCGCCTTCGCGGGCGCGGCGATCGTCTGGCTGCACTACCTGCCGCACTGGGCGGCGACGCCCGAGCCGGATCTCAAGCTTGCCTGCTTCTGCACCGGGCCGGCGATCCGCGACGCCAAGGCCAACTGGACCTCGGAGATCATCGCCACCTTCTTCCTGATCCTGACCATCTCGGCGCTGGTGACCAACACGCTCGGCGCCACCGGGGCGATCCCGCGCGGGGTCGCGCCCTACATGGTCGGCATGCTGGTCTGGGGCATCGGCCTCTCGCTCGGCGGCACCACCGGCTACGCGATCAACCCCGCCCGCGACCTCGGGCCGCGCATCGCCCACGCGGTCCTGCCGATCGCTGGCAAGGGCTCGTCCGACTGGGGCTACGCGCTGATCCCGGTGGGCGGCCCGGTGATCGGGGCCGTGCTGGCGGGGCTGCTGGTGCGGGCGCTCGGGATCTGACGGAAACGCCGCATCCTCAACCGCCGCATGGCGTCCCGGCGTCGCGGCGGTTTGCGGTGCGGGGCCGGGCGCCTTAAGTCAGTCTTTCCTGACCGACCGCGCCTCCGGGCGCCTCCCCGCGGTGTGGCAGCCCCCGACCCATGGCCGTCGTCCTCGATATCCTGAAGAACGATCCGCGCTCGGCGCGCCTGCGCCATCCCGAGAAGGCGCACCGGCCGGACCAGCCCGTCCAGGCCAAGAAGCCGGACTGGATCCGGGTCAAGGCACCGGGCTCCAAGGCCTGGACCGAGACCCAGAAGATCGTCCGCGAGCACGGCCTCGTCACGGTCTGCGAGGAAGCCGGCTGCCCCAATATCGGCGAGTGCTGGGAGAAGCGGCACGCCACCTTCATGATCATGGGCGATACCTGCACGCGGGCCTGCGCCTTCTGCAACGTCCGCACCGGCCTGCCCGACGCCCTCGATCAGCACGAGCCGGAGAAGATCGGCGACTCGGTGGCCAAGCTCGGCCTGCACCACGTCGTGATCACCTCGGTGGACCGGGACGACCTGAAGGATGGCGGCGCGCAGCATTTCGCCCGGACCATCGCGGCGATCCGCAACGCGAGCCCCGGCACCACGGTGGAGATCCTGACCCCCGACTTCCTGCGCAAGGACGGGGCCCTCGAAGTCGTGGTCGCGGCCAAGCCCGACGTGTTCAACCACAACCTCGAGACGGTGCCGGCCAAGTACCTGACGGTGCGGCCCGGCGCCCGCTACTTCCACTCGGTGCGCCTGCTGCAGCGGGTGAAGGAGCTCGACCCGTCGATCTTCACCAAGTCCGGCATCATGGTCGGGCTCGGCGAGGAGCGGAACGAGGTGCTCCAGCTCATGGACGACCTGCGCTCGGCCGATGTCGACTTCCTGACCATCGGCCAGTACCTGCAGCCGTCGAAGAAGCACCACGAGGTCGTGCGCTTCATTCCGCCCGACGAGTTCAAGACCTACGAGACCACCGCCTACGCCAAGGGCTTCCTGCTGGTCTCGGCCACGCCCCTGACCCGCTCGTCGCACCATGCCGGCGAGGATTTCGCGCGGCTGCAGGCGGCCCGCCTCGCCAAGCTGTCGCCCGCGCTCTCGGCCTGAGAAAGTCCCGACACCGATGCCGTCTTTCCGGGTTACCCGTGCGGTGCGGCATTCGCCGCAGCAGATGTACGATCTCGTGGCCGATGTGGAGCGCTATCCCGAGTTCCTGCCGCTGTGCGAATCCCTGCGGGTGATCCGCCGCCAGGACATGCCGGAGGGCGGGCAGGTGCTGATCGCCGAGATGGGCGTCGGCTACAAGGCGATCCGCGAGCGCTTCACCACGCGGGTCAGCCTGGATCCGGACAACCGCAAGATCGTGGCCGAGTATATCGACGGCCCGTTCCGCCATCTGGAGAACCGATGGCTGTTCAAGGAGGCGCCGGATGGCGGCTGCACCGTCGACTTCTTCATCACCTACGAGTTCAAGAGCCGGACGCTGGGCCTCCTGATGGGCACGATGTTCGACCGCGCCTTCCGCAAGTTCACCGACGCCTTCGAGGGACGGGCGGACCGGATGTACGGCACCGCCTGAGGGGGCTTTCGGTCGAGCGCGTCCGTCATCGCGCGCGCAGCGAGCTGACTCAGGGCCGCGTGCGATCCCGGACCGTGGCGCTTCCCCGGTTTGCTCCGCTGCGCGCAAGGATGGGCCCGGCCCCGAAGGGATCCGGTCGCCTCGCCCGAGATGAGCCTCCGATCGCCTAGGTCGGGTGACCGAGTTGACAGCGTTGCGGCCTCACCGCCGGCGTTGCGCCAATATTGCACAGCTTGCGGCGCAGGCGCGGAACGACAGCATCTGCCCATGCACTGCCTTCAATCTCACTATATCGCCCGATAAAACCACGGCCGCCTGCAAGTCATACGCAGGACAGCGCCGTCGCGACACTCAGCTTTACAGCTTCCGGGGAGCGTGCCAGCAAAACGCATCGGGATCCAATTGATTCCGTGGTTTTACTGACACTTTCGGGAATTGATCATGACGTACAGGAAGGCGGTGCTCGCCATTCCTCTGACGACGGCTGCCCTGATCACGCTGACGGCCTGCAACAGCACCGGCACGGCTTCGGGGGCGGCCCCGGCGGCGGCCGGTGCCAGCGCCGCGCCGGTCGCCCTGGCCGAGGACCGCTTCAGCCCGTCCTTCATCCATGCCCATCTCAAGGTCAGGCGCACCACGGTCGATCAGGTGCTGGCGCTGTACGGCCCTCCGGCGAGCCGGGACAACGTCGCCTCCCCGTCGGGGGACCGCAGCGTCATGACCTATATCCGGCCCGAGGCGGTCAAGGGCGGGGTCGGCGAAACGCTGGGCGCCATCGCGTCCCTGACCCCGCTCGGGTCGTCGGCGGGCGAAGCCCTCTACCATGCCGGCGGCGCGGTCGACGGTGTCGAGAGCATCGCCGCCGCTTCCGCGGCCTCGTCCGCCAAGGCCCGGGGCGCCGGCAACAAGCTGGAGCTGGTCTTCGTGAACGGCCGCCTGGCCGACTGGCGCCTGCTGTAGCGCCGCGCCGCGGGGTGCGCGATCAGGCCCGGGCCGGAGCGGCGACATGCTCCGGCCGCACGCCCATCCCGATCATCCGGGCGGGCAGGGCCTGAAGGAACGGCAGCCGGTCGAGGATGCGCAGGGCCAGGGGCGCCCGGAACGGGGCGTCGGCCTTGAGCGCGGTGGCGATCACCCGGGCCTGGATCACCCGCTGCAGCATCTGGGTCGCCCGGACCGGGAACATCCGCCGGGCCTGGACGCGGGCGAGGTCGGCCTCGGTCACGTGCCCCGCCCGCAGGGGCTCGGCCAGGATGTTGGCCGCCGCCACCGCGTCCTGGATCGCCAGGTTGATGCCGACCCCGCCCACCGGCGACATGGCGTGGGCGGCATCGCCGATGCAGAGCAGGCCGGGACGGTGCCAGCGCGCCAGCCGATCGACGGTCACGGTGAGGAGCTTCACCGCATCCCAATCGGCGATGGATTCGGTGCGGTTGGCCAGGAACGGCGCGATCTCGGCCACCGTCGCCCGGAAGGCCGGCAGTCCCTTGGCGCGGAGCGCCGCGTCGCCGCCCTTCGGGACCACGTAGGCGCATTGCCAGGCGTCGCCCCGGTCCAGCGTGATCAGGATGCGCCCCGGCCCGAACTGCCCGGCCGCCGCCTCCGGGTCGCCGTCCCGGCGCGGCAGGCGGAACCACAGCACGTCGATCGGCGCCCCAAAGGCCCGGGGCACGAAGCCGGCGCGCGCGCGCATCCGCGAATGGCGGCCGTCGGCGCAGAGCACGAGGTCGGCCCGGATCTCCACCGGCCCGTCCGGCCCCTCGGCCCGCACGCCCACGACCCGGCCCTCGTCTTCGATGAGGTCGTGGGCCTCGGTCCTGCGGATCAATCGAAACCCCGGATAGCCGGACGCTTCACCGGCCAAAAAGTCCAAAAAATCCCATTGCGGCATGAAGGACAGGAAGCGGTTGCGGGTCGGCAGCCGGCTGAAATCCGCGACCCGGTAGCTTCGGCCATTCACGACGCCTGAGAAGGTCTCGACCCGCCGCTGGGGCAGGGCGCGGAAGCGCTCGGCGAGGCCCAGCTCGTCCATCAGGTCGAGGGTGGAGGGGTGGATCGTGTCGCCGCGGAAGTCGCGCAGGAAATCGGCGTGCTTCTCCAGCACCGTGACGGCGATCCCGGCCCGGGCGAAGAGCAGGCCGGCCATCATCCCGGCCGGGCCGCCGCCGACGATGCAGAGCTGGGTCTTCAGGCCGTCCATCGAGCCCTCCGCACCGGATCAGTCGACGAGCGCCCCTTCGAGCAGGCCGAGCGCGTCCGCGACCGCCGCGCGGCGGATCGCGCCGCGGCCGAGGTCGCCGTAGCGTCGTTCCAGGTGGCGGCGCCCGCCTTCGCGCAGGGCGAGCCCGAAATGGACCAGCCCGACCGGCTTCTCGGCGCTGCCGCCGCCGGGGCCGGCGATGCCGGTGATCGCCACCGCGACCGTGGCGCGCGAGGCGGCCAGCGCCCCGCAGGCCATCGCCCGGCCGACCTCCTCGCTGACGGCGCCGTGCCGGCGGATCAGGTCCATCGGCACCCCGATCGCCTCCGCCTTGGCCTCGTTCGAGTAGGTGACGTAGCCGCGCTCCACCACCGCCGAGGAGCCCGGCACAGCGGTGAGCAGCCCCGCCACCAGCCCGCCGGTGCAGGATTCGGCCGTGACGATCGTGCGTCCGGCCTCGGCATAGGCGGCGACCAGCGCCGCGGCGCGGTCGAGAAGCTCCGTGTCGTCGATCATGCGCGAGGCTCGCCCTGGGCCGGAGCGCCCTATCTCGTGTTGTGACCCAAGCCCGGCCCCGGCTCAAGGACCGGCGGCCCCCACCGGAGACCCCGACCCGATGATCTTCCCCGCGACCACGGCCGTCTACGCCGCGCTGCTCGCCCTCGTGTATCTCGGCCTATCCGGCTGGGTGATGGGTTCTCGCGTCTCTGGCAACGTCCTGTTCGGCGACGGCGGCGACGAATCCATGCTCAAGCGGGTCCGCTCGCACGCCAACTTTTCCGAATACGTGCCGCTGGCGCTGATCCTGGTCGGCCTCCTGGAAGCCGGCGGCGGCAGCCACGGCCTGGTCCAGGGGCTGCTGATCGCCCTGCTGGTCGGCCGCATCCTCCACCCGATCGGCATGTTCGCCGCGCCCAACTCCCCCCGCCAATTCGCCTGCCGGGGCGGCGGCATCCTGCTGACGCTGGCCGTGCTCGCCATCGCGGCGATCGCGCTGCTGCTGCGGACGGCGTGATCCGTTTTTGGATGGGGGCGGCCGTCATCGACCGGTGCGTTCGTGGCCTCCGACAGGGGTGCCCAGGCCATGATGGGCGCCCATCCAACCAATCCCCTCATCTGAGGTGCCGTCGCGAAGCGGAGGCCTCGAAGGAGGCCTCCAGCCGGCCGCGCGCTCCCTGGAGAGGGCCTTCGAGGCTCGCTGCGCTCGCATCTCAGGATGAGGGCAGGGGTGGGATAGACCCGATGTCGTGCGTCAGCCCGCGCAGCTGGCTGACCGATCGCCTTTTCTGATCACGCCGTCGCGGCTGGGTCGGCGATCGTCGCCCCCCCTCCCGAGAACGGGAAGAAGGCGCAGGGGCCCCTCACCCCTGCCGCATCGCGGTCTCGGCCTCCGCGTCGAGGGCGGGGCCGGCCTCTTCAGGGAGGCGGATCGTGGCGGCGGCCTGGGCGGCGAGGCCTTCGGCGCGGCCGACGAAGCCGAGCTTTTCCGTGGTCGTCGCCTTGATCGACACGGCGGTCAGCGGCACGCCGGCGATCTCGGCGATGCGCGCCCGGATAGCCTCCCGGTGCTGGCCGATCCGCGGCGCCTCGGCGAGCACGGTGATGTCGAGATGGTCGATCCGGCCGCCCCGGGCCCGGACCAGCCCGCAGGCATGGGCCAGGAACTGGTCGGAGGAGGCGCCGCGCCAGCGCTCGTCGGAGGGCGGGAAGTGGGTGCCGATATCGCCGTCCGCGATGGCGCCGAGCAGCGCGTCGGTGAGGGCGTGCAGCGCCACGTCGCCGTCGGAATGGGCGAGCACGCCGCGATCGGCCGGGATCTTGATGCCGCCGAGCCAGACATGGTCGCCGGTGGTGAAGGCGTGGACGTCGAAGCCGGTGCCGAGGCGGGTGACGTAGGCGGTCATGGCGCGGGCTCCGGGCGCTGGCATTTCGGATGGGTCGGACGCGAAGGCCCGGTCCGCCTCGATCAGGTCGGCGGGCTGGGTGATCTTGCGGTTGGCGATGTCGCCGACGAACACCACCACGGGCAAGCCCGCCCATTCGGCGAGCGCCCCGTCATCGGTGAAGCCGTCGAGGCCTTGCGCGGCCGCGTCGCGATGGGCGCCGAGCAGTGGCGCGAAGGCGAAGGCCTGGGGGGTCTGGACCGCGCGCAGATGCTCCCGGGGCGGGGTCTCGTGCACCCGGCCGATGCCGGGGGCGATCTCGGCGACGCGCTTGACCGTGTCGGTGACCGGCACGCCCGGCACCGCGGCGCCATGGTCGCGCCCGGCCGCGATCGCCCGGGCGATCAGGGCGGCGTCGACATAGGGGCGGGCGGCATCGTGCACGAGCACGATCTCCGGCGCGTCGCCGGATGCCAGGGCCTCGAGGCCGGCGCGCACCGAGAGCTGGCGCGTCGCCCCGCCCTCGACCGGCGCGCCGATCTTTTCGCGAAACTCAGGCGCGAGCTCGTCCAGGCAGCTGAGAAAGAACGCGGCCGCGTCGGCGGCGATCACCGGCTGGATCCGGTCGATCGCGTCCTGGGCGGCCAGCGCCGCGAGCGTGCGGGTCAGGACCGCCTGGCCGCCGACCCGGCGATACTGCTTGGGGGTGCCCCCGCCGATGCGGATGCCGCGGCCGGCCGCGACCACCACGGCGGCGACGCCGGACCCCGTATCCACGGGTCCGGTGGCAGGCGTGCCGGTGGCGGGCATGGGCGGCGAACTCGTCGAAACCGGGAAGCGGACGGCAGCGGGCGCGCGGGCCAGCCGTGCTGCCGGACCTCTGCCGGTGAGGATGAGCGTCGTTTAAGCGGGGGAGGGCGCGAAATCAACGCGCGGCCCCCGCTTGCCAGCGGACCGCACTTGCCTCATTGTTGTGCAGAATGGCGACTGATCATTATTTAAGCGCGCTGCGCGATGGACGACCGGCCGGCGGGGGCGATTCTCCCGCCCCGCTCTGCCTGCTCGCGCCCCTGTCCGGCGTCACGGACCTGCACATGCGCCGGATCGCCCGGCGCTGCGGCGCCGACGCGGTTGTGTCCGAGATGGTGGCGGCGCGCGAATTCACCCGCGGCGCCGGCGAGGCGACCCTGCGGGCGGAGGGTTCCGGGGTCGACTTGCACGTGGTCCAGCTCGCCGGCTGCGAGGCCGAGCCGATGGCCGAGGCCGCGCGGCTCGCCGAGGCCGGCGGCGCCGACGTGATCGACGTCAACATGGGCTGCCCGGCCAAGATCGTCACCGGGATCGCCTCGGGCTCGGCCCTGATGCGCGACCTCGACCATGCCGAGCAACTGCTCGCGGCCGTGCGCGGGGCGGTGTCGGTGCCGGTCACCGTCAAGATGCGGCTCGGCTGGGACGACGCCACCCGCAACGCCGTCGATCTCGCCACCCGGGCCGAGCGGCTCGGGCTCAACGCCGTCACCGTCCACGGGCGGACCCGGCAGCAATTCTACAAGGGCGTGGCCGATTGGGCCGCGATCCGCCCCGTGGTCGAGGCGGTGTCGATCCCGGTGATCGCCAACGGCGACGTCGTCGATCTCGCCAGCGCCCGGGCGTGCCTGGCCGCCTCCGGCGCCGCCGGGGTGATGATCGGGCGCGCCGCCACCGGCCGGCCCTGGCTGGTCGGGCAGGTGGCCGCGGCGCTCGCCGGCCGTCCCGCGCAGCCGCCGTCGCGGGCCGAGCAGGCCGCCATGGCGGCCGCGCACTATGCCGGGCTGCTCGCGCTCTACGGCCGCCACATGGGCGTGCGCCACGCCCGCAAGCATCTGGCCGCCTATGCCGAGACCGGCGGCGCGCTGGAGCCGGCCGAGCGCACCGCGCTCCTCACCACCACCGATCCGGAGGTGGCGCTGACGCTGTTGGCCCGCGCCTTCGGGCAGGCCGATCTGGTCCGGGAGGCCGCGTGAGCGACGACGGCTTTCCGCAGGATCCCCGTCCCGAGGCGTCGGGCGGCCGGCGCGACCCGGCCGGAGAGGCCGTGCTCAACGCCCTGCCGCTGCCGGTCCTGACCATCGGCGGCGACGAGCGGATCCTCCATTGCAACCACGCCGCGGAGGCGTTCTTCGACTATTCCGCGCGCCTGATGCAGCGCCGCCGCCTGCGCGACATCATCCCGTTCGCCTCGCCGATCATCGCGCTCGTGGCCGAGGTCCGGCGGCGGCGGGCCAGCGTCAGCGAGTACCGGGTCGAGCTGACCCAGCCCCGCCTCGGGCTGGAGCGCAGCGTCGACGTCTTCGCCACGCCCCTGGCCGACGACGACGACGCCGTTGTGATGATGCTCCAGGAGCGCACCATCGCGGACAAGATGAACCGCCAGCTCACCCATCGCGGCGCCGCGCGCTCGATGGTGGCGCTCGGCGCGATGCTGGCCCACGAGATCAAGAATCCGCTCGCCGGCATCCGCGGCGCCGCGCAGCTCCTCGAGAGCACCGGCGCCGAGGAGGACCGGATGCTCACCCGGCTGATCTGCGACGAATCCGACCGGATCGTGCGGATCGTCGAGCGGATGGAGCTGTTCGGCGACGAGCGCCCGGCCGATCGCGGCGCCGTCAACGTCCACGGGGTGCTCGACCAGGTGAAGCGCTCGGCGCAGTCGGGGTTCGCGCGCCATATCCGGTTCGTCGAGACCTACGATCCGTCGCTGCCGCCGGTGCTCGGCAGCCGCGACCAGTTGATCCAGGTGATCCTGAACCTCGTGAAGAACGCCGCCGAGGCGATCGGCCCGGATGCGGTCGAGGGCGAGATCACCCTGTCCACCGCCTTCCGCACCGGCCTGCGCCTGCAGGTTCCGGGCTCGCGCGAGCGGGTCAGCCTGCCGATCGAGGTCGCGATCCGCGACAACGGGCCGGGCATCTCCGCCGACCTGCTGCCCGACCTGTTCGACCCGTTCGTGACCACCAAGGCGCAGGGATCCGGCCTCGGACTTGCATTGGTCGCCAAGATCGTCGGCGACCACGGAGGCATCGTCGAGTGCGATCCCGCCCCCCGCCGTACGACGTTCCGCATCCTCCTGCCGATGTCCAGCGCCCGCGACGGGCGCGAATCGGCGGTCGATCCGTGATGTCGCCTTGTGTTTCGGCCGCCCGGCCGGAGGTCTGAGTAAGAGAATCATGCCGAACGGCCACATCATCGTCGCCGACGACGACGCCGCCATCCGCACGGTGCTGAACCAGGCACTGTCCCGGGCGGGCTACGAAGTCCGCTCGACGGGCAATTGCGCCACCCTCTGGCGCTGGGTCGCGCAGGGCGAGGGCGACCTGGTCATCACCGACGTGGTGATGCCCGACGAGAACGTGTTCGACCTGCTGCCGCGCATCAAGCGCGTGCGGCCGGAGCTGCCGATCATCGTCATGAGCGCGCAGAACACCTTCATGACCGCGATCCGCGCCTCCGAGCGGGGCGCCTACGAGTACCTGCCCAAGCCCTTCGACCTGAAGGAGCTGATCGCCATCGTCGGCCGCGCGCTGTCCCGCCCGCGTGGCACCGCGCCGACCGGCGCGCCGCCGGAGAACGAGGACATCCCGCTGGTCGGGCGCTCGCCGGCCATGCAGGAGATCTACCGGGCGCTCGCCCGGCTGATGCCCACCGACCTCACCGTGATGATCACCGGCGAGTCCGGCACCGGCAAGGAGCTGGTCGCCCGGGCGCTGCACGATTACGGCCGTCGCCGCACCGGCCCGTTCGTGCCGGTCAACATGGCCGCGATCCCGCGCGACCTGATCGAGTCCGAGCTGTTCGGCCACGAGAAGGGCGCCTTCACCGGCGCGCTCCAGCGCTCGGCCGGCCGGTTCGAGCAGGCCGAGGGCGGCACGCTGTTCCTCGACGAGATCGGCGACATGCCGATGGAGGCCCAGACCCGGCTGCTGCGCGTGCTCCAGCAGGGCGAGTACACCACGGTCGGCGGCCGCGTGCCGATCAAGACCAACGTGCGGATCATCGCGGCGACCAACAAGGACCTGCGGATCTCGATCCAGCAGGGCATCTTCCGCGAAGATCTGTTCTTCCGGCTGAACGTGGTGCCGCTGCGGCTGCCGGCCCTGCGCGAGCGGTCCGAGGACGTGCCGGACCTGATCCGCCACTTCTTCGTGCTGGTCGAGCGCGAGGGCCTGACCCGCAAGACGCTGGACGGCGACGCCATGGAACGGCTCAAGCGCTATCGCTGGCCGGGCAACGTCCGCGAGCTGGAGAACCTGGTCCGGCGGCTCGCCGCGCTCTATCCGCAGGAGACGATCACCGGCCCGGTGATCGAGGCCGAGCTCGACACCCTGCCGCTCGCCGCCCCGGCCTCGGCCAATGGCAGCGCCCGCAAGGCCACCGGCGAATCCGAGACCCTGTCGAGCGCGGTGGAGCGGCACCTGTCGGATTACTTCTCGGGCTACCGGGACACGCTGCCGCCGCCCGGGCTCTATCACCGGATCCTGCGCGAGATCGAAGGCCCGCTGATCGGCGCGGCGCTCGCCGCCACGCGGGGCAACCAGATCCGCGCCGCCGAGCTGCTGGGCGTCAACCGCAACACCCTGCGCAAGAAGGTCCGGGACCTCGACCTGCAGGTGTTCCGCACCGCCCGGTAACGGGTTGCCAAAGGGCGAGCCCTTTGGCGGGGTTCGGGGCGGAGCCCCGAGACGCCTGGAGCCCCTATCCACGGCGGCGGCAAGCGCTCCGGTCAGCGCCGGGGCAGGATCGGGTCGCCGCGCATCAGGGCGTTGAGCCGCTCGGTGTCGAAGCCGTTGGGGATGCTGGGCACGACCGGCTTGGGCGCCGGCGCAGCCTTCACCGGGGCGGGAAGCGACCCGGTCGCCGAGGGTTCGGCCTGGGCAGCCCGCACCGTCGCGGGCGGCGCCAGATGGGCGAGCCGGTCGGCACTGACGAGGGCGACGATCGCCGTCGAGACCAGGACGAGGATGCCGCCGAAGAGAGAACGCAGGATACGCACGCAGACGACCCGGAACGCGACTTGAGACGGCAACAGATTACCCGCCGGCCCGTTAACGAAGCCCACCCCAAATTTGCGGGCCGGGTGCCAGTCTTCGGGAGGCGATATTGACGAACGTCCAGGCGACCGCGAGCGACAGCCCGTTCATCCAGGGCCGCAACGCCCGCCTCTACGGTAAGCCCGTGAGCGAATGCCCCTATGCGGAGGGTTCCGAAGAGCACGCCGCCTGGATGCAAGCTTACGAGGAGGCCGTGGTCTCCGATCCGCCCGAGACGCCGTGAGCGGAAGCCCATCGACACCGTGCATCCCCCGCGTCATCCCGGGGCCGCGTAGCGGAGCCCGGGATCCAGAGACGCTAACAGCCCAAGACCTTGCGCCGTCTGCGGTGCTGGATTCCGGGCTCGCCTGCCGCGCCCCGGAATGACCAAGCGGGTATGACAGCCCACCGTCGCCATCAAGAAAACCCCTCCATCGCGCCTCAGGCTTGACCTCGCCCGGGCCCGCGGGCTTCGTGCGTCGCAGCGCAACACGATCGTCGAGCCCCAATGTCCCTGACGCCCAAGCCCGAATCGAAGCAGACATTCGGGGCGGCGACGCGCCTCGTCCATGCCGGCCGGGATCCGGGCGCGCAGCACGGCTTCGTCAACACGCCGATCTATCGCGGCTCGACCGTGCTCTATCCGACCTACGACGCGATCAAGAACCGGCGCGGGCGCTACAATTACGGCACCTCGGCGACGCCGACGATGGACTCGCTCACCGACGCCTGGACGGAACTCGCCGGCGCCGCCGGCACCGTGGTGACCCCCTCGGGGCTGTCGGCGCTGACCATCGCGCTGATGGCCGCGGTCTCGGCCGGCGACCATCTGCTGGTGACGGATTCGGCCTACCGCCCGACCCGGCAGTTTTGCGACGGCGTCCTGGCCCGGTTCGGCGTCGCGGTCACCTATTACGACCCGACCGTGGGGGCCGGCATCGCCGAGCTGATGCGCCCCAACACCAAGGCGGTGCTGGTCGAGGCGCCCGGCTCGCAGAGCTTCGAGATGCAGGACGTGCCGGCGATCGCCGAGGTCGCCCATGCAAGGGGCGCCTGCGTGATCATGGACAACACCTGGGCGACGCCGCTGCTGTTCCCGCCCCACGAACGTGGAGTCGATATCGCGGTCGAGGCCGGCACCAAGTATCTGAGCGGCGGCTCGGACCTGCTGATCGGCCTCACCTCCGCCAACGCGGCCTATTTCCCGGCGGTGCGGCGCACCTTCGACCATTTCGCGCCCTGCGCCGGGGCCGAGGACATCTTCCTGGCGCTCCGGGGCATGCGCACGATGGCGTTGCGCCTGCGCGAGCACGGCCGCGCCGGGCTGGAGATGGCCCGGTGGTTCCAGGCGCGGCCGGAGGTGCTGCGGGTGCTGCATCCCGGCCTGCCGGAGGATCCCGGCCACGCCATCTGGAAGCGCGACTTCGCCGGCGCCTCCGGGCTGTTCGGGGTGATCCTCAAGCCGGTGCCCGAGTCGGCGGTGGCCGCGATGCTGGACGGGCTGGAGCTGTTCGGGATGGGCTTCTCCTGGGGCGGCTTCGAGAGCCTGGTGATCCCGTTCGACTGCGCCGGCTACCGGACCGCGACCCAATGGGCCCCGGGCGGCCCGGCCCTGCGCTTCCATATCGGGCTGGAGGACATCGCCGACCTCCAGGCCGATCTCGACGCCGGCTTCGCGCGGCTGCGGGCGGCATCCTGACGGCGCCCGCGTCGTCGCGCGCGATGACGGCGGGGTGACGGAGCATTTGACCTTCCCGTCCGATCCTGATTGACCGGCCGGGCATGAGCACGAGCCTCTCCGCCGACGGCGTCCCGCGCCTCGCTTCTGTCGATCGGATCGGCCGCGGCCTCGACGCGCTGAGCCTCACCCATGCCCGGGCCGCGGCCGCCCTGCTGGCGCTCTGCCTGCTGCTGTTCCTGCCCGGCCAGATCTCCCTCCAGCCGATGGACCGGGACGAGCCGCGCTTCGCCCAGGCCTCCAAGCAGATGCTGGAGAGCGGCGACCTCGTCGATATCCGCTTCCAGGGGGAGGCCCGGCACAAGAAGCCGGTCGGGATCTACTGGGCGCAGGCCGCCGCGGTGGCGGCCGGGGATGCGCTGGGCGTCCCCGATGCGCGCCGGCAGATCGCCCTGTACCGGATCCCGTCGCTGATCGGCGCCACGGCCTCGGTGCTGCTCGCCTACTGGGCCGCCCTGGCGTTCCTGCCGCGCCGGCTCGCCCTGCTGGCCGCCGCCCTGTACGGCGCCGGCCTGATGCTCACCGCCGAGGCGCATCTCGCCAAGACCGACGCCCTGCTCGCCGCCTGCGCCACCGCCAGCCTCGGGGCGCTCGCACGGGTCTGGCTGGCGTCCCGGGCCGGGGGAACCGTGGGCCGTGCCGTGTTCCCGGCCTTCTGGCTCGGGATGGCGCTCGGCATCCTCATCAAGGGGCCGATGGTGCCACTGTTCGTGGTGCTGCCGGCCCTGAGCCTGTCAATGGCGGCGCGCTCGGGCCGCTGGCTGCTCGCCCTGAGGCCCGCGGCCGGCCTCGCCCTCACGCTGCTGCTGGTGGCGCCGTGGTTCGCGGCGATCGCCTGGAAGAGCGGCGGCGCCTTCTACGCGGAGGCGGTGGGTCACGACATGCTGGCCAAGGTTGGCGGCGGCGCCGAGCGGCACTGGGCTCCCCCCGGGGCCTACGCGCTCGCCTTCTTCGCGACCTTCTGGCCGGGGGCGGCCTTCGCGGCGATGAGCCTCCCGCTCGCCTGGCGCACCCGGCGCGAGCCCGCCGTCGCCTTCCTGATCGCCGCCGTGCTGCCGGCCTGGCTGATCTTCGAGGCGGTGCCGACCAAGCTGCCCCATTACGTCCTGCCGCTGATGCCGTGGCTCGCCATCCTCACCGCCCTGGCCCTGTCCCGCGGGGCGCTCGACCCGCGGCTGCGCGGGGCGCGGGCGACCGCCCTGCTGCTGCCGGCGATCCCCATCGGGCTGACGCTCGGCCTGTGCCTCGCGGGCTGGCGCCTCGACAGCCACACGCTCCCCTGGGCGGCGCTGCCGCTGCTCGCCGCCGCCTGCGCGGTGGCGGTCCTGGCCTGGATGGCCTTCGCGGGCGGCAGGCCCGAGCGCGCCCTCGTGCTCGGGATCCTCGCGTCCTGCCTGCTCGGGCCGGCGGTGCTGGGCGTGGCGCAGCGGTCCCTGCCGGCCCTGAAGGTCTCGCCGCGTCTCGCCGCCCTGCGCGACCGGATGGCCTGCCCGAACCCGCAGGTCGCGAGCCTCGGCTACCGGGAGCCGAGCCTGGTCTTCCTCACCGGCACCGATCTCGCCCTGCCGCCGGACGGGGCCGCGGCCAAGCAGTTCCTGGAGGCGGGCGGCTGCCGGCTGCTGTTCGTCGAGGCCCGGGACCGGGACGACTTCAACGCCGCCTGGCCGGTGGCGCGGGGTGCGCCGGCGCCGCTCGCCGAGGTCGAGGGCTTCAACCTCAACACCGGCCGGCGGGTCTTCGTGACCGCCTACGCGGTGGCCCCGTGACCGGCGCCCCGAACCTCAGCGTCGTCGTGCCCGTGAAGAACGAGGCCGGCAATATCGCCCCCCTGGTGGCCGAGATCGAGGCGGCCTGCATGGCCCTCGGCTTCGAGCTGATCTACGTCGATGACGGCTCCACCGACGGCACGCCGGACAGCCTGGCGGCGGCGCGCGCCGGCCGGCCCTGGATGCGGGTGGTGCGGCACGCGCGCAGCGGCGGCCAGTCGGCGGCGGTGCGCAGCGGCGTCCTGGCGGCCCGGGCGCCGGTCGTCGCGACGCTGGACGGCGACGGCCAGAACGACCCGGCCTTCATCCCGGCCCTGCTCGCCGCCCTGAAGGCGGGGGGCGAACGGGCCGGCCTCGCCCAGGGGCAGCGGCGCGGCCGCAAGGACGGGCGCTTCAAGATGCTGCAATCGCGCATCGCCAACGGCGTGCGCGGGCGCATCCTGAAGGACGCCACCCGGGACACCGGCTGCGGCCTGAAGGTGTTCCGCCGCGCCGTCTATCTCCGGCTGCCCTATTTCGACGCCCTGCACCGGTTCATGCCGGCCCTGGTCGTGCGCGAAGGCTTTACCGTGGTCCACCACGACGTGATCGACCGGCCCCGGCTCACCGGCGTCTCGAATTACGGCCTGTTCGACCGGCTCTGGGTCGGGCTCCTCGACCTCGCCGGGGTCTGGTGGCTGATCCGGCGCAAGCGGGCCGACCCGCAGCCGCACGAACTCCCCGCGCCGGCAGACCAGGACGCCCGATGCTGATCCAGCTGGCCCACGACCTGCCGGACTATTTCTACGACGTGTTCGTCACCCGTCTCGATTTCTGGGTGGTGTTCGGTATCGTCGCCCAGATGGTGTTCGGCTCGCGCTTCATCCTGCAATGGATCGCCAGCGAGCGCGCCGGCCGGAGCGTGATGCCGCTCTCGTTCTGGTTCCTGTCGATCCTGGGCGGGCTGATGACCCTGGTCTACGGGTTCGTCCGCCGGGAGCCGGTGATCATCATCGGCCAGGGCCTGTCCACCGGCATCTACCTCCGCAACCTCGCGCTGATCTTCCGCGAGCGCCGGCGACGCCAGCGGGATCCCGCATGACCCGCGCCCCCCTGCCGGATTTCTACGACGATCTCGACGCGACCTTCGCCGAACTGTGGCGGCTTCTGGCGGAGGGCGCCGCGCAGGGCCGCAGCGGCTTCCACCTGCCGGCGCTGGCAACCCTCGGGCCCGACGGCCCGCGGCTGCGCACGGTGGTGCTGCGCGAAGCCGACGCCGAATCCGGCACCCTCCGGTTCCATTGCGACCGCCGCTCCGACAAGGCCGCCGAGATCCTGGCGAACCCGGCCTGCGCGCTCGCCGCCTACGACGAGGCCAGCAAGATCCAGATCCGGATCGAGGGCCGCGCCACGCTCCACACGGACGACGCCGTC
Source organism: Methylobacterium sp. GXF4 (assembly GCF_000272495.1). Lineage (NCBI taxonomy): Bacteria > Pseudomonadati > Pseudomonadota > Alphaproteobacteria > Hyphomicrobiales > Methylobacteriaceae > Methylobacterium > Methylobacterium sp. GXF4. Next base: position 65,431 of record NZ_AKFK01000056.1, on the reverse strand, counting down.
GCCGAGGCCGCCTGGGCCGGCTCCCGGGCGATGAGCCGGGTCTGCTACGGCGCCGACCCCGCGCCCGGGACGGCTCTGCCCGCGGGCGGTGCCTACACGCTGCCGGACGAGGATGCGGCGGCGTCCCTCGGACGCCCCCATTTCGCGGCCGTCAGGGTGCGGGCCGCGCGCCTCGACTTCCTCTATCTCGACCGCCGCGGCCATCGCCGGGCGGCCTGGACGCGGGGGCAGGGCGACTGGACCGGCGGCTGGATCGCGCCCTGATCGGAGACGGTGAGCGGACCCCACCAGATTACGACTCCTACAATCAGCATTAAAATAATGTTTCTGCTTCAATTACGCGCCATGCAAGGCGGCGAAATAAATGCTCGAGATGAAGTTTTATTGATAAAGATCGAAACCGGTCCTTCGGCAATCCTGCCGCCGGCTTGATCGTTCGATAATATTACTTGCCGCCGGCAGCAGAAATCAACATAGGTCACTTTGGCTCGAAGGGTATCGTGCCGAGTGGGGCCGTCATGCAACTGATGTCGAAGTTAAGTATTCCGTCGAAGCTTTTCGCAGTTATTGCTCTCATGAGCGCAATTTTCTTCGGATGTGCCTGGTACACGTCGCAGAAGATTGTCGCGATCGACGCGTCATACTCACTTTTGCTTGACAAGGAATCGAAGGCGGTCGTCAAGGTCGCGCGCCTGAACCGCGTCGTGGCGCAGCTCGGCTACGCCGCCCTGCGCACCGCATCCGAAGCCGGCACCGCGGACGGAAGCCGCGTCGCCCGCAGCCTCGACACCCTGGCCGCCGAGGCTGCGAAGTTGATCGATGGCGCTCGCCGGGAAGCGCCCGCGTTCCGGGACCGCATCGAGCAGATCGCCGGGCATTTCGACGCCTATAACCGGGCCCTCCGCGATCTGCGCGACCTGGCCGACAAGGGCAAGGCCGACGAGGCCCTGTCGCTGGCGCGCCGGATCGCGGACGGCGTCCAGTCGGAGACGACCGAGTCCGCCCGCACGCTCGTGGACGACATGGATGTCTCGCTGCAGAAGCGGTCCGACGAGCTGACCGCCGACACCGCCGGGACGCGCACCGTGCTGTTGACCATCTCGCTCCTCGGCATCGCCCTGGGCATGATCGGTGGCATGCTGGTCGTGGTCTACGGCGTCACGCGCCCGATCACCCGGCTGACCGCCGTGCTGCGGCGCATGGCGAACGGGGAGATCGATGCCGAGATCCCCGAGGCCCGGCGCGGCGACGAGATCGGCCTGATCGGCCGCGCGGTGGAAGGCATCAAGGCGCTGGTCGCCCAGAAGGCCGCCGAGCAGGCCGAGATCCGCCGCGTCGCCGACGAGGCCGCCGCGGAGGCGCGCCGCAAGGCCATGCTGGAACTGGCCGACGGCTTCCAGGGCACGGTCGGCCGGATCATCGGCCTGGTCTCGTCCGCGGCCACCGAGCTGCAGGCGACCGCCCAGTCGATGACCGCCACCGCGACCCAGACCGCCAGCCAATCCACCACCGTGGCGGCCGCGGCCGAGGAGGCCGCCTCGAACGTGAACACGGTGGCGAGCGCGGCCGAGGAGCTCGGCTCGTCGGTCCAGGAGATCGGCCGGCAGGTCGACGGCTCGGCCAAGCTCGCCCAGGGCGCCGTGGCCGAAGCCGACCAGACCGCGACCCTGGTCCAGGAGTTGAGCGGTGCCGCCGCCAAGGTCGGCGACGTGGTCCGGCTGATCACCGACATCGCCGCCCAGACCAACCTGCTGGCGCTGAACGCCACCATCGAGGCGGCCCGGGCCGGAGAGGCCGGTCGCGGCTTCGCCGTGGTCGCGTCCGAGGTCAAGGAACTCGCCAACCAGACCGCCCGGGCGACCGAGGATGTGGCCGGCCAGATCGGCCAGATCCAGAAATCCACCGGCGCGGCCGTGGCTGTGATCGCGGGCATCACCGCGCGCATCAAGGAGATCGAGTCGGTGGCGACCTCGATCGCGGCCGCGGTCGAGGAGCAGGGGGCGGCCACGCAGGAGATCGTGCGCAATGTCGGGCAGGCGGCGCAGGGCACCGGCGAGGTGACCAGCAACATCGCCGGCGTGGCCTCGGCGGCGGCGGAAACCGGCCGGGCGGCGGACCAGGTTCTGGGCGCCGCCTCGGAGCTGTCGCGCCAGTCCGAACACCTCAGCGGCGAGGTCGACCGGTTCCTGTCGACGATCCGGGCCGCCTGAGCCAGACGCGGGCCGCGCAGCGGCCGGGGAGGGCAGACTTGCGCCGTCCCCCCTGTCGCGCGCGGCCGGTCGGGCGTAAAGCCCCGGGGCCGTCCGCCCGCTCGGGTCGCATGGCGGGTCGACCGGGAAGACTGACGTGGGCCTCGTCTACGCGCTCGCCGCCTATCTGAGCTGGGGCCTCCTGGTCCCGGTGCATTTCCGGATGCTCGGGGCCTTCAGCCCGAACCACATCCTGGCCGAGCGGATCGTCTGGTCGAGCCTGTTCGCGGGGGCGCTGGCCCTGGCGCTCGCCGCGCGCAAGCGGCTCCATCTGCCGTTGCCCCTGCGCCCGCGCCACGCCCTGCTGGCGGTCTCGGCCGTGATGATCGGGATCAACTGGCTGCTGTACCTCTACGCGATCGACCGCGGGCACCTGCTCGACGCGAGCCTCGGCTATTACATCAACCCGCTGGTCAGCGTTGCCTTCGGGCGCATCGTGCTCGGCGAGCGGCTGCGGCCCCTGCAGGCGGTGGCGGTGGGGATCGCGGCCGCGGGCGTCGCCGTGGCGGTGGTCTGGGCCGGCGAATTGCCGATCCTGTCGCTCTCCCTGGCGGTGAGCTTCGCCCTCTACGGGCTGGTCCGAAAGATCGTCGGGGTCGATGCCCTGGTCGGGTTCCTGACCGAGACGCTGCTGCTCCTGCCGGCGGCGGTCGCGTGGCTGATCCTCTCGCCCGAGCCGTTCCTGCCGGCCGAGCCGAAGAACCTCGCGCTGCTGATGCTCACCGGGCTCACCACGGCGCTGCCGCTGATCTGGTTCGCCGCCGCGGCGGTGCGCCTGCGGCTGACGACCCTCGGCCTGCTGCAATACGTCGCCCCGACCTGCCTGCTGTGCCTCAGCGTCCTGGCCTACGGCGAGCATGTGGAGCCGCCCCGGGCGGCGATGTTCGCCCTGATCTGGGTGGCGCTCGCCCTCTACAGCGTCGACGCCCTCCGCGGCCGGCGCCCCGCCGATCCCGTGCCCGAGATCCGGTCGGATCCCGATCCGATGCGTGTATAAGGCATTCCATGCGCCCCGCGGGGCGATGACGGGATACCGGCGGGCCGATGAGCGAATCCGAGGGCGGCCGAGGCGTCGTCACCGATGCCGATTACAGGAATCTCGCCGAGACGCTGCCGCAGCTCGCCTGGATCGCCGAGGCCGACGGGACCATCGTCTGGTACAACCAGCGCTGGTACGACTACACGGGCAGCACCCTGGAGGAGATGCGCGGCTGGGGCTGGCGCGCCGTCCACCATCCCGACCATGTCGAGGCCGTGACCGAGCGCTTCCGGGCGGCGATCATGCTCGGCCGATCCTGGGAGGACACGTTCCCGCTGCGGGGCCGGGACGGGATCTATCGCTGGTTCCTGTCCAAGGCGCTGCCGCACCGGGACGCGGCGGGCAACATCCTGCGCTGGTACGGCACCAACACCGACATCTCCCGCCGCCGCGCCGTCGAGGACCGCCTGCGCGATTCCGAGCAGCGCTTCCGGGCGCTGGTGGACGCCTCCGCGGCGGTGATCTGGAACACCAACGCGGTGGGCGAGCTGATGCCGCCGCAGGTCCGCTGGAGCACCTATACCGGCCAGAACGAGGAGGCCTACCAGGGCTGGGGCTGGGTCGACGCGGTCCATCCCGACGACCGGGCCCACGCGGCCGATGCCTGGGCGGCCTGCGTCGAGGAGCGCAAGCCCTACGAGGTCGAGTACCGCCTGCGCCGCCATGACGGCGTCTGGCGCGCCATGGAGGTGCGCGGCGTGCCGGTGCTCGCCGAGGACGGCACCTTGCGCGAATGGGTCGGCACCTGCGTCGACGTCACCGAGCGCAAGGAGGCCGAGGAGGCGGTCGAGCGGGCCCGCCAGGCCGCGGAGGCCGCCAACCGGGCCAAAAGCCAGTTCATCGCCAATATGAGCCACGAGTTGCGCACCCCGCTCTCGGCGGTGATCGGCTATTCCGAGATGCTCGGCGAGGAGCTGGAGGATATCGGCCAGGCCGCCCTCCTGCCGGACCTGCGCAAGATCGAGGCGGCGGCCCGGCACCTGCTGTCGCTGATCAACGACGTGCTCGACATCTCCAAGATCGAGGCCGGGCGCATGACCGCATCGGCCGAGACCTTCCCGGTCGCGGACCTGATCCAGGATGTCGGCGATTCCACCGGGTCGCTGGTGGAGAAGAAGGGCAACCGCTTCGTGGTCGATGCGGATGCCGACGCGCTGGGCTCCATCCATCAGGACCAGACCAAGATCCGCCAGTGCCTGGTCAACCTGATCGGCAACGCCGCCAAGTTCACCGAGAACGGCACCATCACCCTGGCGGTGCGCCGCCATCAGGAGGACGGGGCGGACTGGCTGTCCTTCGCGGTGAGCGACACCGGCATCGGGCTGAGCGAGGAGCAGATCGGGCGCCTGTTCGAGCGCTTCGTCCAGGCCGACGACTCGACCACCCGCCAGTTCGGCGGCACCGGCCTCGGCCTCGCCATCACCCGGGCCTTCTGCCAGACCATGGGCGGCGACATCGCCGTCGCCAGCACGGAAGGGCAGGGCGCGACCTTCACGATCCGCCTGCCCGCGACCCTCAAGCCCGAGGACGAGCCGCCGGAGGTGGCCGAGATCGCAGCCGCGGCGGTCGAGCCGCACGAGCAGCACGAGACGGTCCTGCTGGTGGACGACGACCCGGCCGCCCGGGAGCTGCTCCAGCGCTTCCTCGAGCGCGAGGGCTTTCACGTCCGCACCGCCAATGACGGCCGCGCCGGGCTGACCCTCGCCCGGGCGCTGCGGCCGCGGGCGATCCTGCTCGATGTCGAGATGCCGCGCATGGACGGCTGGGCGGTGCTGCACGCCGTGCGCAGCGATCCGGATCTCGCGGGCACGCCGGTGATCATGACCTCGGTGGTGGCCGAGCAGGGGCTCGGCCAGGCGCTCGGCGCCACCGACTACTTCGTCAAGCCGATCGATTGGGACCGGCTGAAGGGCATGATGGAGCGCTACCGCCCGGAAGGACCGGGGGAGGCGCGCGTCCTCGTGGTCGACGACGACCCGGATGCCCGGGAGCGGTTGCGCCGGTCGCTCGGCCGCGAGGGTTGGACCGTGGACGAGGCCGAGAATGGCCGGATTGCCCTGGAGCGGGTCAGCCAGACGCGCCCGAGCCTGATCCTGCTCGACCTGATGATGCCCGAGATGGACGGGTTCAGCTTCCTGCGGGCGCTGCGCGCCCGGCCGGACGGCGACGTGCCGGTGGTGGTGCTCACCGCCAAGGAGATCACCAGCGCCGAGAAGGCGAGCCTCGGGGCCCAGGCCGACCGGGTGATCGCCAAGGGCTCCATGAGCCTCGCCGAGATCGGCCGGCAGCTGCGCGTGCTCTACGCCCGCTCGACCGCCGAGCCGGTCCCGGGCCGGCTCCAGGGCCTGATCCAGCGGCTCGCCGAGAACGATGTGGGAGATAAGCCATGAGCGACGACGGGATTGATCCGAACAAGGCGGCGGCGATCCGCCTGCGGGCGCGGCTGGCGGTGGTGGAGCGGGCGGCCTGGTTCGGCCTCGTCCACGCGATGAAGACGCGGCCCGCCGAGACCGAAGCCTACATCGCCTCCGAGCGGGCGCGCTGCGCGGAAGGCTTTGGCGGCACCACCTGGGCCAAGGACCTCACGGATGCCGAGCGCAAGATGCTCGCCGAGGAGGTCGATGCCGGGCTGGCGCAGCTGATCGAGGATGCCAGGCAGGAAATATAGGTCGGGCTATCGGAGCACATGAACGCTCACAGATAGACGCATCGGCATTCAAGCAAAAATCACAACTCAACGGAACATCTCGTCACAAGAAACGAGATCGGATAGTTCTCTTTCAGCCTGTTTGACTGCCTGATCTCAGCCGCGTGACGGTTCCGACCAACAAATATCCCAATCGTTCCCCTCATCCTGAGGTGCTGCGTAGCAGCCTCGAAGGAGCCCTCCAGGGATCGCGCGGCCGGCTGGAGGGCTCCTTCGAGGCCTCCGCTTCGCTTCGTCGCCTCAGGATGAGGGCGGGGGTGGGAAAGACCGGTCCAACGGGCTTTTATGCTTCGTGCGTTCCTATCCTCTACAGCCTGACGAAAATGTCTAGCCGACTGCTCTGGTGTAGATGCTGTAGGGTACGCCATGGATATCGGGCGCGTCGCTGTGCTTGATGAACCCCATGCGGAGATACATCGGTAGTGCCACGGCCATGATCGGCGACGTATGAAGCGCGATGATCGGCGACCGATCGCGTGAGGCACGATCGATGCAGGCCTGGGTCAGTTGCCGGCCGAGGCCCCGCCCTTGGGCTTCGGGTGCTACGACGAGCATTCTTATGATCGGCCAAGATGGATCGAAGTACGATGCCTTGGGCTTGTGGGGTCCAACATAAACAACGCCGCCGACAATTCGTCCTGCGTCCTCCGCAACGATGATTTCACCGTCTTCGGCAAGATCCCCCATACGAGACACACCAGCAACCATGGCTGGCCAATCCGTATAATCGGACTTGAATTGCTCAAAGGCCGCGAGAGCGATGCCACCGAGTTGAGTCTTGTCCAGTGAAACGTAGTTCCGTAGAGTCATCATTGTGTCAAACAAGACATCATGGGGTATAGCACCGAAATGATAGCCGCCGTTCTGGCGTATGTCTACCAAATCAGATATGCACACAAACATCTCGACAATAATTTGATGGCATTATCTTGGAAGTACTACGATTTCAAAAAATTATTGTCATGATGAATATTTACATAATAGAAAATACATAGTTGTCGTGAATCATGGAATGCTGCTGAACGACAATTCTAAAGGCCAGCGGGCCATGCAAACAGAACCGTATCTCCCAATCAATTTCACGATTTCCTCGGAAGCGTGGGAGGAAATCGAGCGCATACGGCAGTTCTGGGACAGCAAATTCGCCGATAAAGCCGATGTTCTCGTGATCGGCTGGGGAAGAACTATACTGAACGACGGCAGATCTTGGAGTCACGTCGTCGTGAGCTTTTATAGAGTTTCAGAACGACACAAAATCGAACACGGTATTCAGATACTTTCCGGGCATGAGATTGTGTTTTTTACGACACCGGAATTCTACGATCAATTCGAGGGCAAGGTTATCAGATTCGCGCAGGACAAATGGTTTTTCCTAGCGCCGAATTGAAGACACCCGCGATCACGCGCTTCGTGGTCGGTCTCGAAATCTAAGACTCTCGGAACACGTCGCACCAAGCCGGCGGCAAGCCCATGACCGACAGAGGCGCCGCGACAGCGTGGCCCGGCAGGGTCGTCGCGCAATAGACGCCCCGCGCCACGCTCCGCGCCAGCACCCGCGCGGCGGCGTCGCCCAGGCGGGCGAGATCGGCCACCGGGTCGGCCAGCGGCACGGTGCCGGTGGCCACCGCGAAGACGAGGTCGCCGTCGAGGGGCGTATGGGCCGGCACCAGGGCGCGGGCGAGGCCGTCCTGCGCGGCCACCGCGAGGCGCCGGCACTGGGCCTTGGTGAGTGCGGCGTCGGTGGCGACCACCGCGAGCGTCGTCGCCGCGCCGGGCAGCGTCCGGGCCGGGAAGGCGAGGGCGTCCGCCGGCACCCGGGCCGGGGAGCCCAGCCCGCCGAACTCGTCGTCTACCTCGAACGGCGCGGCCCAGAAATGCGGCCCGTCGCCGATCGTGGCGCTGCCGAAGGCGTTGACCGCAGCCAGCCCGCCAACCGAGAAACTGGTGCCCGGCACCGTCGCCGAGGCCGAGCCGATCCCGCCCTTCAGGCGCCCGGTGCGCGCGCCCGTGCCGGCCCCCACGGAGCCGAGGGCGAAATCGTCCGACGCGGCCGCCGCCGCCAGGAAGCCCAGCTCGCGATAGGGCGGGTAGCGGCCCCAATCCTTGTCGCCGCCGTTGAGCAGGTCGAACAGGATCGCGCCCGGCACGATCGGCACCCGCATCGGGCCGACCGGAAAGCCCCGACCGGCCTCGGCGAGCCACGCGGTCACCCCCGCACCCGCGTCGAGCCCGAAGACAGAGCCGCCCGAGAGCACCAGCGCGTCGATCCGCTCCACCGTGCGCTCGGGATCGAGCAGGTCGGTCTCGCGGGTGCCCGGGCCGCCGCCGCGCACGTCGACCGACGCCACCACGGGCGCGTCGAACAGGATCGCGGTGACCCCGCTGGCGACCGTGAGGTCGCTGGCGTGACCGACCCGCAGGCCAGGAATATCCGTGATGCGGTTGCGCGGCATGGATCGAGCTTGCCACGGCCGGCGATCGGGGCAAATCCCGGTGCGCCATCCCCGCCCGATCCGGGTTGGTCGGACGGCAGGGCGCGACGAGGAGCACGGCATGGACGTCGGATTCATCGGTTTGGGGCGGATGGGCCGCGGCATGGCCGCGAGCCTCGCGCGGGCGGGCCATCGGGTCCGGGCCTGGAACCGCTCGCCCGAGGGCGCGCAGGGCCTCGACGGGGTGACCCCGGTGGCGAGCGCCGCCGAGGCGTTCGCGGGCGAGGCGGTCATCACCATGCTGGCCGACGACGCGGCGCTCGAGGCGGTGATCGTGTCGGGCGGGCTGCTCGACCAGCCCGAGCGCCCCGGCCTGCATATCGGCATGAGCACGATCTCGGTGGCGCTCGCCCGGCAGCTCACGGCGATCCATGAGCGGGCCGGCGTTCCCTACATCTCCGCGCCGGTCTTCGGCCGGCCGGACGTGGCCGAGGCCGGCAAGCTCAACATCGTGGCCGCTGGTGCCGGAACCCTGATCGACCGCGCCGCGCCGCTGCTCGACGCGATGGGGGCCAAGACCTGGCCGTTCGGCGAGGAGCCGTCGCGGGCCAACGCGGTCAAGCTCGCCGGCAACTTCATGCTGATCTCGGCGATCGAGGCCATGGGCGAGGCCTGCGCGCTGACCGAGGGCCACGGGGTCGCGGGCGCCGACTTCCTCGACCTGATGACCAACACGCTGTTCGCCTCGCCGGTCTACAAGGGCTACGGCGCCTCGATCGCCCAGAACCGCTACGAGCCGCCGGGCTTCGGCCTCAAGCTCGGCGCCAAGGACGTGCGCCTCGCCCTCCAGGCCGCGGAAGGCGCGGGCGTGCCGATGCCCTTCGCCAGCGTCCTGCGCGACGGGCTGATCGAGGCGATCAGCCACGGGGACGGCGAGAAGGATCTGGCCGCCCTGGCGCGGGTCTCTGCACGGCGTGCAGGCCAGAGTTGAACCTAGCGGCTAGGTCTTTTGCTTCTAATAGGGACCTTAACGATTGATTCAACCCTAAGTCACAGTGTCCGCGCGTAGTTCAAGCGCGGATACCAGTCCATGACCCGACGTCCTCTTTCGCTACAGGCGATGACCCTGTCCACGAAGGTGATCCTGCTCGCCATGGTTGTGGTGACGCTCACGGCGGGGGCGATCTGGATCACCGTCTCGCGGCAGACCTGGTCGCAGATGGAGGCGGAGCAGCGCAGCAACGGCGAGCGCAACCTGCGCACGCTGGCGCTCGTCCTGGCCGCGCGGCTTCCCGGAACGACGGCCGACGTGACGGAGGCGCGGATCGCCAAGGTGGTGGCGCCGAGCCTCGCGGGCTTCGCGGACGCGTCCGTGGTCGACGACGCGGTGGCCTATTCCGGCGGTGTCGCCACGGTGTTCAGCTACGAGCCGGCCACCGGCACCTTCCTGCGGCGGCAGACGACCGTGCGCGGCCAGGACGGTGCCCGCGCCGTCGGCACCCTGCTCGCCGCGGACAGCCCGGCCCAGGCCGCGGTGCGCGCGGGCCGGACCTACGAGGGCCCGGCGGTGCTGTTCGGGCGCCGCTACTACACCGTCTATCAGCCGACCCTGGACGCGGCCGGCACCGTCAACGGCATCCTGTTCATCGGGCTCCCGATCGAGATGTATTTCGACGCCTACGCGCAGACGATGACGAGCCTCAGCGTGGCCGCGCTGGTCATCGCGGTGCTCGCCTGCGCCCTGGTCGGCCTAGTGGCGGCGCGCCTGTTCCGGCCCTTCGCCGCCATCTCGTCGCGGATCGAGGCGCTGGCGGCGGACGATCTGGAGACCCCGATCCCCCATACCGGGCGCGGTGACGAGATCGGCGCGGTGGCCCGGTCCCTCGAAGTGCTGCGCAGCGCCGGCCTGCGGACCCGGGAACTCGAAGGTCTCCAGAGCGCGGGCGCGGCGGACGAGGCCCGGCGCCGGGCGAATCTCGACCGCGTCATCGAGGCGTTCCGCAAGCAGGTCGTCGTGCTGAAGGGCTCGCTCACCGCGAGCACCGGCGAGATGCGGGCGCGCGCCGACGAGATGGTGGCCACCTCCGCGGAGGCCGAAATCGCCGTGGCCGAGACCGAGCGGGGCTCGCACGAGACCTCGGCGAGCGTCCAGACGGTGGCGAGCGCGGCCGAGGAACTCTCCGCGTCGATCGGCGAGATCGGCATGCAGCTCGACCAGGCCGAGCGGCTGGTCACCACCGCGGCCGTGGAGGCCGAGACGATGAACACCGAGATCACGGACCTCGCGGATGCCGCGAGCCGGATCGGCGACGTGGTCGGGCTGATCCGCCAGATCGCCGGCCAGACCAACCTGCTCGCGCTCAACGCCACGATCGAGGCGGCGCGCGCCGGCGAGGCCGGCAAGGGCTTCGCGGTGGTGGCGTCCGAAGTGAAGGCCCTGGCCTCGCAGACGGCCAAGGCGACGGAGGAGATCGGCAACCAGATCGCCGGGGTCCAATCCTCCACCGAGGCGACCGTGGCGGCGATCGGCCGGATGGGCGAGCGGATGCGGGCGGTCACCGAGACCACGGGCGGCATCGCCTCCGCGGTCTCGGCCCAGAGCGCGGCCACGGCCGAGATCTCGCGCAACGTCGCCGACACGGCGGGGGCCACGGAGGCGATCGCCGGTGGCCTGACCACGGTGGCCGGCGCCGCAAGGCGCTCCGCCCGGATGGCGGCCACCGTCACCGGCGCGGCCCAGACCGTGGATTCGGTGGCGGCCGAGCTGGAGAGCGAGATCGAGCGCTTCCTCGCGCAGGTCGCCGCCTAGGCCGGGCCAGGCTCCGGTTCGGGCTCGGCGTTTTAGAGCCCGAACCGCGCGAAGGCGGCGCGCTCCTCCAGCGCCGCCAGGGCGTCCTCGGCGATCCCGCCCGGCGCCCCGCCCCGGCGCAGCAGGCGGGAGAGGATCCCGCCCCGGGCCTCGGCGACCAGCCGCAGGTCGACCGTGTCGCCGAAGCGAGCGCGCATCGTGGCGCGCACGTCGCCGAGCGCGTCGACCAGCCCGAGGGCGAGCGCCTGGCGGCCGGTCCAGACCGCGCCGGTGAACAGGTTCTCGGAGGTCGACAATGTCGGGCGCCGCGCCGTCACGAGCCCGGTGAACAGGTCCTGGATGTCGGCCTGAAGGCGCTTCAGGCGCTCCACGTCGGCCGGATCCTCAGGGCGGAACGGGTCGAGCATCGACTTCGCCTCGCCCTGGGTGTGGACCCGGCGCTCGACGCCGATCTTCTCCAGCAGGCCGTGGAAGCCGAACCCGGCCGAGACCACCCCGATCGAGCCGACGATCGAGGTCGGGTCGGCGACGATCTCGTCGGCCGCGCAGGCGATCATGTAGCCGCCCGACGCCGCGACATCCTCCACGAAGGCCACGACCGGCAGTGCCTTCTCCTCGGCCAAGGCCCGGATGCGCCGGTGGATCAGGTGCGACTGTGCCGGCGAGCCGCCCGGCGAGTTGATCACGATCGCCACCGCCTTGATCCCGGGCATCGTGAAGGCCCGTTCCAGGCTGCCCGCGACCCCGCCGATCGAGAGCCCCGGGCGGATCGGCGAGACCGCCCCGATCGTGCCGGAGAGCCGGACCACGGCGACCCGCGGGCGGCGGTCGCGGAAGCGGCGCGGCAGGAAGGCCCGGAGGGCGTCGGGAAGCGCGAACGGCATGGAGTCTCTTGGACGGAGCGGGAAGCGTGAGTGCTGCCGCCCGAATTGGGCGTTCCGGCGCCGCGCGCAAGGGAACCGGGACAGGAGGTCCCGGCGCTCATGGCGGTCTGCGCAGTCGCAGCGGATCGAACCGTTTGCCGACCTTGGCGGTTCCTGCCGATGGCGCGGATCGCGCCGGCCCGGATCGGCGGACGGCCTCCGGGTGCTCACACGGGAGAGAGACGATGCGACCCTGGCCTATCCTGGTCCTGCTCGCCGCGCTGATCGGGGGCTTCGCCAACGCCCCCGCGGGAGCGGCGCCCCTGCCGGTCCCGGCCGCCGCCGAGGCGGCTGCGCCCGGCCCCACGGTGCAGCTCGCGCGCTGGCATCACCGGCGCCACTGGCACCGGCGCCATCACTGGCGGCGTCACTGGCATCACCGGCGCCATCACTGGCATCGGCGGCACCATTGGCACCGTCATCATTGGCACCGCCGGCCCGTCGTTTACCGCCGGCATTTCGCCCCCCGGCACCCGACTTTCTACTGACGGATGCAACCTGCGCCCCGGCCGGATCGGTCCGGGGCGCAGCCTTGTGCGCGGGCGCGGAAAAGCTTATTTAACCACCTGATATCACTGCTGTTCCGCAAGGCCGTCCGGGCGCTCCGCGCGCCACCGGGACGGTCGCCAGCACCGCCCCTCCGGGCCTGATTACGGGTAATTCCTTGGCCGAGACCGATCCGACGGGCACCGCCCCGCCCGCCAGCGACATTCGCCCCGTCTCCATCACCGACGAGATGCGCCGCTCCTACCTCGATTACGCCATGAGCGTGATCGTGAGCCGCGCGCTTCCCGACGCGCGCGACGGCCTGAAGCCGGTCCACCGCCGCATCCTGTATTCCGCCTTCGAATCCGGGCACCTGCCGGAGCGGAAATACGTCAAGTCGGCGCGCATCGTCGGCGACGTGATCGGTCTCTACCACCCGCACGGCGACCAATCGATCTACGACGCCTTGGTGCGGATGGCGCAGGACTTCTCCATGCGCCTGATGCTCATCGACGGGCAGGGCAATTTCGGCTCGGTCGACGGCGATCCGCCGGCGGCCATGCGCTACACCGAATCGCGCTTGGCCAAGCCCGCCACGGCGCTGCTCTCGGACATCGACAAGAACACCGTCGACTTCCAGCCGAACTACGACGAATCGCGGGAGGAGCCCACCGTCCTCCCGGCCCGGTTCCCGAACCTCCTGGTCAACGGCGCCGGCGGCATCGCGGTCGGCATGGCGACCAACATCCCGCCGCACAATCTCGGCGAGCTGATCGACGCCTGCGTGGCGCTGATCGACGATCCGGGTCTGACCATCGAGCAGCTCACCGAGATCGTCCCCGGGCCGGACTTCCCCACCGGCGGCATGATCCTCGGCCGGGCCGGCACCCGGCAGGCCTACGCCACCGGCCGCGGCTCGGTGATCATGCGCGCCAAGTCGCATGTCGAGGAGCTGCGCAAGGAGCGCGAGGCGCTGATCTTCACCGAGATCCCGTATCAGGTGAACAAGGCGACGCTGGTCGAGAAGATCGCCGAGCTCGTGAAGGAGAAGCGGGTCGAGGGCATCTCGGACCTGCGCGACGAATCCGACCGCAGCGGCATGCGCATCGTGGTCGAGATCCGGCGCGACGCGATGGCCGAGGTGGTGCTGAACCAGCTCTACCGGTTCACGCCGCTGCAATCCTCCTTCGGCTGCAACATGGTCGCCCTCAACGGCGGCCGGCCGGAGCTGATGAACCTGAAGGACCTGCTCCAGGCCTTCGTGGACTTCCGCGAGGAGGTCGTCTCCCGGCGCACCAAGTTCCTGCTCGGCAAGGCCCGCGAGCGCGCCCACGTCTTGTGCGGCCTGGCGATCGCGGTCGCCAATATCGACGAGGTGATCCGCCTGATCCGGACCTCGCCGGACCCGAACTCGGCCCGCGAGGCCCTGATGAACCGCGACTGGCCGGCCCACGACATCGCGCCGCTGATCGCACTGGTGGACGACCCGCGCCACCGGGTCGCCGAGGACGGCACCTACCGCCTGTCCGAGACCCAGGCCCGCGCCATCCTCGACCTGCGCCTGCAGCGCCTCACCGCCCTGGGCCGCGACGAGGTCGGGGACGAGCTGAAGACGCTGGCCGACGAGATCGCCGACTATCTCGACATCCTGCGCTCCCGCGCCCGCATCCAGGCGATCGTCAAGGACGAGCTGATCGAGGTGCGGCAGCAATTCGCCACCCCGCGCCGGACCGAGATCGTCGATTACGATTCGAGCGTCGACGACGAGGACCTGATCGCCCGCGAGGACATGGTCGTGACCGTGTCCCATGCTGGCTACGTCAAGCGCGTGCCGCTCTCGACCTACCGGGCCCAGCGCCGGGGCGGGAAGGGCCGTTCGGGCATGGCCACCCGCGACGAAGATTTCGTCACCCGCCTGTTCGTGGCCAACACCCACACGCCGGTGCTGTTCTTCTCCAGCCAGGGCCAGGCCTACAAGGAGAAGGTCTGGCGGCTGCCGATGGCCGCCCCGAACGCCCGCGGCAAGGCGCTGGTGAACATCCTGCAGCTGCAGGACACCTCCGAGCGCATCACCACGATCATGCCGCTGCCCGAGGACGAGGCGTCCTGGGAGACGCTCGACGTGATGTTCGCCACCGCCAGCGGCAACGTCCGGCGCAACAAGCTGTCGGACTTCGTCCAGGTGAACCGCAACGGCAAGATCGCCATGAAGCTCGATCCGGGCGATCACATCGTCCATGTCGAGATCTGCCGGCCGGACCAGAACGTGCTGCTCACCACGGCCAAGGGCCAGTGCATCCGCTTCCCGGTGGAGGATGTGCGCGTGTTCAAGGGCCGGGATTCCACCGGCGTGCGCGGCATCCTGCTCGCCCCGGACGACCGGGTGATCTCGATGACCATCCTGAACGCCTTCGACGCCAGCGCCGAGGAGCGGACGGGCTACCTGAAGATGCGCCGCGCCGTCACCGGCGAGGCGGAGGAGGGCGCCGAGGTAGAGGCCGAGGACGGCACCGAGGCCGCCGCGATCTCGCCGGAGCGCTACGCCGAGATGGGCGCGGCCGAGCAATACGTGCTCACCCTGTCCGAGCGGGGCTACGGCAAGCGCTCCTCGTCCTTCGAGTACCGGACCTCGGGCCGCGGCGGTAAGGGCATCACGGCCATGCGGGTCAACGACCGCAACGGCAACCTCGTGGGCTCCTTCCCGGTCGAGGCCACGGACCAGATCATGCTGGTCACCGACCGCGGCCAGCTGATCCGGGTGCCGGTGGACGACATCCGCATCGTCGGCCGCGCCTCGCAGGGCGTGACCGTGTTCAACACCGCCAAGGACGAGAAGGTCGTGTCGGTGGAGCACATCGAGGGCGAGGACGAGGAGAACGGCGAGGGCGTCGCCGAAGCCGGTCCGGAGGGCGGCGCCGAGGAGGCGTGAGGCTCCGGCCCGCGCACCGCGAGGTTCCGTCCGGCGCAAAAATGCTCTAGGTCGGGCCTCGATGACCCGCACCGCCCTCTACGCCGGCTCGTTCGATCCGGTCACGAACGGCCATCTCGACGTGGTCCGCCAGGCCTGCCGGCTGGTGGACCGCCTCGTGATCGCCATCGGCGTCCATCCCGGCAAGGCGCCGCTCTTCTCCGCCGAGGAGCGCGCCGCCCTGCTCACCGAGACCTGCGGGCCGGTGGCCGCGGCCGAGGGCGCGACGCTGGAGATCGCGACGTTCGCGGACCTCGCGGTCTCGGCGGCCCGGCGCTGCGGCGCCTCGATCTTCATCCGCGGCCTGCGCGACGGCACGGATCTCGATTACGAGATGCAGCTCGCCGGCATGAACGGTGCCATGGCGCCCGAGGTGCAGACCGTGTTCCTGCCCGCCTCGACGCAGGCGCGCCCGATCACCGCGACGCTGGTGCGCCAGATCGCCGGCATGGGCGGGGACGTCTCGCCCTTCGTGCCCGCCGCCGTCGCGGCCCGCCTCCGGCAGCGCTTCGCCGCCACCGCCTGATCCTCTGACCTCTCTGGAAGGAACCCGATGAATCGCCGCCACGCCCTCCTCGCGCTCGCCCTCACGTTCGGCTCCGTCCCGGCCGCCCGGGCCGCCGACGCCAACACGGTCTATCTCGAGACCAAGGACGGGCGCATCACCATCGCGCTGCGGCCCGACCTCGCCCCGAAGCACGTCAAGCAGATCAAGACGCTGGTCTCTCAGGGCTTCTACGACGGCCTGAAGTTCCACCGGGTGATCGACGGCTTCATGGCCCAGACCGGCGACCCGAAGGGCAACGGCACCGGCGGCTCGAGCCTGCCGAACATCCCGGCGGAGTTCTCCCAGACCGCCGAGTTCCGCCGCGGCACCGTCGGCATGGCCCGCTCGTCGGATCCGAACTCGGCCAACTCGCAGTTCTTCATCTGCCTCGGCGACGCGCCGTTCCTGAACAAGCAGTACACCGTCGTCGGCAACGTCACCGACGGGCTCGACGTGCTCGACAAGATCAAGAAGGCCGCCCCCGGCGCACCGGGCGGGGCCGTGCAGGACCCGGACAAGATCGTCCGCATGACGCTCGCCGAGAAGGCGAAGTAGCGCGCGCCGATGTGGCGTCGGCTCGCCGTCCTCGGCGCGCTCGCCCTCGCTCCGGCGGCGGCGCGTGCCTATGATGGCGGCTATGCCTATGGCGGCTACGCCGACCAGGCCGGCGGCGGCTATCGCCTGAGCCTGCCGCAGACCCTGCGGGGCACCGTCGCGGTGCCGCTGGCGCAGCCCCCGGCCGGGGCTGCCGACACCCTGGCCGAGCTCTACCCGGTGCTAGCGGCCTGCTGGCAGCCGCCCGCCGGTCTCGGCCGGCCCGCGGCCGGGTCCGACGAGGTTGAGATCACCGCGCGGCTGTCGCTCCGGCGCGACGGCAGCCTGATCGGCACCCCGCGCATCACCTACGCGGCGGGGTTCGCGCAGGACCAGCGCCGCACCCTCGTGCGGGCGACCCTCGAGGCGCTCGCCGGCTGCACCCCGGCGCGGATCACCCCGGGCCTCGGCCGGGCGATCGCCGGGCGGCCGGTGGCCCTGCGCCTGATCTACCGCCCGCCGGCCTGACCGTTTCGCCGCGCTCGCCGGATCCGGGGAGCGCCGCTACATTCCCCCCAACAGGAAGGACCACACCATGGCCGACACCGACACTCTCACCCTCGAGACCACCAAGGGCCGCGTCGTGATCGCGCTGCGCCCCGACCTCGCCCCGGGCCATGTCGAGCGGATCAAGACGCTGGCAGCCCAGGGCTTCTACGACGGCGTGCCGTTCCACCGGGTGATCGAGAACTTCATGGCCCAGACCGGTGACCCGACCGGCACCGGCTCGGGCGGCTCCGAGCTGCCGGACCTGAAGGCCGAGTTCAACGCCGAGCCCCACGTGCGCGGCACCTGCTCGATGGCCCGCACCAACTTCCCGCACTCGGCGAACTCGCAGTTCTTCATCTGCTTCGACGACGCCCGCTTCCTCGACAAGCAATACACCGTCTGGGGCAAGGTCGTGGAAGGCATGGATGTGGTCGACACGCTCAACAAGGGCGAGCCGCCGCGCTCGCCGGACAAGATCGTCAAGGCCAGCGTGAGCGAAGCCGCCTAGTTCGAATGTTGACCGCCCGTGTTCGCGACAGGTGCGAGCACGGGCGGCCGATCGTGACGGGTCGACTGCGCTGCCGAGCCTAAGCTTTTCAGCATTGACACGGAACGCTACGCTTCGCCCGTGTCCGAATCTCACAGACGCCCGCGAACCTTTAAGACCGCTTGGTTCGCCAAAGCGGCGCGAAAAGCTCATCTTACCGACCGGGACTTGTGCGCGGCGATCCGGGAGGTCGAGCAGGGTCAAGCTGACGATCTCGGCGGCGGTGTCTTCAAGAAGCGCCTGAACAAGAACATGCACCGGAGCGTCATTCTGGCCAAAATCGGCCATTACTGGCTCTATCAGTACCTGTTCGCGAAAAAGGATCGCGCCAACATAGAGGACAACGAGCTGAAGGCATTTCGCTTGCTCGCCAAGGACCTCGGCAGGACGACGGATGCCGACATCGCTCGGCTCATTGCGGCGGGCCACATCATGGAGATCTGCGATGACCGGGAAGCGGGCCTTTAAGAGCGACGCCTTCGAATCAATCCACGCGACCGCCATGGCCTTCCACGAGGTCGGCGTGACGGATGCGGAAACGATGCGCGCCTTCGACGAGATCTGCCTCGCCGTGCCGCCAACGATCAAGCCCGCCCAGATCAAGCAGCTGCGCGAAAACCTCAACGTCAGCCGGCCAGTCTTCGCCCGCTATCTCAACACCAGTGAGCGCAACGTGGAGAAGTGGGAAACCGGCGCCAAGAAACCCAGTGGCACGGCGCTCAAGCTTTTAGCGGTAGTCCAGAAGCACGGCCTACAGGTCTTGGCTTGAGGTCGAGTTCCGCGGCCGCGGCCAGATCCTCCGGCGTGTTGACGTTCAGGAACGGATCGACTCGCTCCACCAGCCATTCCACGACAGTGGCACCATGGCGCGCGATGAACGCGCCGACCCGCCGCTCGTCCCGCTCCACCAGGGAGCGGCGCAGATCCCCCCGCAGTTCCACCGGCCAGAACGCCACGGTGTAGTGCTCGCGCCCGCCCGAGGCGGCGAGCGCGATCGGGGAGCCCTCCAGGGCCGATCCGAGCCGCGCGGCGAGATCGCCCGGCAGGAACGGGGCGTCCCCGGGCACGCTCAGGACGTGGGTCACACCCGGATGATGGGCAGCAGCATGCTCCAGCCCCGCGAGAAGGCCGGCGAGCGGTCCGAGTTGGCCCGGCACCGTGTCGGGCAGCACCGACCCCGGAAACCCGGCGAACCGTGCTGGATCGCCGTTGACGCTGAGCGCGAGCCCCGCCCCGCATTGCGGCCCGAGCCGCTCGACCACGCGGTCCAGCAGCGTCCGCCCGCCCAGCCGCAGCAGCGGCTTGTCGAGGCCGCCCATGCGCCGGCCGAGGCCTCCGGCGAGGATCAGGCCTAGGATGTGTGGGCGGTCGACCACGAAAACGTCACTCGATGACGATCCGCGGCGCGGTGCGGCCGGCCGGGGCGCCGGTGAGGTTCGCCCACAGGGACGCGGCGATGTCGCGGTAGACCTTGGCGTGCGGCCCGTCCGGATCGGTTGCCACCACCGGGCGGCCGGAATCCGAGGTCTCCCGGATGGTCATGTCGAGGGGCACCTCGCCGAGGAACGGCACGCCGAGGCGCTGCGCCTCGATGCGAGCGCCGCCATGCCCGAAGATGTTCGAGGCGTGGCCGCAATTCGGGCAGATGAAGGTCGCCATGTTCTCGATCACGCCGAGGATCGGGACCGCGACCTTCTTGAACATGGTCACGCCCCGGCGGGCGTCGATCAGCGCGAGATCCTGCGGCGTCGAGACGATGACGGCGCCCGAGAGCGGCGTCGCCTGGGCCATGGTGAGCTGGGCGTCGCCGGTGCCGGGCGGCATGTCGACGATCAGCACGTCGAGCTCGCCCCAGAGCACGTCGCGCAGCATCTGGGTGATGGCCGATTGCACCATCGGGCCGCGCCAGATCATCGCCGTCTCCGGCTCGATCAGGAAGCCGATGGACATGACCTTCAGCCCATAGCCGACCATCGGCTCCATGGCCTTGTTGTCGACCACGGTCGGCTTGCCGGACAGGCCGAACAGCTTCGGCACGGAGGGCCCGTAGATGTCGGCATCGAGCAGGCCGACCTTCAGCCCCTGGGCCTGCAAGGCCAGCGCGAGGTTGCAGGCGGTGGTGGACTTGCCGACGCCGCCCTTGCCGGAGGCGACCGCCACGATGTGGCGCACGCCGGCGATCTGCGGCCCCTGGTTCGGCGGTGCGCCGGGCCGCGGCGGCGCGACCGGCGGCGGGGTCACCGGACGGGGCGCGGCGTCGCTCTGGGCGGGCATGCCGGGGCCGCGCTCCGAGGTCAGGCTGGCGAACACCCCCGAGACGCCGGGCATCTGCAGCACGCGCCCCTCCGCCTGCCGCCGCACCGGCTCGAACCGCTCGGCCTCGCTCGGATCGACCAGGATCGAGAACATCACCCGGTTGCTCGGATCGACCACGACCTGGGACAGTCGCCCGGAGCCGGGCAGGGTGGTGCCGGCGGCGTCGACGGTGACGGATTGGAGCGCGCGCAGCACGTCGTCGCGGGTAATCGCCAAATCGTCCTCCACCGGGAGCAAGCAGGTCTAATACCCGCTGCATGTAACCGAGCGCCGCGAGAACGCCAGACCCTGTCCCCGCCATCGAGATCTCCACCGCTCCACGACGCGCGGCGGTTTTCCCTCGAAATTGCCGGCCACGGGCCGTACATTCCGGGTCGGACGGAGGTGGCGATGCGCAACGCGCGACGATCTGACGACATCCCGAAGAACCGGCGACGCGCCGATCGCTTGGAGGCCCGCGTGACGGCGGAGCAGAAAGCTCTCGTCGCGCATGCCGCAGCGCTCGAAGGACGCAGCATCACCGACTTCGTCCTGACGAGCGTCCAGGATGCCGCCAAGCGTGCCATCGCGGAGCACGAGGTGATCCAGCTCAGCGTCCGGGATTCCCGCGCCTTCGTGGAGGCGCTCCTCGCGCCGCGCGAACCCAGCGAGCGGATGCGGGATCGCGTGGCAACTTACCGAACGCTGATGGGTGGCTCGGAGACGTGACCATCGGCGCTGGGCCGGCCATCGAGATCTTCGATGCCGGGCGGCACGATCGATCCCGCTTTGCGTGCGGCGTCGACGCTCTCGATCGCTATCTCCGCTCGCAGGCCGGGCAGGATGCGCGGCGCCGCGTGGCCGCCCCGTATGTCCTGCTGGAGCCTCCGGAGCCCGCCATCCTGGGGTTCTACACCCTCGCCAACACCTCGATCCGGGCCGCAGAATTGCCGCCGGCCTTCGTCAAGAAACTGCCGCGCTATCCGATCCTGCCGGCCACGTTGCTCGGCCGGCTGGCGGTCGATGCGTCACGGCGCGGCCGGGGGTTCGGTACGCTTCTGCTGCTGGACGCGCTGCGGCGCTGCCTCAGGAGCGAGACGGCCTCCCTGGCAGTCGTGGTCGATGCGAAGGATGAAGCCGCGGTCGCGTTCTACGAGGGCCATGACTTCCTTCGGCTGCCCGATCAGCCCCGCCGTCTGTTCAAGCCGATGGCCGAGATCGCGATGCTGTTTGACCTTACCGCGTCCTAGACGATCGCCTCGCGCGATCACCGCCGCCCCGGTGGAACCGCGATCAGATTGCATTCCTCCATCGGGCCGTGCACCACGGTGCCGTCGCCGCGCCGGTAGAAGCCGTGGCGAACGTGGCGGCAGCCGAGCGGCCCGCGCAGGCGCTTCACCCGTTCGATATGGACGCTGCCGGCGCGGCGCCCGGAGAAATCGTGGCCGCCGATCCGGACGCCCGGCCCGAACCGGACCTCGGCGCGGGCCGGCGCGGCCGCCAGCCAGACCGATCCAATGAGCACGGCCAGCCCCCAGCGGGCCGTCCACCGCCCGTTCGCCCCCATCCCGAAACCTCCTGAACCAAGCGGGCCTTCGCCCGTTGTCGAGGCGACTTGCGGGCGGGGCCTCCCCAGAGGGGTCCCCCCGCGCGACTCGAGTGCCACGTCGGCGACAGCAAGGAGACCGGTTTCATGCATCAGGGCAACCACCGCGACCACGAGGGCGCGAAAAAGCTGTTCGAGCTGATCAAAGACGTGAAGATCGCGATGATGACCACCGTCGATGCCGAGGGGACGCTCAACAGCCGCCCGATGTGGAACAACGACGCCGACGAGAACGGCGACCTGTGGTTCTTCACCAAGCTGCACTCGCCCAAGACCTCCGAGATCAGCAAGGACAACCAGGTGAACCTCGCCTATTCGGACCCGTCGAGCCAGACCTACGTCTCGGTGGCCGGCAAGGCCGAGATCGTGCGCGACCAGGCCAAGATCGACGAGAAGTGGAATGAGAGCCTGAAGACCTGGTTCCCCAACGGCAAGAACGACCCCGAGGTCGCGCTGATCCGCGTCCATCCGGAGAAGGGCGAGTACTGGGACAGCCCCAACAGCACGATGCTGCACCTCTACGGCTACGTGAAGGCGTCGCTCACCGGCGAGAGCCCCAAGACCGAGACCAAGAAGGTCGATCTCGCCTGATCGCGCGCGACTGCGCGGCGAGGATATCGGGGGCGGCGCGCCGGAGGGCGGGCCGCCCTTCTTCTTGACGCGACGGCGCCCGGCATGCGCTCTGCGCCGGTGACGCGGCGGAAGAGTCCGAAGAGCATGATTGATCTGGCGAAGCGGGTCTACGATCACAGCTTCCGCATCGACCCGATCGTGCGGTCGCTGCTCGACACGGATTTCTACAAGCTGCTGATGGCGCAGACGATCCTGCGCCGGCATCCCCAGATCAGCACGACCTTCGGGATCACCAACCGGACGAAGCGCATCCGCATCGCCGACGAGGTCGATGCCGGGCTGCTGCGCGAGCAGCTCGACCATGCCCGCAGCCTCCGACTCAGCAAGGGCGAGGTGACCTGGCTGCGCGGCAACGTGTTTCGCGGCCAGGGGCGGATCCTCGGCCCCGAATTCGTGGCGTGGTTCGAGGGTTTCCAGCTGCCCGACTACGAGCTCGCGGTCCATGACGGCCAGTACGAGCTGACCTTCCACGGTCCCTGGATCGAGACCACCATGTGGGAGGTTCCGGCGCTGGCGATCCTCAACGAGCTGCGCGCGCGCGCCGTGCTGCGCGGCCTCGGCAAGCTCGACCTGCAGGTGCTCTATGCCCGCGCGATGACCCGGGTCTGGGAGAAGATCCAGCGGCTGCAGAAGCTGCCCGACCTGTCGGTGGCGGATTTCGGCACGCGCCGGCGCCACGGCTTCCTCTGGCAGGATTGGTGCGTCCAGGCGATGGCCGAGGGTCTGGGCGGCGCGTTCCTCGGCACCTCGAACTGCCTGATCGCGGCCCGGCAGGAAGTCGAGCCGGTGGGCACCAACGCCCACGAATTGCCGATGGTCTACGCGGCGCTGGCCGAGGACGACGCGTCGCTCGCCGCCGCGCCCTACCGGGTGCTGGCCGACTGGCAGGAGGATTACCAGGGCAACCTCCGGGTCATCCTGCCCGACACCTACGGCACCACCGGATTCCTGGCCAACGCCCCGGACTGGGTCAGCGACTGGACCGGGATCCGCATCGACTCGAAGGACCCGATCGAGGGCGGCGAGGAGGCGATCCGCTTCTGGCGGGAGCGCGGCTACGATCCCCGGGACAAGCTGGCGATCTTCTCCGACGGGCTCGACATCGACCAGATCGAGCACATCCACGCCCATTTCCACGGGCGCATGCGCATCGGCTACGGCTGGGGCACCCTGCTGACCAACGATTTCCGCGGCCTCCTGCCGGACGGCAAGCTCGATCCGGTCTCGGTGGTCTGCAAGGTCACGGAGGCGAACGGCCGCCCGACGGTGAAGCTCTCGGACAACCCGACCAAAGCCCAGGGACCAACCGACGAGATCGCGCGCTACCGCCGGGTGTTCGGGGTCGGCGAGCAGGAGGCTTTGCCGGTCCTGGTGTGAGGCGGTTCCGGCCTCGCATCCGTGAAGCCCACCCCCTGACGGCCGGCGCGGACAACAGGTATGGTGTCGACCAACAGGGCCCGCCGCCTGGCCGGCCCGATGGGAGAACGCCATGACCCTGAACCGCCGCTCGCTCATCGGCGCCGCGGGCCTCGCCCTGGCCGCGCCGGCCCTCGACGGCGCGCAGGCCGCCGACGCCGCGAAGCCGGCCGCCAAGGCGCCGCCCGTCACCAAGATCCTGGCGCAGTGGATCCTGGCTTCGTCCTACGACACCCTGCCGGAGAATGTCCGGCGCGAGGGCGTGCGCAGCTTCCTCAACTGGGTCGGCGTGGCGATCGGCGGCTCGCACCATGAGACCGTGGACGTCGCGGTCTCGGCGCTGCAGCCGTTCTCCGGGCCGCCGCAGGCCGGCCTGTTCGGCCGGTCGGAGCGGTTCGACATCATGAACGCCGCCTTCCTGAGCGGCGTGGCGAGCCACATCTTCGATTTCGACGACACCCACCTCAAGACGATCATCCACCCGGCCGGCCCGGTCGCCTCGGCGATCCTGGCCTATGCCCAGATGAAGCCGGTCTCGGGGAAAGCCTTCCTCGACGCCCTGGTGGTCGGGATCGAGACCGAGTGCCGGATCGGCAACGCGGTCTACCCGAACCATTACGATGCCGGCTGGCACATCACCGGCACCTGCGGGCCGTTCGGCGCGGCGGCGGCGGTCGGCAAGCTGATGGGGCTGACCGAGCCGCAGATGGTCCACGCGCTGGGGCTCGCCGCCTCGCAGCCGGTCGGCCTGCGCGAATCGTTCGGCTCGATGAACAAGAGCTTCAATCCGGGCCGGGCGGCCTCGAACGGCCTGTTCGCGGCGATCCTGGCGGCCAAGGGCTTCACCTCCTCGGACGGCATGATCGAGGCCAAGCGCGGCTGGGCCAATACCATCTCGACCAAGCAGGACTGGTCCGAGATCACGGACGGGCTGGGCACCCGCTACGAGGCGCTGCTCAACACCTACAAGCCGTTCGCCTGCGGAATCGTCATGCATCCGACGATCGATGCCGGGGTGCAGATCCGCGACCAGGACCATGTCCGGCCGGAGGACATCGCCCGGGTCGACCTCAAGGTCCATCCGCTGGTGCTGGAGCTCACCGGCAAGACGGCGCCGAGGACCGGCCTGGAGGGCAAGTTCAGCATCTACCACGCGGCCGCGATCGCGCTCGTTGAAGGTGCGGGCGGCGAGAAGCAGTTCAGCGACCGGGCGGTGAACGACCCGCGCGTGGTCGCCCTGCGCCAGAAGGTGGTGCCGGTGATCACCCCGGGCATCGACGCCGCGCAGGTGGACATGACCGTGACCCTGACCGACGGGCGGAGCTTCCACCGCCGGATCGAGCACGCGATCGGCAGCGTCGAGACGCCGATGTCGGATGCGCAGCTCGAAGCGAAGTTCACCGACCTCGCCGCCGGGGTCCTGCCGGAGGCCCAGGCCAGGCGGGTCATGCAGATGTGCTGGTCGCTGCCCGAGCTGGCGGATGTGGGCGAGGTGGCGCGGGCCGGGGTGCAGGGCGCGTAAAGACGACGGCCGGCCGACGTTGACGGTCCGCCGTTCCGGCACCAAGATCCCGGGATGGCCGACCTGCCGATGAAAGACATTCGAGAGATCAGTCTTGAGGCCGTTCGAAGCATCGCAGGCTCTCAAGCCGGTGAAGCTGAAGTCGGCATCGGCCTCGATTCGTCCGACGAGCCCGTCTATCACATCACGCTGCAACTCGATCGCGGCCAGCAATCCATTCTGTCTTCGGCGGACAGGCTCCAGATCCGCCAGAAGATACGGGATGCCCTGATCGAGGCCGGCGACGAGCGCTATCCGTTCGTCCGTTTCCTGTCGCAAGACGACTGGGACGCCCGCACCCGTGCTCGATCCCCATGAGTTGCTCCAGGTCGCGCGCGCCCTGGCGGCCGGACCATCGCCGGTCGATGCCGAACTCCGTCGTGCGATCTCGTCCGCCTACTACGCGCTGTTTCACGCGACCCTGAAGATGGCGACCGAGCGCTTCGTGGGCGCGCCGCATCGGACCACGTCGGCCTACGCTCTGATCTATCGCGGCTTCGTCCAGAATCGAATGAAGGACGTTTGCCGGGCGATCGACCGGCCGATCCTGGGACAGCGGCATCAGACGCTGTTGCAGCGAACCCGCGTCTCCCCCGAGGCACGGACATTCGCCAACGCCTTCGTGAGCCTGCAGGCCCTTCGGCACAGGGCCGATTACGATCCGCAAGTCGCCTTTCGGCGATCGGACGCCGTCGATGCCTGCGATCAGGCCGAGAGCGCCGCCCAGGCTTTGGCTGCCATCGATCCGGTGGAGCTCACCGATATCCTCGCCCTGCTCTTGGTCGAGGCGCGGGTGTAAGGCCCTCTCAGTCCCCGCGCCATAGCCCGCACGGCATTCCGGCCTCTGATCCGCGGAGCCTGCGGGATCGTTTTCCGGCCCCGTGCCGTTCCCCTGCCGCGAGGCCCCGTGACCCCGGCGGGCGCCCGCTTGTGGCGTTCGGGGTGTGGACTCGCAGCATGGGCACCAGAACCCCGGTCGGGGCGCAGCCTGGACACGCGCTGGTTCCGCCGCGGCCGGCCCGCGTGACCGCGGCCGAGACCCCGCGGACCACCTTGGCGTCGCCGATCCTGGTCGGGGCCACCATCGTGGCGGTGCTGTATTTCGGCCGCGAGATCTTCATCCCGATCGCGATCGCGCTGCTCCTGTCCTTCGTGCTGACGCCGCTGGTGAACCGCCTGCGGCGCCTGCGCCTGCCGCGGTTGATGGCGGTGGGCGTGAGCGTCCTGCTGACCCTGGGGATCGTGGGCGCGATGGCGACCCTGATCGGCATCCAGGCGGCCGATCTCGCCGGCGACATCCCGCGCTACCGCGCCACCATCGAGCGCAAGATCGAGGGCCTGCGCGCCTCGCCGGTAGGCCACGTCACCGATTATATCGCCAATATCGGCCGGGCCCTCCACAACGGCGGCAAGGAGCCGGGCCAGGACCAGGCCAAAGAGCCGGCCAAGGAGCCGGCGAAAGAGCCACAGCAGGCCGCGCCGCAGGCACCCGAAGCGGCGCCCGGGCTGGACCCGGCGCGGCCGGGGCCGAAACCCGTCCTCGTCGAGGTGTCGTCGACCCAGCCGGGGCCGCTCGAGACGCTCGGCACCCTGCTGTCGCCGGTGCTGCAGCCGCTGGCGACCGTCGGAATCGTCTTCGTGGTGCTGCTGTTCGTCCTGATGCAGCGCGAGGATCTGCGCGACCGGATGATCCGGCTCGCGGGCTCCAGCGACCTGCACCGCACCACCGGGGCGATCGACGACGCGGCCGGCCGCCTCAGCCGCTACTTCGTGGTGCAGCTCGCCCTCAACACCGCCTTCGGGGTCGTGATCGGGATCGGACTTTACTTTATCGGCGTGCCGAACCCGGTGCTGTGGGCGATCTTCGCGGCGCTGATGCGGTTCGTGCCCTATCTGGGGGCGTTCCTGTCGGCGCTCCTGCCGATCACGCTGGCCGCCGCGGTCGATCCCGGCTGGAACATGATGATCGCGGTGGCGATCCTGTTCCTGATCCTGGAGCCGCTCACCGGCCAGGTGTTCGAGCCGATCTTCTACGGCCAGTCCACCGGGCTCTCGCCCTTCGCGGTGCTGGTCTCGGCCCTGTTCTGGACCTGGCTGTGGGGGCCCGTCGGCCTGCTCCTGTCGACGCCGCTCACCGTCTGCCTGGTGGTGCTGGGGCGCCACGTCGAGCACCTCGAATTCCTCGACGTGCTGTTCGGCGACAGGCCGGCGCTCACCCCGGTGCAGAACTTCTACCAGCGGATCCTCGCGGGCGATTCCGAGGAGGTGCTGGGCCATGCCGAGCTGATCCTGCAGCAATGCTCGCTTTCGTCCTACTACGACGAGGTCGTCCTCAAGGCCCTCGAACTGGCCGCCCGCGACGCGGCGCGCGGGGTGCTCACCGCCCAGCAGAAGGGGGCGATGCGCACCGCGCTGGGCGAGCTGATCGCCGACCTGTCGGACCGCAGCGACGCCAGCACCGAGGCGGCGGGCGAGAACGGCGACAACGCCTGCAGCCCGATGCCGATCGGCCCGGCGCCCGACGCGCTGCCGCAGGCCTGGACCCGCCAGGGCGCGGTTCTGTGCATCTCGGGGCGCGGCTTCCTCGACGAGGCCGCAGCCATGATCCTGGCCCAGATCCTGGAGAAGCGCGGCATCGGCGTCCGCACGGTGCCGTTCTCGGACGCCTCGACGGCGCGGATCGGACGGTTCGAGCCGGGCCCCGCCCGGATGGCCTGCGTCGTCTCGCTGGCGCTGAACGGCGAGCCGACCCATCTGCGCCGACTGGTCCGGCGCCTGCAGGATCGGATGCCCGGCGTGCCGGTCCTGCTCGGCCTGTGGCTCGCCCAGAACGGCCAGTCGGACAAGGTCGCGCGCGCCAAGGACGGCGCGACCGCGGCGACCGACCAGGTCGCGTCCCTGCGCGAGGCCATCGAGGCGGTTCTGGCCGCCGTCCAGGCGGACATCGCGGCCGTTCCGGAGACCGGGGCGGCGGCGCGCAGGCCGGAACCGGCGGACGCATGAGCGGAGGGGACTTGACGGCCGGGGTGCCGCCCCGGTTTCGTCGCGCACCGGCCGGGCTGCCGGACGGGTCGCGGACAGATCAGGGGACAGGGCCGATGAGCGTCGTCGAACTCGGGCGGTTCATGGACGATCTCGCGGACGCCTCCGGCAAGGCGATCCTGCCGTTCTTCCGCGCCCAGTTCGGCCTCGACGACAAGGCCCGCGGCGGCGCGCCGTTCGATCCGGTGACGGAGGCCGACCGGGCCGCCGAGGTGGTGCTCCGGGCGATGATCGGCCAGACGTTTCCCGGCCACGGCATCCTGGGCGAGGAGTTCGGCGCCGAACGGCTGGACGCCGAATGCGTCTGGGTGCTCGACCCGATCGACGGGACCCGCGCCTTCATCGCCGGCCTGCCGACCTGGGGCACGCTGGTCGGCCTGACCCGCAACGGCGTGCCGGTGCGCGGGCTGATGCACCAGCCCTATCTCGGCGAGCGCTTCACCGGCGACGGCCGCCACGCCCGCCTGCGCGGCCCGGCGGGCGAGCGCACCCTGCGGACCCGCCGCTGCGCCGAGCTGGGCCAGGCGATCCTGGCCACCACCGACCCGCGCCTGTTCGCCTCCGGCGACGAGGCCGAGCGGTTCCGCACCCTGGAGGGCCAGGTGCGGCTGTCCCGCTACGGCGCCGATTGCTACGCCTATTGCATGCTGGCGGCCGGCCAGATCGACCTCGTGGTCGAGGCCGGCCTGAAGCCCTACGACATCGTCGCGCTGATCCCGATCGTCGAGGGCGCCGGCGGCCGGGTCACGGCCTGGGACGGCGGCTCGGCCGCCAAGGGCGGGCGGATCGTGGCGGCCGGCGACCCGCGCCTGCACGAGGCGGCGCTGAAGGTCCTGAACCCTTGAGGGCGCACCGTCTCACGGTCCATCGGCTCCGAGATTCGCATGCGCGCGGGAGCCTGTCCGCGTGCTGCTGAACGCGCTCGTCCTGCTGACGGGCCTGATGCCCGCCGTGGAAGATCGCGCGGCCACGCTCATGGCCGCGCCGGCGGCGACGGCCGCCCCTGCTGAGGCTGCGCCGCCGCGTTTCGATCCGGCGACGCGCTCCGTGTCCAACTGGCATGTGCAGGCGGGCGAGAGCCTTCTGCCGCGCGCCCTGGCCCTGACGGCCCGGCTGGCCGAGGATCCGCCCTACGTCGCCCGCTGCGTCCGGCTCAACAACGGCTGGTGCATCAAGTCCGCCCGCTGGCCGGGGGAGATCGGTGCCGACGCCGAGGGCCACACCGCCTTCGCGACCCTGGCCGACGGGGCCGATGCAGCGGCGAGCCTGCTGCGCCGCTACTTCCGCGATTACGGTCGGCGCAACGCGCTCGCCATCGTGCGCCGCTGGGCGCCGTCCGAGTGCCGCGTCGCGACGCCGGCCCGGGCGGGCAGGGGGATCGCGACCGGGGTCGCGACGCCGACGGTCTCGGCGACCCTGGCACCTCGGGGACTCGGCCGGACCCTGCGCGCCCGCTTCCTCGCCGCCCACCGGCCGGGCGGCGTGCCCCGGGCGCGGGCCAAGGCCCTGCGGGTGCAGCCCTGGTCGCCGCTCGCCCGGATGGCCGGCCGGCCCGGGGCGCGTCCGGCCGCCGCCCGCGTGCCGCACGTGGCGACGCTCCAGCCGGTGCCCGACATCGCTGCCGGGATCGCGGCCTCGGCCGAATCCCGGCGGGCGGCCGCGCCCCGGAGCGCTGCGGATCCCGCAGCGCTCCTCGACCGCAAGCTGCCGAGCCCGGACCGGATGGTCGCGGAATCCGCGCAGCTGCCGGCCATCGCGGCCGGGCTGCCCCTGCTCGACCTGCGGCTGCCGGCGCCGCTCTGTACCGGCGACGAGGTCCGGATCCAGGCCTATGCGGCGCGGATCAGCGGCAGCGTCGGGCTGAAGCCCGGCGACGATCTCGACCTGTTCGGGCCGGACGGTACGCCGCGGCCCAACCTGGCGCCGGTCATGCTGGCCATGTCGGCGGTGGAACTCGGAACGCTCCGGGCCGGCCCGGATCTCGTCGCGGGGGCTATCGCCCGCCTGAAGCCCACGACACCGACACCCTAACGTCCTGGTTCCAAAAGGTCCGAGACCTTTTGCGGGTCCAGGGCGGAGCCCTGGTCTCTCGTGGGCTCCGCCCCCGAAACCCGCCAAGGGCAAAGCCCTTTGGAAACCCCGAGCCGGCCAAGCCTTGCGGTTCGGCCCGAACCGCGCCACCTGTGCCCGGCCTGTTTCCCGAGACGACGAGCCCGCCCGTGCCCCTGACCGACCTTGCCGCACGCGCCGGCTCGGCCGTCAAAGCCTTCGCCGAAGCCTCGCACGACCTGCTGATCCAGCCGACCTTGCGGCTCGGGGTCACCGGGCTCGCGCGCTCGGGCAAGACCGTGTTCACCACGGCCCTGATCCACCACCTCGTGGAGGCGCACGCCCTGCCGGCCTTCGCGCCCGCGCAGGAAGGGCGCCTGCGCCGCGCCCGGCTGGTGCCGCAGCCCGACGACGACGTGCCGCGCTTCCCCTTCGAGGAGCATTTCGCGACGCTCACCGAGGCGAGGCGCTGGCCGCGCTCCACCGACCGGATCAGCCAGTTCCGCCTGGAGATCGCCTACGAGCGCGCCGCCGGCTGGCGCAGCGGCCCGGCGACCCTGATGCTCGACGTGGTCGACTATCCCGGCGAATGGCTGCTCGACCTCGCGCTGATCGAGACGAGCTACACCGCCTGGTCGCGCGCCACGATCAACGGCACGCGCCGGCCGGGCCGGAATGCCGTGGCGGCGCCCTGGCTCGAGGCGCTCAAGGGCTTCGATCCCAACGGCCCCCTCGACGAGGTCGCGGCCGAGCGCGCCAGCGACGCGTTCAAGACCTATCTGGCGGCCCTGCGCGCCGGCCCGGAATCGGTCGCCACGACGCCCCCGGGGCGCTTCCTGATGCCCGGCGACCTCGCGGGCTCGCCGGCCCTGACCTTCGCGCCGCTGGACAACCTCACCGGCAGCATCGCCCCGGACAGCCTGGCCGGGCTGATGGAGCGGCGCTTCGAGGCCTACAAGGCCAAGATCGTCACGCCGTTCTTCCGCGACCATTTCCAGCGGGTCGACCGGCAGATCGTGCTGGTGGACGTGCTTGCCGCGGTCGATGCCGGGGCCACCGCCCTGGCCGAGCTGGAGGAGGCCCTCGACGCGGTGCTGCTCAGCCTCAATATCGGCCGCAACACGGTGCTGTCGAAGCTGTTCGCGCCCCGGGCCGACCGGGTGCTGTTCGCCGCCACCAAGGCCGACCACCTCCACCAGACCAGCCACGACCGGCTCGACGCGCTGCTGCGCCTGCTGGTCTCCCGGGCCATGCGCCGGACGGAGGCCGCCGGCGCCCGGGTCGGCACCGTGGCGCTCGCCTCCGTGCGCGCGACCCGCGAGACCACGGTCCATGACGGGCCCGAGATCCTGCGTGCGGTCGCCGGAACGCCCGAGGCCGGCGAGACGGTGGGCGACGAGGTGTTCGACGGCAACAGCGAGGCCGCGGTCTTCCCGGGCGAGCTGCCGGCCCGCGCCGAGGCCGTGCTGGAGGGTGCCGTCGCCCCGGGGTCGCTGCGCTTCCCGCGTTTCCGCCCACCGCTGATCCGTCCCGACGGCCTCGGCCGCCCCGGCCACCTGCCGCAGATCCGCCTCGACCGGGCGATGCAGTTTCTGATCGGCGACAGGCTCGGGTGATGGGGAGGGTGGCTGTCCGGGACGCCGCCGCGGTCGTGAGCCGGTCGACGCATGTTTCGATCGCTCTGCGGTGTGCCGGCGCTCGTTCACACGCATGGGGCACGACGCACACGGCGCCGGTTGGGGCGCGGGTCCCCTCTCCCGCACGGGAGAGGGGGCGTGTCGCGGCCGGCGCGAAGCGACGGGTCAACCTTGGAGTCCATGCCGGCGTCGGCATCCGGGGCACCCGCACCGACCGGCTCCAACAGCCCACCGCCGTGAGGGCAGACCCGAAAAAACCCCTCTGGAGGCCGTAAGCATGTCGTCAGGCCAGAAGCCCCGCGCCTTCCGGATCAATCCCGAGCCGCCGCCCGGTCCGGGGGTGACCACGACACCGCTCGCGGCGCGGCCGGAGCAGGCCCGGATCGTGGAGGAGCCGTTCGAGATCGTCGACGCGGCCGACGGCGTCGCGGTGCCGGTGGCGCCGCGGCGGCGCTCGCCCTGGGGGGCGCTGTTCCTGACCGCGGCCGGCGGGCTGGTCTCGCTGGGGATCGGGCTGTCGATCGAGCGGATGATCGCCGACCTGTTTCAGGCTGCACCCTGGCTCGGCTGGGTGGCACTCGCGCTGCTGGGCCTCGCCGGGCTGGCGCTCCTGGCGATCGTCGGGCGGGAGCTCGCCGGGCTGCGGCGCGAGCGGAAGATCGAGCGGCTGCGGCAATCCGCGATCGATGCGCTCGCCACCCGCGACCATACCGGCGCACAGGCGGTGGTGCAGGCGCTCTCGACCTTCTACGCCGACCGGGAATCCCTGGCGCCGGGGCGCGCCCGGATCGATGCGGCCGCCGACGCGATCCTCGACGTGGACGACCGGATTGGGCTGGCCGAGCACGAGCTGCTGGCGGGTCTCGACCGGCAGGCGCGCAACGCCATCGCGTCCACCGCCAAGCAGGTCTCGGCGGTGACGGCGCTCAGCCCACGGGCGATCGTCGATGTCGCGTTCGTGGTCTTCGCCGCCGTCCGGCTGCTGCGCCGGATCGCGGCCATCTATGGGGGCCGGCCCGGCTTCCTGGGCTTCCTGCGGCTGGCGCGCGCCGCGGTGGCGCATCTCACCGTCACCGGCGGCATGGCGGTCGGCGAGAGCGTGATGCAGCAGGTGCTGGGACTCGGGATCGCCGCCCGGGTCTCGGCGAAGCTGGGGGAGGGCGTGCTCAATGGGCTGATGACCGCCCGATTCGGGCTGGCCGCCCTCAATGTCTGCCGGCCGCTGCCGTTCGTGCGCGAGGCGCCGCCGCGCCTCGCCGATGTGGCGGGCGAGCTGCTGCGCGCGGCAGAGCCCGAATCGAAATAGGCCGGCCCGCTTATTTGGCGGCGGTGGCGGCGCGGCGATTCGCGATACGGGAGAACATGTTGCCGGTGTAGTCGGCGACTTTCGGCTTCTCGGGCTCGCCGACCTTGGCCTCGAACGCCTCGATGCGCTTCAGGAGCGCGGCGTCGTTGAACAGGGAGCTGTTGAAGTTGATGTGGGCCCGGGGCCCGAGGGCGGCCTGCACCAGGTCGAGTCGTTCCAGAAGCTCTTTACGCGTCACGGTGCTCTCCACGGGCGCCTTCGGGGCGAAGGACCGCCCAAGCCCACACTGGAAGCCGCGAGGGTAAACGACGCGTTAACGCGAGCGCGCTGTCCTACAGCCCCTTCAGGAATCCCGCGAGGCGCATCAGGCCCTCGGGCCACGGTCCATGCCCGCTGGCGACGTTGATGTGGCCCGATTCGCCGGCATCGACCGTCAGGGCGCCCCAGGCATGGGCGAAATCGTCGGCCCGCTCGTAGCGGCAATACGGGTCGGTCCGGCTGGCGACCAGGAGGGACGGGAAGGGCAGGGGCTCCCGCGGCACCGGCGCGAAGGCGCGCACGGCGTCGGGCAGGCCGGGCGCCTCCTCGACATCCGGGAAGGCCACGAACAGGGCCCCGCGCACCACGCCGGCGTCGAAGCGGGGCGCCGCCTCGACGCTCGCGACGACACCGAGGCTGTGCGCGATCAGGATCACCGGCCGGGTCGCGGCCGCCACCGCCCCGGCGATCCGCCCGCACCAGGCCTCGGGGGTCGGCGCGTGCCAATCGTCCTGGGTCACCACCTGCGCGGTGGCGAGGCGGCCGGCCCAGCGGGCCTGCCAGTGGTCCTCCTCCGAGCCTCCGAGCCCCGGGACGATGAGGATGTCGCAATCGGCGGTCTTCATGCCGGCTGCCTAGCGCATGATGCGGAAAAGTGGAATCCGGTTTCCCGAAATCATCATGCGGGAACAAGGCGCTAGCGCCGCCCTTCGGGACGGGCGTCGGGACCGTCGCTTACTCCGCAGCGATCGGGGCGGCCCGGGCCGCATCGGTGATGTGGCGGGCGATCTGGGTCGAGGCGTAGTTCTTCGCCTTGGCCTCGATCTCGAAATCGGCCCAAACCATGTGGCGGGCCACGAGATCGTTCACCGCCCGGTTCCACATCATGTCGGAATGGGCGGCGAGGTCCCGGACCGCGTGGCCGGCGGCGCGCAGGGCCGGGAAATCGGGCAGGGCATCCGGGTCGCAATCGGCCGAGACCGCCTCGCGCGAGACGCTGATATGCGCCACTGGCCGCACCCCGCGCCAGGACTCCCGCACCCGGGCGACGCGGGGATCGTCGGGCTCGAGATATTCGCCGCCGCTCTGGACCCAGTGATGGTGCAGGTCGAGCACCACCGGCACGATGTCGGCGAGCTGGAGCACCGCCTCGACGCCGAAGACGTTCTCGTCGTTCTCGACGGTGATGAGGTCGCGGGCCACCTGGCTCGCCCGGGGCAGGGTTTCGCGGAACCCCGCCACGCCCGGATCGCCGGCGCCGACATGGATGTTGATGTGGGCGCCGTGCGGGTGCCAGCCGCCGCCATAGCCCATGCGGTCGAAGATCTCGGCGTGGTAGTCGAGTTCGGACAGGCCGTTGGCGATGGCCGCCGGGTTGCGGCTCGCCAGCAGGCAGAACGGCCCCGGATGGAAGCTCAGCCGCACGCCGAGCCGGCGCGCCAGCGCCCCGGCCTCGGCCAGCCCGCGCGCGACCAGGGCCTCCATCTCGGGCTCGGCGTAGATCGGGCGCGCGATGGCGTGGGTGTAGCCGGGCAGGACGTTGCTCGCCATGCGCAGCAGGCGCTCGATCGGCGGCCGGGCCCCCACCCAGGCGATCTGGCGGGCCAGCGCATCGAGGTTGTGCGCGACGAGACCGGCGAGCTTCGCATGCCGGGCGACGGGGTCCAGCTTGGCGAGATGCGCCATGGTCACGCTGGTCAGGTTCATGTGGAGCGTCGCCTCGCGCTCCGCCTTGAGGGTGGCGTGCGTGTCGAGCGGCTCGTCCAGAACGAACTTGCAGCAGAAACCGAGGCGGGGCTGATCGCGCATAGGATGCACAACGCGCGAGGACGCCGCGCGTGCCCGACATCGCGCGCGGAACGGCCGCGCTTCGCCGACGTTTGAGCCTTCGAGCGCGGCAGTTCCGCGCGGACGGCCGTCTCGTACCTCCATGCCCGCGTCGCCCCCCCGCCCGAGTTCCGCGCCGGAAACCGGCTCGCTCCTCTGGATCCTGATGCTGGGCTCGGCTCTGGTGGCGCTCGCCGCCGCGCCCGCCCGGCGGCGCATGCCGGACCTGCCCGAACGGCCCGAGGCCCCGGCCGACCGGACCCCGTCGGACGCGAACGAAACGGCCCGCGACAAGGCGGCTAACGGCGGCGCGCGCTCGATCGCCGGCCGCGCCGCGCAGCTCACCGCGGCGACGCAGCCCGAGCGCGGGCGCGCGGCCAACAGCCCCACCGAGATGACCCCGGCCGGCTGGAAGGACATCGCGGTCCGGGTCTACCTGGAATTCAACAAGGACCGGGTGCTGGCGGTGGCCGCCGGGGTGACCTTCTACACCCTGCTGTCGCTGTTCCCGGCCATCGCGGCGCTCGTCACCTGCTACGGCCTGTTCGCGGACGTCAACGCGATCAACGAGCACCTGGCGCAGCTGCACGCGGTGCTGCCCTCGGGCGCGGTCGAGCTGATCGGCGATCAGATCAAGCGCATCGCCGCCAAGGGCAGCAGCTCCTTGAGCCTGACCTTCTTCACCAGCCTGCTGCTGTCGCTGTGGAGCGCCAACGCCGCCATGAAGGCGATGTTCGACGCCCTGAACGTGGTCTACGAGGAGGAGGAGAAGCGCAACTTCTTCTGGCTCAACATCCGCTCGCTGACCTTCACGGTGGGCGCGCTGCTGTTCATCATCATCGCGCTCAACGCGATCGTGGTGGTGCCGGTGGTGCTGAACTTCCTCGGCCTCGGCTCGGGCGCGTGGCTGCTCGCGGCCCTGCGCTGGCCGGCGGTGCTGCTGGTGCTGCTCGCCGGGCTCTCGGTGCTCTACCGGTTCGGGCCGAGCCGCGAGCATGCCCGCTGGCGCTGGGTCGGCGTCGGCAGCATCGTGGCGGGGCTGCTCTGGCTGATCGCGTCGCTGCTGTTCTCCTGGTACGTGGCGAGCTTCGGCACCTACAACGAGACCTACGGCTCGCTCGGCGCCGTGATCGGCTTCATGACCTGGATCTGGATCTCGTCGACCATCGTGCTGCTCGGCGGCGAGATCAACGCCGAGCTGGAGCACCAGACCGGGCGCGACACCACCACGGGCGCGCCGCTGCCGATGGGCCACCGCCGGGCCCGGATGGCCGACACGGTCGGGGCGGCGGCGTAGCGGCACGTCTGACGGCACCCGGCGACAGGATGCCGCCGGTGCAGCCGTTTTCGGGGGTGCGGGACTGCCGGGCCTCGCGCGCGATGCCTATATCTCCCGTCGAAAAGGGAGATGTTCATGGCCGATAGCGCGACCACCAACCCGGATACCCGCAGCGACGCCGAGTGGCGCGCGACGCTCACGCCCGAGCAGTACCGGGTGCTGCGCGAGCACGGCACCGAGCGGGCCGGCACGAGCTGCCTGCTCGCCGAGAAGCGCCCGGGCACCTTCACCTGCGTCGGCTGCGGCCAGCCGCTGTTCGAGCAGGGAACCAAGTTCGAGTCCGGCACCGGCTGGCCGAGCTTCTTCGAGCCGCTGGAGGGCGCCGTCGAGACCACGGTGGACCGCAGCCACTGGATGGTCCGGACCGAGGTCCATTGCGCCCGCTGCAAGGGCCATCTCGGCCACGTCTTCGACGACGGCCCCGCCCCCACGGGCCTGCGCTACTGCATGAACGGCGCCGCGATGAACTTCGAGCCGGCGGCCTGAGCCGCCCGGCGCCGGTTTAATCTGGATTGGGAAAACGGCGCTGAAAGACGGGATATCGGGGACAGGCGGGGATCCGGGCGAATCACAACCCGGTTCCGGTCTTGATTTCGTCGTGTTTTTGCTTAGCGGTTAACCGTCTCATGTTGTCGCCGTCCGGTATTGGCGGTGGATGCGGTCCTGTCCGAGCCAATACGGCGTTGCGGCTCAGCTTATACGCCGTCAGTGCTGGTTCGACTTACCAGATCCATCCGGGCCGGCGGCCCTGAGGGCAGTCCGCCGGATCGGCGCACCGCCGACGAAGCGGGAGGGGTTTTGAGTTCATGAGCACCATTCGCCGATTCCTGGTCGCGCCATCCCTGGTCCGCCTGATCCGCAAGGAGCGGGGCGGCGCCCGGATCACCGAGGGCCACTTCGCCGCGCAGGGGGGCCGCAGCTCCTACGTGCGCGTCGACGGCCAGAACTGCCAGCTGGTGCTGGTGAACAAGGGGCCGGACGGCATCCCGGTCGAGGAGCGGACCGACGTGCCGCGCGCCCACGGCGACGCGCTGCTCGACGTCTGCCCCG
This sequence comes from Methylobacterium sp. GXF4, assembly GCF_000272495.1. NCBI lineage: Bacteria > Pseudomonadati > Pseudomonadota > Alphaproteobacteria > Hyphomicrobiales > Methylobacteriaceae > Methylobacterium > Methylobacterium sp. GXF4. The sequence goes on along the minus strand of NZ_AKFK01000056.1, from coordinate 27,622 downwards.
GCAAGGCGGCCTACGACCGCACGGTCCTGACCATCGGCGGGCGCGAGGTCACGATCGACCGCTACGTCACGCCGGGCAATCTCGACCTGATCAGCGTCGCCTTCGACAACGACGGCGATGCCTCCGCCTTCCAGGCGCCGACCTGGTTCGGCCGCGAGGTCAGCAGCGAGCCGGCCTTCGAGCGCCAGGCGCTCGCCATCCAGGGCGTGCCGGCGGCCGAAGAGGTGCCCCTGAGCAACGCGGCCCTCGACGCGGTCCTCGACCTGATCGAGCCGCGCTTCGGCTTCGGCCGGTACGGCAGCACCGCGCGCGCCAGCGAGCCGTCGGAAGACGGCGCGATGAACGCCATGCGCCGGATCGTGACCCCGGCCACCGCGGCAGCCCCCGTCGCGGCACCGCCCGCCCCGCCGGCCCCGGCTCCGGCCCCCGAAGCCGTCGAGCCGCCCCCGGCGGCCCCCGTCGCCGAGGCCCATCCGGAGACCGAGCATCATCCGGAGCCCGAGCCGGCCCCCGCCCCGGAGCCCGTGCATCACGCTGCGCCGGTCGCCCAGGAGCCCAGCGCCGCCCCGACCCAGGCCGCGCCGCAAGAGACCATCCACAGCGATGCCCGCATCGACGACGTGATCGAGAGCCTGTCCCAGGCGCTCGGCGCCGCGATCCACCAGCAGCCGGAACACGCCACCACCGAGGCCAAGGACGCGAAGTCGGACGAGGCCGCGGGCGTGTTCGAGCGCTGGACCGTCCGTCCTCGCCGGACGCAGCAGCAGACCTGATCCGCCGAATTTCCGGGAAGGCCGCGGGGGCAGGGCGCCACCGCGGCCTTTTTGCTGCGCGCAGCGTATCTTGAACCGACCCTCGGGCTCTGCGGCGCCCCGCCTCCCTCTGTCGGGCGACCCTCTTCCATGCCCCGGCGCCGCAGGCGGGTGGGGACCATGACGCATGTCTGGTAGAGCCTCGGAACGCCCCGCAAAGTTGACGCCGGCCCGGCAGGCTGCCATCCGCGCGTCCTGAGATGTCCGCCCGCAAGCGGCGCCGTTCGAGTCCGAAAAGCAATGACAGACCTGATCGAGACGATCCGCCGGACGCTCGTGCCGATTCACAAGGAGGGCTATCCCTTCATCCTGATCGGCATCGTGCTCACGGTGCTGGCCGGCTATTTCTCGCAGTTCTTCGGGTGGATCTTCCTGATCCTCACCCTCTGGGTCTGCTACTTCTTCCGCGACCCGGAGCGGATCACCCCGGTGGCCGACGGGCTGGTGGTCTCGCCCGCGGACGGGCGCGTCAACCTGATCGCCACCGTGCTGCCGCCCCCGGAGCTCGACCTGCCGCAGGTCCCGACCCTGCGGGTCTCGGTGTTCATGAACGTGTTCGACTGCCACGTGAACCGGGTGCCGGTCTCCGGGCGAATCGGGCAGATCCACTACACCCCGGGCCTGTTCCTCAACGCCGAGCTCGACAAGGCCAGCGACGACAACGAGCGCAACGGCCTGGTCATCGAGACCAGCCATGCCGGGCAGGCCAAGCGCGTCGGCGTGGTGCAGATCGCCGGGCTGGTGGCGCGGCGGATCGTCAGCTTCGTCTCGGCCGGGGACACGCTGGCGGTGGGTGAGCGCTTCGGGTTGATCCGGTTCGGCTCTCGGGTCGACGTCTACCTGCCGGCCGGCGCCACCGTGCTGGTCGGCCTCGGCCAGAAGGCGGTGGCCGGCGAGACGGTGCTGGCCGATCTCGGCGGCGGCCCGGGGCGGCAGTTCAAGCGGATCTAGACGATCATGGACGACCTGTTCCCGCCCTTCGCGCCCGATCCGAACGAGCCGCGCCCGCGCCGGTTCAAGCCGGTGCCGTTCCGGATGATCGCGCCCAACATGATCACCCTGATGGCGCTCTGCCTCGGGCTGACCGCGATTCGGCTCGCCTTCGAGGGCAAGTTCGAGCCCGCCGTCATCGCCGTGGTGGCGGCCGGCGTGCTCGACGGGATCGACGGGCGGGTGGCGCGGCTGCTCAAGGGCACGTCCCGGTTCGGGGCGGAACTCGATTCGCTGGCCGACTTCGTAAATTTCGGCTGCGCCCCGGCGCTGATCCTCTACGGCTTCGCGCTGTTCCACCTCAAATCCGCCGGCTGGATCGTGGCGCTGATCTTCGCCATCGCCATGGCCCTGCGGCTCGCCCGCTTCAACGCGATGCTGGACGACCCGAACCGGCCCGAATGGAAGAAGGATTTCTTCGTCGGCATGCCCGCGCCCGCGGGAGCGCTGACCGCGATGCTGCCCCTCTACCTGCACTTCCTCGGCCTGGGCGGCGACACCTGGGCCGCCCCGGCGATCCTGATCTACGTGCTGGCCATCGCCCTGCTGGTGGTCTCCACGGTGCCGACCTTCTCGGGCAAGACCATGGGCAAGCGGGTGCCGCGCAGCCTCGTTCTGCCGATCTTCCTGTTCGGGGTCGCGGCCTTCGGCATCCTGATCAGCTACCCGTTCGAGGCCCTGGTGGCCGTGAGCGGCGGCTACCTGCTGACTATCCCGGTGGTGGCGGCCCAGTATCGCCGCCGCGCCAAGGCCGAACTGGCTGCCGCCGTGGACGAGCCGTCGGGACCTGCGGCGATCGGTGGGGGATAGGCCGAGGCCGGCGCTGGCTTTCGCGCGCCTCCGGCCTAGGTTGGCCGGGGATACCGGCGGGGGTTGGGGATGCTCGAAGAGTTCAAGAAGTTCGCGCTGCGCGGGAACGTGGTCGACCTCGCGGTCGGCGTGATCATCGGCGCGGCCTTCGGGGCGATCGTCAACTCGGCGGTGCAGGACCTGTTCATGCCGGCGATCGGCGCGATCACCGGTGGGCTCGATTTCTCGAACTACTACATCCCGCTCTCGTCCAAGGTTCAGGCCGGGCTGCCCTACGCGGATGCCAAAAAGCAGGGCGCAGTCTTGGGTTACGGCCAGTTCCTGACGTTGACCCTCAACTTCCTGATCGTCGCCTTCGTGCTGTTCCTGGTGATCCGGGCCATGAACAAGCTGCAGCATGCCGAGGCAAAGAAGCCCGAGGCGGTGGCCGAGGTCCCGGCGGATGTGAAGCTCCTGTCCGAGATCCGCGATCTCCTGGCCGAGAAGCCGCGGGTCTGACGGTCAGGTCCGACGCTCAGGTCTTGGGCTTGTCGGCATCCTCCGGATTGACCCCGAGGGCGTCGAGGATCTGGTCGAGGGCCTGGCCCACCGCGCCGGTACCCTCCTCGTGAGTCTTCAGTCGGGTCTCGAGCCGGCGGATCTGCGGCTCGAACGCGTCCGGCACCGGGTCGTCCCCGAGGAAGCGGGGCTTGTCCGGACCGACGGGCAGCACGCCGCGCAGCTGCTGGCCGAGATGGTCACGCACCGGTTCCGGCAGCGTCGCGCCGGGGTCGCTCGGATCCTGGCTCATGGTCTCCTCACATATGCCTTGGCGGATCAACGACTTCGCCGGAGAACCGTTGCGCCGCCGTCGCGGGTCGCAGATCGAAGACGGGCCCCGAAGCGGGTCGCTCCGGGGCCCGGTGGGCCGGCGCGGGACCGGCCCGGCTGATTAGTCGATGACCTCGACGATCCGGTGACCGCGATCGACCAGGACCGGACGATCGTTCACGACCGTGTAGCGGTAGCCCGGCTGCACGCGGTACTCGGACGGGACGTCGTAATAGGTGACGCCGGAGGCCGGCAGCGTCGAGCCGACGGCGACGCGGCCGTCGTAATCGTACGAGCGGACGTTGCGCTCGCGGACGTAGCTGCGGAAGCGCGGCGCCATGTCGACGCCGAGGATGCCGCCGACCGTGCCGGTGGCCGCGCCGACGGCGCCGCCGACGATCCCGCCGATCGGGCCGGCCGCGTCGTTACCGGCGGCCGCGCCGCGCTCGGCACCCGGGATGGTGCCCTGGGCCTGGGCGGCGAGCGGCAGCGACAGGACGAGGGCCGAGGCGGCGATGAGGGTCTTGAGGGTCATGCAGGATCACTCCATTCCGTGGCGTTCCGCCGCAACGAGGCGACGAAGCTCGGGCCGGTAACGCCCGATCCCCGGAAACGGATGCATCCTTTCTCCGGCGCGACGCGCCGAAGACCACGCAGCCCAGAGTTTACTAGGCGTCCTTGGGCATCGCCGACTGGATGAACCGGTCGGAACCCAGATCCTCCTCGTCGTAGCCCAGCAGCTCGGCCAACCGGCCGCGGGCGCGGCTGACGCGGCTCTTCACGGTGCCGACCTTGCAGCCCATGATAGTGGCCGCCTCCTCGTAGGAGACGCCCTCGGCGCCGACCAGCACCAGCGCCTCGCGCTGATCCGGCGGCAGCTTGGCCAGGGCCGATTGCAGATCCTCGACGTCGAGTCGGTCGCCCTGATGCGGGGCCGTGGCCAGCCGCGCCGCGTAGGAGCCGTCCTGGTCCTCGACCTCGCGGACCCGCTTGCGGTGATCCGAGTAGAAGATGTTACGCAGGATCGTGAACAACCATGCGTTGAGGTTGGTCCCCGGCTGGAACCGGGCGCGGTGCTGCCAGCCCTTCAGCAGGGTGTCCTGGACGAGGTCGTCGGAGCGGGCGGGGTTCGAGGTCAGCGACAGCGCGAAGGCGCGCAGCGACGGCACCGCCGCGAGCAGGCCGTTGCGGAATTCCGGCTCGATCGCCTCGCCACGGGCGCGCAGCGCCTCTTCCAGCTTCTCGATCAGGTCGGCGAAGCGGGAGGGCAGCACCTCTTCGCCGATCCGCTCGTAGACGGTGCGCAAGTGCTCGCCGAGATGCGTGCGGATGTTCGGCGCGAGGTTCGGGCGGCCATCCTGAAGCCCGTCCTCTTGGGATAGGACGGTGTCGGTCTCGTCGCGGCTCATGCGTGTCGTGCTCGTCAGCTCATCGTGGCTCGACCTGCGGTCCGGAACGGTCGAGGCGGATCGCTTGCCGGCCGAACTCCCTTCAAGTCCGGTCGATGCTCTCCTGTTACGGTCGTTCTAGCGCATCGGGGGCGCGCATGCACCCTCGCTCAAGTCGTCCTCAGGAGAGCCCGGCCGGTCTCAACAGGCGGATCGCCCCATCGCGCAGGGTCAGGACGTCGCCGCGGGCGAGGTCGGTCCAGCACTCGTCCCGGGTCAGCGCCTGGGTGGCGATGACCGTGACCACGTCGCTCTCCGAGGTCTCCTGCGCGAAATCGACCTGCCAATCCTCGTCGATCAACGTGGCGGTGCCGAACGGCGCCCGGCGGGTGAGATAGCAGAGGCGCTTGCCGCAATGCGCGTAGAGGGTGCGGCTGTCGGTCAGCAGCATGTTGAAGACGCCCAGCGCGTGCAGCTCGCCCGCGAGGTCGGCCACCGCCCGGTCGAGGGTCTCGGGCCGGGGCAGGGCCTTGAACCGCGCCTGGAGGCGGCCGAGCATCCAGCAGAAGGCGTGCTCGCTGTCGGTGGAGCCGATCGGCATGAAGCTGCCGAGCGGCAGGCGCTTCACGCCCTTGAGCTGCCCGTTATGCGCGAAGGTCCACCGGCGGCCCCACAATTCGCGCGCGAACGGGTGGGTGTTCTCCAGGCTGACCCGGCCGCGATTGGCCTTGCGGACATGGGCGACGACGATGCGGCTCTTGATCGGCATGTCGCGCAGCAGCCGGGCCAGCTGTGAGCGCGAGCTCGGCTCCGGCTCGTGGAAGCTGCGGCAGGTCCGCCCGTCATAGAAGCTGATGCCCCAGCCATCGGCATGGGGCCCGGTGTCGCCGCCGCGCCGGGCGAGCCCGGCGAACGAGAAGCGGATGTCGGTCGGCACGTTGGCGCTCATGCCGAGCAGTTCGCACATCAGGATAATGCCGGGACCATGCGGGGAAGGGGCAACGTTTAGGAGTGTTCGGTCGCCCGAACAACGGCTTTCGCGCCGCTCACCGAGCAAGATAATCGGTCAGCGTCATCCCGATCATGATGGCGACCCAGAAGAAACCGAGCACCGAGAACAGCCGCACCAGCGGCGGCTCGTGGATCACCTCCATGGAGACCAGGAGGATCAGGGCCACCATCACGGCGACCACGAGGAGCTCGACGACCCAGACCTGGGGGAAGGGCAGGGTGGCCCCCAGGGTGACGTTGACCGCGAGCAGGGCCAGCAGCGCCAGGAAGGTCAGCACCGGCGTGCGCAGCCGCCGCCGGAGCAGGGCGCGGTCTTCGGCGCTCAGGGTCGACCAGGGCGCAAGCAGCCTCATGCCTGATGCTGCCCCGGACCGACATGGCCGGTTCGATCCGGAAGCATCGCGAGGGCGTCCTGCGCGGCGGCGGCGGCGTCCGGATCCGGCCCGGCGGCGAGTGCGGTGAGTTGAGCGCTCGCGACGCGGCGGCTCTCGGGATCCGCCATCGACACGCGATCCGCGTCCAGAAAGTGAAGCGCCTCGGACCGCGCCTCGAAGGAGCCGTTGCGCAGGATGTTGAGGAGGCCCTCCAGAGAAAGCGTCCCGCCCAACTCGTCGAGGGCGAACAGGAGCGACCCAGATTGCGGCGCGACGTCAGCCCGCCGGAGGAGCACGCCGATGCGCTCTGCGGCACCGTCCGCCTTCAGGTCCGCGAGCGCCAGAGCGGCGGCGTTGCGCAGGCGGTGCGAACCGGTCCGGTCGAGAAGGCGCGCGATCTCCGCCGTCGTCAGGGCCGGCGGCCGGCTCCCGATGTCGCGCAGCCACGCGATCATCTGCTCCTCGTCGACGGAGCCCGGAGATTCCCAATCCTGTAGAGCGACGGCCATGCTCAAGACCTTACACGATTCCGACCTGATTTGATCCACGCCTCGTATTCCGCAAGCGTCTGCTCCCGGCTCTCCAGATCGCGTCCCCCGGACTCCTCCTTGCCGACGCGATGCCACCAGCGCCGAAAGGCTTCGAAGTCAGGTTGCTGGTCGAGGCCGAACCAACGGTCGCGCCGGGTCTGCGATCCGCCCCGAAAGCGGCCGCTTGGCTCCTTCGACATCGCATCGCATCCCCCGACTCATCGGTTCACCACGTAGAGGATCGGGAAGGCCAGGATCCAGACGAGGTCGATGAAGTGCCAGTACAGGCCGTAGACCTCGATCCAGTTCTGGTGGCGGGACAGGAATCCGGCCTTGGCGGCCATCCAGGTCATGCCGAGCAGGAGCGCGATGCCGGTGAACAGGTGGAGCGCGTGCAGGATCGTGGCGACGTAGTAGAGGTTCACGAACAGCCGTGCCGGCGGCGTCTCGGCCAGCGCGAAGGGCCGATTGCTCAGGAACGGCATCATGTGCTCGTCCCAGTCGGCGTAATACTCGTAGCCCTTGAGCACCAGGAACAGGCTGCCCAGCGCCGCGGTGGCGAGCATCGCCCGGACCATGGCGCGCTGCCAGCCGATCCGCGAGAACTCGATCGCCATCGACATGGTCAGGCTGGAGCAGATCAGCACCACGGTGTTGACCGCGCCGATCCAGAACTTGAGGTGCTTGGCCGCCGCGACCGTCGCCTCGGGATGCTGGATCCGGGTGATCAGAGCCACCAGGAACAGGGCCGAGAACAGCAGCAGCTCGGTGATCAGCCAGGCCCAGATGCCGAGCGTCGCGGCGGCGCGCTGCTGGCCCACCGTCTCGAAATGCCCGGCGCGGGAGACCCCGACGCCCTCTGCCAGTCCCTCGCTCATCCGTGCTGGTCCCGGGCTTCCTGCGCCTGGATCGGGTAATCGTAGGGGATGCGCGGCACCTCGGGCGGCGAGTGGAAATTGTGCTTGGGCGGCGGCGAGGCGGTCTCCCATTCGAGCCCCTTCGCGTTCCACGGATTGGCCGGCGCCTTCCGGCCGAACCACAGGGAATAGACGAGGTAGAGCATCGGGAAGATGTAGCCCGCGGCCAGGATCGTGGCGCCGGCCGAGGACAGCACGTTCAAGAGCTGGAACTCGACCGGGTAGGTCGCGTAGCGCCGGGGCATCCCGAGATAGCCGAGGATGAACTGCGGGAAGAAGGTGACGTTGAAGCCAAGGAAGATCAGCACCGCCGAGACCCGGCCCCAGGGCTCGCTGTACATCCGGCCGGTGAATTTCGGCCACCAGAAGTGCAGGCCACCCAGGAAGGCCAGCACCGTGCCGCCGACCATGATGTAGTGGAAATGCGCGACCACGAAGTAGGTCGCGTGGATGTGCTGGTTGATGGCGAGCGTCGCGAGGTAGAGGCCGGTGAGCCCGCCGAGCACGAACAGCCCGATATAGCCCATGGCGTAGAGCATCGGCGTGTCGAGCCGCAGGCTGCCCTTATGGATCGTGGCGGTCCAGTTGTAGACCTTGACCGCGGACGGCACCGCCACCGCGAAGGACAGGGCGGAGAACACCAGGGAGGCCAGGTCGCTCTGGCCGTTGACGAACATGTGATGGCCCCAGACGAAGAAGGTCACCGAGGCCAGCCCGATCGACGCGTAGGCGACGAAGCGGTAGCCGAACAGCTTCTTCTGCGCGAAGGCCGGGACGATCTCCGAGATCACCCCCATGCCGGGCAGGACCATGATGTACACGGCCGGGTGCGAGTAGAACCAGAACAGGTGCTGGAACAGCACCGGGTCGCCGCCATAGGCCGGATCGAACACGCCGATATGGAAGCCGCGCTCCATGATCAGCAGGATCAGCGCGGTGGTGATCACCGGGGTGGCGAGCAGGAAGATCAGGCTGGTGGCGTAATGCGCCCAGACGAAGATCGGCAGCTTGAACCACGTCATGCCGGGGGCCCGCATGGTGTGGATCGTGACCACGAAGTTCAGGCCGGTGAGGATCGACGAGAAGCCCACGATGGTCACGCCGATCAGGGCCGGCAGGACCCAGGTGTTCGAGAAGGCGGTGGAGAGCGGGGCGTAGAAGGTCCAGCCGGTGTCGACGCCGCCGAGCACCAGCGAGACCAGGGTGAAGAACGCCCCGGCCATGAACACGTACCAGCTCGTCAGGTTGAGCTTGGGGAAGGCCAGGTCCTTGGCCCCGATCATCAGCGGGATCAGGAAATTGCCGAAGGTCGCCGGGATCGACGGGATCAGGAAGAACCACACCATCACCACGCCGTGAATGGTGAAGGCCTTGTTGTAGGTGTCGTTGGTCATGATCGCGCCGTTCGGCACGATCAGCGCCAGCCGGACCACGCCGGCCGCCACGGCCCCGATCACGAAGAAGCCGGTGATCGAGGTGAGGTACAGGATCGCGATGCGCTTGTGGTCGGTGGTGAGGAACCACGAGCGCAGGGTCGAATCCGCGTGGAGATAATCCGCCTTGCGCCCGAGGGTGGCCTCCGGCGCGTGCGGCTCGCGGCGGGCCGTGCCGCCGACGCTGCCCGTTGCGCTCATGGTGTCGCCCTCATGGATTCGCCTGCGCGGCCTTGCCGGAGGCCGGCGCCGTGTAGGATTTCAGGAAGTCGATGAGGCGACCGAGCTCGTCCTCCGGGATCCGCCCGGCAAAGCTCGGCATGACCTGCTTGTAGCCCTCGGCGAGCCGGTCGCCGTTCGGGTTCAGGATCTTCTCGCGCAGCCAGGTCTCGTCGGCCGTCACCGTGCGGCCATCGGCGAGCTTCACCGGGCTGCCGTAGAGGCCGACGAGGCTCGGGGCCTTCACGGTTGCGCCGGGATCGTGGCAGCCGGCGCAGCCATAGGCCTCGTAGAGGGTGCGGCCGGCCGCGACCTTGCTCTGCTGCGCGCCGGCATGGGTCAGCCACTCCTGGTAGTCGCCCGGGTTCATGAACGTGACCTGGCCGCCCATCACGGAATGGTCGGTTCCGCAATATTCCGAGCAGTGCAGGTGATAGGTGCCGATCTTGTCGGCTTTGAACCACAGGTCGGTGTAGCGGTCGGGCAGGGCGGCGACCTGCAGGCGCAGGGCCGGCAGGTAGAGGGCGTGGATCACGTCCTGGCTGATGATCCGCAGGCGGATCGGCTGCCCGATCGGCAGGTGGAGGTCGTTGATCTCGGCCTGGCCGGTCGGGTGCTGGAACTTCCACATCCATTGCCGGCCGATCGCCTCGATCACCATCGCGTCGGGCGGCGCGTTCTTCGAGGCGATGAACAGGCGCGCGCCCCAGACGAAGAAGATCAGCGTCAGCAGGAACGGGATCAGCATCCAGCTGATCTCGATCAGGTTGGAGCGGATGCCGGACGGGTGCCGGTCCGCCTCCGAGCCCTCCCGGTAGCGCAGGGCGAAATAGGTGATCGCCACGAAGACCGGCACGGTCAGCAGCAGGGTCAGGACCGTGAAGGCCAAGATCAACAGATCCGTCTCGGACGCTGTGGCCGAGATCGCGGGGGGCCAGAGTTCGAGGGCTGCGTGGTTCGGCGTCATCCTGTCTACCGTTCCGGCGCGTCAAGGGAGCGGCCGACGATCAGCTCCATGGCCCGGTCGACCGGGATGCGGGCCCGGGTGCGGGCCGGATCGCTGTAGCCGTAGCCGGAGACCTGCGCCGCCGCTCCGGCCCGCTGGCGATCGAGATCGACATAGGGGTCCGCCTGGAGGTTCGGCGGCGGCGGCGTCAGGGGCGCGGTCTGCTGGCGGGTGAGGGGCGGCAGGCTCCGGCGCTGGCTGGCGCTGAAGGCGCCCATCAGCCAGACCATGGTGCCGATCACCGTGAGGACCGCGAGCGCGAGGCCCGCCATCACGAGCGCGGTGTTGCGGACGCTGACGTCGCGCGTCTCGTAGCCGGGACCGTCCGGATCGCGCGGGGCGTTGGCCGGCGTGCCGCGGGGCGGCCGGCCGTTCAGCAGGCCGCTGCCGCGCAGGGTCAGCCCGGCCAGGATCGCCGGGATCAGGCCGGGACCAGGGGTGCCGCCGGCGCTCATGCAGCCCTCCCGGCGCGCCGGGCTTTCGGGGCCGCGCGCCCGCCCAGCAGGGGATACAGCGCGGCGGCCAGACACGCCACCGCCAGGGCGGCGAGCGCGTCGGCCGGGCGGATCACGAACCGGTCGCGCAGGGCCGGCGTGACCAGCCAGAACATCTCAAGCGCGTGCACGGCGAGCGCCGCGCCGGCCAGGATCCGGGTGGTCGGGCGGCCCGGACGGAGGGTCGCGAGCCCGGCCAGCACGACGACGATCCCGGCCGCGATCGACAGGCCGCGCCCGAGCCCGCCGCCGCGGGCGAAGTACCAGGACACCTCCGGCGGCAGGTTGGTCGACCAGACGATCAGGAACTGCACGAAATGCAGGAACGCCCAGAGGCCGAGCAGCACCACCAGGGGGACCAGCCGGCCCCGCCCGGGCGGGGTGCGCCCGCGGCCCACCGGCTCCGGCTCCTCCCAGGCGAGCAGGATCGCGGCCGCGAAGGCCAGCCCGCTCCAGGCGGTCATCACAAGCAGGCCGAGCAGGGTGGAATCGAGCCGCGGGTCGAGGGAGGCGATCACGTCGGTGGTGAACAGGGTGCCGACCACCGCGTGGAGCCCCACCGCCGGCACGGTGCGGCCCTCGCCCGGCTCGTCGAAGGGCCGCGCGAAGCGGAAGGCCAGCCAGGTCCAAGCCGCGAGATACGCGATCACCCGGGCCGCGAAGAACGGCGTGGTGAACCAGAGTGCCGCGAGCGGCGTGCGCGGCGCCGCCCCGACCCAGGGATAGAGCAGCGGCACGGCGGCGAGGAGCGGCAACCCGAGCAGCGCGGCCACCGGCATCAAAGCCATCAGCCGGCGCAGGGCCGCCAGCATCTCGACGCCGCCGCGCTCGCGCACCCGCTTGCCGAAGCGCTCGGCCACGATCGTCACCGGCAGCGCCCCCACCGGCAGCGCCAGGAGGACGAGCCAGGCGGAGAGATACCCGCAGGCCGCGCCGCGCCAGCCGCCCGCGAGGAAGCAGCCGGCCAGCAGGCCGAGCCCAATCAGGCCGAGGAGGAGGGGGCGGCTCACTGGGTCGCCTCCAGCCGGGCCCGGTCGTCCGGCGGCAGGCTCGCCACGGGGGCGTCCTGGCTGAGCTGGAGCGCCCGCACATAGGCGACGATCGCCCAGCGGTCGGCGGAGGGGATCATCTGCGCCATGCCGAACATGGCGCGCCTGCCGTTGCCGATGGCGTCGTAGATCTCGGCGGCCGGGGCCTTGCGCAGGGGCTCGGCCGTGAGGTCGCCGGCATGCGGGAAGCCGCGGGCCACGACGATGCCCTGGCCGCGCCCGTCCTGGCCGTGGCAGGGAGTGCAGAACACCGCGTAGCGCTGCCGGCCGCGCTCGACCAGGTCCTGGCTGATCGTCTGCGGCTGCGGCGCCTCCCGCGCCGGGTCGGTCCGCGGCACGGTCCCGGAGACCGGCTGGCGCATGGTGAGCTGGCGGGGGAAGAACGGGTTCCGGTCCCAGGTCTTGGCCCGGGCCTGGTCGTCCATGTTGGCCTCGCCGCAGGCCGAGAGGGCCGGCAGCGCCGCGACGAGGATGAGGCCGACGGCGCGCCTCATCGCGGGATCCTGCGGATCTCGAGGGGACGCCCGGCCTCGACCGGCAGGCTGGTGAGCCGGCGCTCGAACCGGGCCGCGTCGAACCGGTCGCCCCGCGCCTCCGCGGAGAGGAAGAACCGGTCGTCCGAGGCGCGCAGGAAGCCCGGGATGTTGAAGGCCGGGTGGTTCAGCCGCGGCAGGCGGTTGAGCACCAGGAGCGCGAGGTGGATCGCGATGCAGCCGGTCATCATCGCGAAGGAGATGCTCGGCACCACGAAGGACGGCCAGGACAGGCGCGGGCGCCCGCCGATCAGGAACACGTAATCGTAGGCCGTGGCGTAGACGCACATGGCGTAGAAGCCCGCGCCGCCGAGCAGCGCGCCGGCGAGCGCGTAGGGCAGGATCGAGCGGCCCTCCAGGCCGAGCGCCCGCAAGGTCCGGGGCATCGGCACCGGCCCGTGCCCGTCGAGATGGACCTGGTCTGGCGGGCTGATCGACGACACCGCCTGCAGGGCGGCGGCGAGGTCGGACTGGCTGGCGAAGGTGGCGGACACGCCCCAGAGCGGCGCCGGCCCGGGATTCTCCTCCGGGCGGAGGGTGGCCCGGGACGCGGCCTCCCGGGCGGCGGCCTCGGTGCCCGGGGCCCGGGCGAGGGCCAGGCGCCGGCTCTCGATGATCGAGACCGCCGGCAGGTAGCGCAGGAACAGCAGCAGCAGGGTCAGGAACAGGCCGAGCGAGCCCGCGAAGGTGGCGATGCCCCAGGGATCCGGCCCGTAGGGCAGCCGCGAGGAGGGCAGGAAGTCCTGGGTCAGGGTGACGACCAGGACCATGACGTGGTCGGCATAGGCGCCGGCCGCCACGAGGAGCCCGACCGCGGCGAGCACCAGCGGCGCCGTGCGGGCGCGGGCCGACCACAGCACCTGCGCCGGCAGGACCAGGCCGAGGATCGCCGTCCACGAAACCAGGGCGTGGTCGCCGGTCATGCGCCGCACCAGAACGCCCCGCGCCTCCGGATCGCCGTTGAGGAACGTGTCGAAATACTCGGCGGCGTAGCAATAGGCGCTGGCGCAGCCGAGGCAGAGCAGCAGGCGGCCGAGCACGTCGAGATGGCGCACGCTCACCAGGGCGTCGAGGCCGTAGACGATGCGGATCAGCACCACGATCGCCGCGGTGACGCCGACGCCGGAATAGACCGCGTTCACCAGGAAGCTCACCGGCAGGAGCGTGCTGTGCCAGCCCGGCATCAGCGATCCGGCGAGCATCACCGAGGCGCCGGTCTGGACCGAGACGACCAGCAGCACGCCGAGCAGGGCCACGGTCCGGTAGGCCTGGACCCAGATCTGCCAATGGGCGGCCGAGCCGCGCCAGCCGGAGGCGACGATGCCGTAGACCTGCGCGCGCAGCAAAGCGAGCTTGCGGGTGCGGGCCTTGGCGTCGCTCTGGCGCATCGCCTCCACGAAGGCGCGGTCGCGCAGGGTCGCGAGGTCCGGCAGCATCCCGATGAACCAGAGGCTCACGCAGATCACCAGGAAGGCGACGATGTCGATCGCGTCCCAGAGCAGCGGCGAGCGGAATTGCGGCCAGAGATTGTAGGTGTTGGGGTAGGGCAGGTTCCAGAAGAAGAACCACGGCCGCCCGAGATGGATGATCGGGTAGAGCCCGGCCGACGCGGTGGCGAGCAGCGCCAGGGTCTCGGCGATGCGGTTCACGGCCCCGCGCCACTCCGCCCCGAGCAGGAGCAGCACGGCCGAGACCAGCAGGCTGCCCGAGGCGACGCCGATCCACCAATCGTAGCTCGCGATGTCGAGCGCCCAGACGACGGCGTTGTTGTTGGCCCAGACCCCCGGCCCTGCATAGAGCAGGTAGCCGAGGGTGAAGCCGAACACGCCGAGCAAGGCCACCGCCCCCGCGAAGGCGATCCACCAGCGGCGGTTGCGCGGATGCGTCAGCGGGATCGCCGCCACCGCGCCGCCGATGCCCTGGAGGGTTTCTTCCGGGCCGATCAGGGGGCCGGCCGGCTGGCCGCCGAAGAGGGCGCCGGACATGCTCAGCCCTCCCGTCCGGTGGGATCGGCCGCGGGCGCGAGCCCGGCAAGGTAGGTGGTGCGCGGGCGCGTGTTCAGGTGGCCGAGCAGCGCGTATTCCCGCGGATCCTTGCGGGCGGCCGAGACCCGGCTTCCCGGGTCGGCGACGTTGCCGAAGGTGATCGCCCGGGTCGGGCAGGCGCCCTGGCAGGCGGTCTCGACGGCGCCGTCCGGGATCGGGGCATGCGCATCCTTGGCGGAGGTGATCCGGGCCGCCGCGATGCGCTGGATGCAGTAGGTGCACTTCTCCATCACGCCGCGGGCGCGGACCGTGACCTCGGGATTGCGCTGCTGCTGCTGCACCGGGGTCATGCCGCCCGTGTAGTCCAGGTAGTTGAAGCGGCGGACCTTGTAGGGGCAGTAGCTCTGGCAGGTCCGGGTGCCGACGCAGCGGTTGTAGACCTGCAGGTTCAGGCCCTCGCTGTCGTGCAGGGTCGCCTCCACGGGGCAGCCGACCTCGCAGGGCGCCTGCTCGCAATGCATGCACGGCACCGGCTGGAAATGCGTCGCCGGCGCGTCGAGGTCGCCCGCGTAGTAGCGGTCGACCCGCAGCCAGCCCATCCAGCGCCCGAGCGCGACCTCCTCGCGCCCGACCACCGGGATGTTGTTCTCGGCCTGGCAGGCGGTGACGCAGGCGTTGCAGCCGATGCAGGCATCGAGGTCGATCGCCATGCCCCATTGCGCCGCCTCGCCGGTGAGCTGGCTCTCCGGCGGCGGGTAGAACGAGGCCGGGGCCGCCGCGTCCTTGGGGTCGCCCACCGGCGCGGCGCCGAGAGCCTGGACCCGGACGATGTCCTGCCCCTCCATCGTGCCGAGGTTCTGGGTGGTCGCCGGCATCCGGCGTCGGCCGGTCTTGGTCAGCCGCGCCCCGGTGAGCCGCCAGGGCGTCGCGACGGGCCGCAGGGTGGCGGCGTCGTAGCCGAGGCCGTTCGACAGGTGGTCCGGCACGTTGCGGCCGTAGCCGAGGCTCAGGGTCACGGTCTCGGCGGCCTGGCCGGGCAGGATCCAGGCGGCGCCCTCGACGGCGCGCCCGTCGGCCTCGACCCGCACGATATCGCCCATGGCGATGCTCTCGCGCTCGGCGAGACGCGGGCTGAGGGCGACGACGTTCTCCCAGACGATCTTGGTCAGGGGTTTGGGCAGCTCCTGCAGCCAGGCGAGGTCGGCATGGGTGCCGTCCCAGATCGTGGGATCGGGGCGGAACACCACCTCGATCCCGCCCGGAGCAGGCGCCGGAGGGGCGGGCGGCGCCTCCTGGGTGAGGGCGACATCCTCGGCGGCGCCGGCGCTGTCCGGAAAGAAACCTCGGCGCAGGGCGTCGGCGAAGCGGGCCTCGAAGGCGGCCGCATCCTCGCCCTCCTTCCGCCAGCGCGCCTTGACCAGGCCGAGCGCGTCCGCGCCGCCCTCGCTCCCGCGCCCATCGGTCAGGAAGGCCAGCATGTCCTGGAGGGTGCGGCCGTTATAGAGCGGCGCCACCGTCGGCTGGATCAGCCCGACCGTGCCGTCGAGGGATCGCACGTCGCCCCAGGATTCGAGCGGGTGGGCGGTGGGCAGGTGCCAGTCGGCATGGGCCCCGGTCTCGTCGGCATAGAGCCCGGCATGGATCTTGAGCGGCACGCGCTCCATCCGGGCCGCGAAATCGAGGGCGGCCGGGGCGTCGTAGACCGGGTTGGCGCCGAGCACGATCAGCACCTTGACGGCGCCGCGCTCCATCGCCTCCGCCAGTTCCGCCAGCGTGCCCGCGCCGTGCTCGACGACAGGCGCCGCGTGCCGCAGGGTCGCGCCGGTATTGCCCAGCGCGCCGTTCAGGCGGTGGACCAGGGCGTGCAGGTCGGGGCTCGTGGTGAGCCCGGCGGTGACGATGCCGGCGCCCCGCGCCTCAATCAGCGCCTTGGCGGCACCCCGGACCCAGCGAGAGACCGGATCGTCGCCCCCGGGCGCCGGGCCGCCCCCGGCCACGCCCAGAAGATCATGCGCCAGGGCTTCGAGGCGGCCCTCCGGTACGGCCACCGCGTGATCCGCCTTGGCGCTGGTCAGCGTCGGGGTCGGCGCCGCGGCGTGGAGGCTGAGGAGGCGGCCCTCGGCATAGGCCGCGCGGCGGCCCGCGCTCCAGCGCCCCGACAGGCCGACCTGGCCGGGCCCGAGATCGAGGAAGTCGCCGTCCAGGGCCACGATGGTGCGCGCCCGGCCGAAATCCGGAATCGTCTCCAGCGGCCGGCCATAGGCGCGGCGCGCGCCCTCGTAGATCGCCTCGCGGCCCGCCCCGCCGCCGACGAACCAGCGCGAGGCCGGATAGGCGGCCCGCATCCGGGCGATCTGCGCCGCCACGGTGGGCGAGGTCACCGGCCCGGTCAGCACCGCGATCCCCTCGCCCCCGGCCGCGTGCCAGGCCGGCATCTGCGCCTGGAGCTCCGCCCGGAACGCCGCCCAGGAGCTCGGCTTGCCGAGATGCTGCACCGCCTGGGAGCGGAACGGATCGTAGAGGCCGAGCACGGAGGCCTGCGCCAGCACGTCGGTGCCGCCGAGGCTCCAGGGATGCTCGGGATTGCCCTCGATCTTCAGGGGCCGCCCGTTGCGGGTGGTGACCAGGATGCCGTTGCCGAACCCGTCGAACACGGCCGAGGAGGCGTAGGACAGGTCCGTGCCCGGCACGATCCGCTCGGGCTGGTTGACGTAGGGCACCTCGTAATCCCGGCTCGCGCCGCCGCCGCAGGCGGTGAGGCCGCCGAGCGCGAAGGAGGCGGCCATCAGCTTCAGGAAGCCGCGCCGCTCCGGGGAGGCCGCGAGCCGGGCCGCGGAGGGGAACTCGGCCGCGAGGTAGTCGCGGAATTCCGGGCTGTCGGCGACGGCGTCGAGGCTGCGCCAGAAGCGCGGGCCGTCGCTGCCGGCGAGCTTCTCGCGCAGGGACGCGATGTCGGATCCGCTGGTCATCGGTGGCAGATCCCGCACTCGGTCAGCCGCGAACCGCCGCGGATATGGTACTCGGCCACCAGCTTCGGCCCGAGCGTCGCCTGGTCGGCCGGCGGCTTCCAGGTCATGTTCCAGACCTGGTCGGGCGTGCGGACGTATTTCTCCGGCGCCTGATGGCAATCGAGGCAGAACTGCATCTCGAAGGCGTTGGCCCGGTAGGTCATCTGCATCGACGTGACGTCGCCGTGGCAGGTCGAGCAGCCGATCCCCTTCGTCACATGCACCGAGTGGTTGTAGTAGACGTATTGCGGCAGCTTGTTCAGCCGGACCCATTCCAGGGGCTTGTCCTGCGCGTAGCTGTCGCGCACCGGCTTGAGCATGTCCGAGCCGGTCCAGATCTGCGAATGGCAGGTCATGCAGGTATGGGTCGGCGGGATGCCGGCCGAGGCCACCTTGTCGACGGTGGTGTGGCAGTAGCGGCAATCGATGCCGAGCTCGCCCGAATGGTGCTTGTGGCTGAACGGCACCGGCTGGGCCGGGGCGATGCCGACCCCGGTGACGTAGTTCGAGCGCACGATCCCGGCCGCCAGAACCGGCAGGCCGACCAGGCAGGCCACGCCGGTCATCAGGGCGAGCCGGTAGACCGCGTCCGCGCCGGGCGTGAACAGCTGCGCCATCAGGTGCGCCCGCCGGACAGGCCAGCACGCCCGGAAGGCGCGAAGGTCCGGTCGTCGGGTTCGATCTGCTCAGCCTCGCGCCGCAAGCGTCGCCCCACCATTGGTCCCGGGTTGAAGTGTGCGGTGCACCGGATCGCTCGCGCAATGCGACCAAAGCGGCCGGGCCCCGGGGCGGCCGCACCGCGACCGTCCCGGATGCCCCGCTGCCGAACCTAGAGCTTTTCCAGACGAGGGCTAGAACATGGATCAGAATGCCGGCCGCCGCGTGCGCCGGCTCCGCGCCACTTCCCGCCGGCGGCGCGAGGGCCTATGCGCTGCCTGACCAGGATCCGGCGGCCCGATCCCGCCGCCGCCCAAACCGGACTCGCCCCGGAGCCCTATGGATTCCGATCCCATCGTCCTGACCTGGCGCGCGGCCCGCCGCCTGCACGCTTCCGCGGCCGCCCTCGCGGTCGGAATCGGCGCCCCGCTCTGCGCGCTCGCCCTGCTGTGCCTGCGGGATCTGGTTGCGGTGCTGCCGCACGACGAGGCGCCGACGCTGCGGTTCCTGCGGCTCGCCCTGTCGCTGCCCGGTCGCGAGATCGTGCTGGCCCCCGGCTTCCCGATGCGCCCGGTCGACCTGGAGCTCGCCGCCTTCCTGTGCATCGCCGTCTGCGCCCTGGCCCTGGCGGGGATCGGCTGGGTCGTGGCGCGCCTGTGCTTCAAGGCCCAGAACCGGGCCGCGGACGCGGTCCGGGAGAACGTCCTGCGGGCGATCCTCGACGCGCCGGCCGGAGCCCGGGACGAGGCCCGCAGCCTGGCGCGCCTCGTCGGCGAGGTTCTGGGCCGGGGCGACCGGCTGCTCGCCGCCGGGATCGTCGTGCCGGCGATGACGCTCGCCGCCCTGCTCCTGGCGCTCGGCTTCGCGGGGCTGGCCGCGCCCCGGCTGATCCCGACCGCGGCGATCGGGCTGGCGGCGATCGGGCTCGCCTACGGGCTGGTGCTGGAGCGCGCCCGGGACCGGCAGGACCTGCGGCTGCGCACGAGCACCCGCGCCGAGACGAACCTGAACGACCTGGTGCGGCGGCTGCCGGCGGTCCGCGTCCACGGGGCCGCCGCCCTCGAGCGGACGCGCATCGCCGCCCGGGTCGCGGCGATGCGCACCAACGTGGCCCGGGCCGAGGCGCGGCTGGCCTATGCCCGGGCGCCGGCACTGGCCCTGGCGGTGATCCTGCCGGCGATCGCCGTCGGCACGGCCCTGTGGCGTTCCGCGACGCCGGGCGCCCCGCCGGCACCGCCGGTCGATCCCGCAGCGCTCCTGGCCGCCACCGGGGCGTTCGGCCTCGCCGGCTGGCTCGCGGCGATCTGCGCCCGGCTCTGGACGGTGCGCAAATCGGTCCGCCCGCGCTTCCGGGACGTCGCGCGCATCATCGCCCAGCTGCAGGGACGGCAGGCGCGGGCGCCCCGGACCGGGGTCGCGCCGCCGCCGCTGCCCCGCTCCGGAATCCTGGCGACCCAGGGGGTCGGCGCCTTCGATCCGGCCACGGGCGAGCGGCTGACCGGCGTCGACGTCGCCGTCACCATGCCGGGCCACGTGGCGATCACCGGCAGCCGGGGCAGCGGTGCCCGGGTGCTGGCCGCGGTGCTGGCCGGCCAGGTCGAGCCGACCGCGGGCGCCGTCACCTATGCGGGCTCCGACCTGCGCGGCTTCGACGCCGCCGAGCGCGCCCGTCGCATCGCCTTCGCGGCCGGGGAGGCGATCCTGATGGAGGGCTCGCTCCGCCAGAACCTGCTCTACGGCACCGAGCCGGCCAACGCCCCCGACGACATCGCGCTGATCGGGATCTGCCGGCTCGCGGGGCTCGACAGTTTCGTCTACGCCCGCGGGCTCACCGGCCGCCTGGACCCGGCTAGCCAGCCCCGTCTGGCGGCGGCGATCGTCGCGGCCCGCCGGACCATGCGGGCGGCCCTGGCCGCCAAGGGGGCCGAGCGCCTGGTCGAGCCGTTCGACCCGGACCGCTACAACCACCAGGCCAGCATCGGCGAGAACATCCTGTTCGGCGAGCCGGTTGGCGGCGCCTTCGCGCCCCTGCGGTTCGCCCGCCACCCCTACCTGCGGGCGGTGCTCGAGGCCGAGGAGCTGGTGCGCCCCCTCACCGAGATCGGCCTGGCGGTCGCCCGCAGCACGGTGGAAATCTTCGCCGACCTGCCCAACGATCATTCGCTCTTCGACAATTACTCGCTGTTCCAGGCCTCGGAGCGCGGCTACTTCGAAGACCTCGTCGTCCGCCTGCCGAATGCCGCGAGCCTGCGCCGCGGGCCCGCCGGCCAGCGCGATCGCACGCGGCTGATCGGCCTCGCCCTGCGCTACAGCGAATCCCGCCACCGCTTCGGGCTGATCGACGCCGCCTTCGAGCAGCGCCTCGTGCAGGCGCGCCGCTCGTTCGCCCGGATGCTGCCGCCGCATCTCGCAGGCGCCGTCGAGTTCCACGATCCCAGCCGGGTCAATCCGGCGGCGAGCCTGGAGGAGAACCTCTTGTTCGGCCGGATCAGCCTCGGCGAGGCCAATGCCGAGCCGCGGGTGCGGGCGCTGGTGCAGCGCGTTCTCGCCGACGAGGGGCTCGAAGCCTCCGTCTACAGCCTCGGCCTGGACAGCAAGGTCGAGATCCAGCCCAGCACCGGCGCGCTGACGGACGGCGCCATCAACGCCCGGGAGCGCGTCGCGATCGAGCTGGCCCGCTGCCTCGCCCGCGAGCCCGATATCCTGGTGGTCGCGGTGGCGCTCGAGGACCGCACGGTCGAGGGCGTGCGCGAGCGCCTCGCCCGGCTCCGGCAGGCGAGGGCCGGCCGCGGCTTCATCGTCTGCCTGCCCGAAGCGGGCGTGTCCGACGGGATCGAGCCGTTCGACGCGGTGATCGCGGTGGAGAACAGCGCCCTGGCCGCGCCCCCGGTCCGCGAGACGGCCGAGGAAGCGGAGCCTGCCCTCGCCTGAGCGGCGGGCCGGCGACCGCGCCGGCCTCACGACGGCCGCAATGGCCCGTCAGGTCGGGACGCCGTGCTCGACCGGCACGCCACGCCTTCGCCCGGCCGATCCAGCGCGGACGGTTCATGCCTCTCCCGATCCCGAGATCCTTCGCCGCCGGCCTCGTGCTCCTGACCGTCTGCGGCCCGGTCGCGGCGCAGGCCGGGAAGGCCGACGCGCCGATCCCGGCCGCGACGCTCGCCCTGATGGCGCAGAAGGGCACCACGGCCGCCGCCCCGGTGCTGTTCCGGGCCTACAAGAAGGAATCCGAGATCGAGGTCTGGAAGAAGGGCCCGGCCGGGTTCGTCCACATCAAGACCTTTCCGATCTGCCGCTGGTCCGGCCAGCTCGGGCCCAAGCGCAAGAGCGGCGACCGGCAGACCCCGGAGGGGTTCTACATGGTGCCCAAGCGCCAGATGAACCCGAACTCGCATTACTACCTGTCCTTCGACGTCGGCTATCCCAACGCCTACGACCGCGCCCATGGCGGCACCGGCTCGGCCGTGATGGTCCACGGCATCTGCTCGTCGATGGGCTGCTTCGCCATGACCGACGCCACGGTCGGCGAGATCTACGCCATCGCGCGCGAGGCCCTGAACGGCGGGCAGGCGGCCTTCCAGTTCCAGTCCTACCCGTTCCGGATGAGCGCCGAGAACATGGCCCGTCACCGGGCCGACCCGAACATCGCGTTCTGGCGCGAGCTGAAGGCCGGCTCCGACCGGTTCGAGGCGAGCCGGGAGGAGCTTCAAGTCTCGGTGGTCGCCGGCCGCTACGCCTTCGCGCCGTCCCGGGATCCCGCCCGGGAGGCCGCCGTCGCGACCTACCACGCCGTCGAGGAGGCGCGCATGGCGGCGCTCGCGGAAGCCGGCGAGCCCGCCGTGCGCACCACCTATTCCGACGGCGGCCAGCACGCGTTCTGGGCGGCCTACACGGCCCGGGGCGGCGCCGTCGGCGACATCAGCCGGCCGGAGGCGCTGGCCTATGCCGGCCAGGAGGTTGTGGTCGTGCCGGGCCACCGGGCGCCGCGCCCGGTGCCGGAATCCGTCTGGGCCGCCTGGGCCGCGCCGGATTCGGGGCTGGCGCTGCGGCAGATGGCCGGCTTCGTCCCGTCCTACGAGCGCGCGCCCGACCCGTTCGGGGCCCTGGCAGGCCGCCTCCCGGCGCGCTACAGCGACGCCCTGCCGTCCCTGCTGGCGGCGGGCCTGGCCGATTCGCGCGGCGCCGTCGCCGGACACCCGATTCCCGCCGGCGCGGGGGCCGGCCTGATCGCCTCGGCCGAGCGTCTCTAGGGGTGGCGCCGCCCCGAAGCGCGGCCGGTTCGTGTGCGCGGCCGCACATCACGGCCGCCTGCGACCCCCCAATTCATTGTCAGGCAGGGGATGAGCGGTACTCCTGTCCCGTCGGCCGGCCCTATTCAGCGCTACCTTCCCGGAACGGCGACGGGGTTTCGATCGTAACGGATTGGGACCGACTGTCCGCAGATTCGTGATCGCCATGTCCAATTGTTCCGAGCCGACTATCCGTGCGGCCGACGAGGGCCTCGTCCTCCGCTTCTGGGGCGTCCGCGGCTCGACCCCGGTCAGCGGCCCGCAATACGCCGAATTCGGCGGCAGCACGCCCTGCATCGAGGTGCGCTGCGGCGAGCGGATGTTCGTGGTCGATGCCGGCTCGGGCATCTACAATCTCGGCCAGGGCCACCGCACCGATCTGCCGCGGGAAGTCGACCTGCTGTTCAGCCACCTGCACCTCGACCACACCGCGGGGCTGCCGTTCTTCAAGCCGGCGGTCCTCGATTCCGACCGGGTGATCAACACCTATTGCGGAAATCTCGGCGGCGAATCGGCCGGCCCGACCCTCGACCGCCTGTTCGCGCCGCCGCTGTTCCCGGTTACGCTCGACAAGCTGTGCTGCACCTTCAACCACCACGGCTTCGAGGCCGGCCAGACCCTGACCTTCCCGGACGGCACCCGGGTCGACACGATCCTGCTGAACCACCCGCAGGGATCGGTCGGCTACCGGTTCGAGCATGCCGGGCGGCGCCTGTGCCTGATCAGCGACATCGAGCACAGCGATCCGTGGCCGGAGCCCGAGCTGGCCCGGTTCGTCGCCGGCGCCGACCTCATGGTCTATGACGGCATGTTCACCGACGGCGAGTACCCGACCTGCCGCGGCTGGGGGCACTCCACCTGGCAGAAGGGCGTCGAGCTCGCGCAGACCGCCGGGGTCAAGGCGCTGGCGATCATCCACCTGCACCCGGCCCATTCCGACACGGCCTTGCGCGATATGGAGGCGGATCTCCAGGCCGAGATGCCCACCGCCTTCATCGCCCGGGAGCTTCAGAGCATCACGGTCGGCGCGCCGCGCTCGGTGGGCCGCCGCGCGGGCGGCCGCCCCACGGTGGCGCGCGAGGTCCGCCGCCGGATCAGGGTCGCCTGATCCCGTAGGTCAGATGGAGCGTCCGCGCCGCGTCTGGCCGAACCGGCGATAGGCGAACAGGACGAACAGCGCGACACCGACCGTCAGGATGCTCCAGCCGTAGGTGGTGACGAGCTGCGCATCGATCGGATGGCCGATCTGGCCCAGCGCGACGAGCAGGCCGAAGACGGCGATCAACGCCGAGACGAGCATCCCTAGAATCATCGTGGTCCCCGGCGCGTCCCGGCCGGCACCCCGGCCCGGCGAATTCGTCCGTGGAAATGCGCGGGACCGGCCCCCGTTCCCGGTCGCTTCCGGCGCTGCGAAGCGCTAATCGCGCCCCGACGCGCATGGGCGGCTCCCAAGGCGCCGAACTTAGGCTAAGTAGGCGCGCACGACGGCGCCCCGGGGCGCGCGAGGAGCCCGAGACCACGGCGATGACCGGCCCACAGAACACGCCTCAGGACAGCATGCCCGCAACCACCGCCGCTTCGGGCCCGCTGCGCCCGCAATCCCAGCTCGTGACCATCTTCGGTGGCTCCGGTTTCCTGGGCCGCCACGTGGTGCGGGCGCTCGCCAAGCGCGGCTACCGGATCCGCGTCGCGGTGCGCCGGCCGGACCTGGCGCTGTTCCTGCAGCCGCTGGGCAAGGTCAACCAGATCGTGGCCGTCCAGGCCAACCTCCGCTACCCCGAATCGGTGGCCCGCGCGGCCGAGCGCTCGGACGTGGTGATCAACCTCGTCGGCATCCTCCAGGAGACCGGGTCGCAGAGCTTCGCGCGGCTTCAGGTCGACGGCGCCGCGGAGATCGCCCGCGCCGCCGCCCGGCAGGGCGCCCGGATGATCCACGTCTCGGCGATCGGGGCGGACCCGGCCTCGCCGTCGCTCTACGCCCGCACCAAGGCCGAGGGTGAGGCCCGGGTCTTCGCCGCCTGCCCGGATGCCGTGGTGTTCCGGCCGTCGCTGGTCTTCGGGCCGGGCGACAGCTTCTTCAACCGCTTCGCCGGACTCGCCCGGGCGCTGCCGGTCCTGCCGCTCGCGGGCGGCCAGTCGCGCTTCCAGCCGGTCTTCGTCGGCGACGTCGCCGAGGCGATCGCCCGGGCGGTGGACGGCGTCGTGCCGGGGGGCAAGGTCTACGAGCTCGGCGGCCCCGAGGTGGCGACGCTGGAGCACCTCGTGCGCTACATGCTGAAGACGATCCAGCGCAAGCGCGCCGTGATCGACCTGCCGCTGCCCGTGGCCAAGATCCAGGCCCGGCTCCTGGAGGTCGCCGACACGCTCACCTTCGGCCTGCTGCCGGACAGCCTGAAGCTGACCCGCGACCAAGTGATCCTGCTCCAGAACGACAATGTCGTGTCCGAGGCCGCCAAGGCCGAGGGCCGGACCATCGAGGCGCTCGGGATCACCCCGACCGCCGCCGAGGCGGTGGTGCCGGGCTATCTCTGGCCGTTCCGCAAGGCCGGCCAGTTCGCCACCGACCGGGACGAGGAATACCTGGCCGAGGTGCCGGATTCGATCGCACCGACGCCCATGGCGGCGGGCTCCCAGCACAGGCCGCAGACCGCGTCCGGGCCGGCGATCGGCGCCGATGCCGGCAGCTCCCCCGGCAGCGCCCAGAGCCGCATGGGTACCCGCTGGGGCACCCGGACGATGAGCTGAAGAGTCAGGGTTTCAAAAGGTCTTCGACCTTTTGCGGGTCCAGGGCGGAGCCCTGGGTCAAGCGAAGCTCGATGCCATCGGGGCTCCGCCCCGATACCCCGCCAAAGGGCCGTGGGCCCTTTGGAAACCCGTTTCCTTGCCGGTGTGCGGCTTTATATGCCTGCGTTCTCCGAGAAGGAGACAACGCCTGACCTCGTCCGGGACTGCACGATGATGACGACCCCGTGGAACGGATCGGCAGGCTCGGCGTGAGGCGCATCCTCGTCACCGGCGCGGCGGGCTTCGTCGGCGGCCATGTCCTGCCGCTGCTGGCGGCGACAGGCGCCCGCGTGGCCGGGATCGGCCGCGGAGCGCCCCGGGGCCTGCCCGAGGGGGTGACCTACGAATCGATCGATCTCCTCGACGAAGCCGCGCTGACCGCCTTCGTGGCGCGCTTCCGGCCGACCGAGATCCTCCACCTCGCCGGCCTGGCCTCAGTGGGCCAGTCCGCCACCGGGCCGGGCCAGACCTGGCGGGTGAACGTCAACGGCCTGATGAACCTCGTGGCGGCGGTCGCGGCGGTGCCGGGCTGCACCTTGTTCTTCGTCAGCTCAGGCGAAGTCTACGGCAGCGCCTTCCTGGCCGGGCACGCGCTGACCGAGGAGGCCGAGCCCCTGCCGCGCAACACCTACGCCCGGTCGAAATGGGTCGGCGAGCAGGTGCTGCACGACCTGCTGCCCCGGATCGGGGTGAAGCTCGTGGTGCTGCGGCCGTTCAACCATATCGGCCCGGGCCAGGACGAGCGCTTCGTCGTGGCCTCCTTCGCCGGGCAGATCGCCCGGATCGAGGCCGGCCGCGCGCCGCCCGTCCTCGAGGTCGGCAATCTCTCCTCGTACCGCGATTTCCTCGATGTCGCCGACGTGGCGGGCGCTTACGTCGACCTGATCGGCCGGTCGGAATCCTTGGCGGACGGGAGCGTGTTCAACATCAGCTCCGGCGTGCCCCGCACGATCGCCAGCGTCCTCGACGGGCTGCGCGCCCGCGCCCGGGTGCCGTTCGAGATCCGCATCGCCCCCGAGCGGGTGCGCCCGAACGAGATCCCGCTGGCGGCGGGCGATGCCAGCCGCTTGCACGAAGCCACCGGCTGGCAACCCCGGGTCGCCTGGGACGACGCCCTGACCCGGGTGCTGGACGATGCCCGCGCCCGGCTGGCGCCGGCCGAGGGCTGAGCAGCCCTTACCGGACCACCCCGCTCGCCGCGAGCGCGTCCAGCGCCTCCGCCGAAACATCCAGCCGCTCGGCCAGGATCTCCCGGCTCGAATCGCCGAGGCCCGGCGGCATGCGGCGGACCGGCAGGCGGCGTCCGTCGAGGCGGTAGGGCGGGGCGATGACATGGGCGTTGCCGGGCGCCTCGACCACGAGGCCGGCCTCCCGCGCGCGGTCGCAGGTCAGCGCCTCGCGCAGGCCCATCACCTCCCCGCAGGGGATGCCCGCCGCCCGCAGGCGCGCGATCAGGGGCGCCCGCTCCCACTTGGCCAGTTCGGCATCCAGGATCGGGATGAAGGCGGCCCGGTTCTTCGAGCGGTCGAGATTGGTAGAAAAGCGCGGGTCGGCGCAGAGGTCCGGCCGCTCAAGCACCTGCTCGCAGAAGCGGCGGTACTGGGCGTTGTTGCCCACCGTGATCACCACAGGCCCGTCGCTGGCCTCGAATACCCCGTACGGCACGATCGACGGATGGGCGTTGCCGTAGCGCGGCGGGTCGATCCCTCGGGCAAGCGCCTCCAGCCCGTAATAGGAGGTCAGCGCCACGCCGCAATCGAACAGGGCGAGGTCGATGGTCTTGCCGCGCCCGGTGCGCTCCCGCTGGAACAGGGCCGCCAGCACCGCCTGGGCGGCGTATTGCCCGGTGAACAGGTCCACCGCCGCGACCCCGAACTTCAGGGGCGGGCCGCCGGCCTCGCCGTTGAGCGCCATCACGCCGGATTCGCCCTGCACCACGAGGTCGTAGCCGGGCCGCCCGGCCTCCGAGCCATCCGAACTGTAGCCGGCAATCGAGCAGTAGATCAGCCGCGGGTTCTCGGCCGAGAGGGCCGCGTAGCCGAGCCCGAGCTTGTCGGCGCCGCCGGTCTTGAAGTTCTGGACCAGCACGTCGCTCTCGCGGGCCAGCGCCTTGACGATCGCCAGCCCCTCCGGCGTGGCGAGGTCGACCCCGATCGAGCGCTTGTTGCGGTTGACGCTGTCGAAATACGAGGTGTTGCCGGGGCTGGTCGCCACGCCCCAATCGCGCGTGTCGTCGCCGCGCTCCGGATGCTCGACCTTGATCACGTCGGCGCCGAGATCGCCCAACACCTGCGCGCACCACGGCCCGGCCAGGACCCGGGACAGGTCGAGGACGCGGATCCCGGCGAGGGGCAAGTCGGATGTCGGCTCAGATTCCATCGCTAAGATCCTCAGAGCGCACGCATCGCCTCTTGAAAAGTCCTGGTTTCAAAAGGTCTGCGACCTTTTGCGGGTCCAGGGCAGAGCCCTGGTCACTCGGGGGCTCCGCCCCCGAACCCCCGCCAAAGGCCTGAGCCCCTTGGG
>NZ_AKFK01000055.1:0-117194 GCF_000272495.1 Methylobacterium sp. GXF4 | reverse complement strand
CCACCCGCCCCGCGCCCCAACGCCCGCCGCGGTGAGCACCAGGACCGTGCGGCCGGGCAGCGGCACGGGGGCGTCCGGCCCGTAGGACGGGGCGCCGGGCGGGACCGTGCCTTCGGCCTCGCCGGTGTCGAAGACCGGGTGCCAGGGGCCGCCGATCACGGGGGCGAGGCGGAAGTCGACAGGCTCCAGCCCGGCATTGAACAGGAGCAGCAGGCGGTCGCCGGCGCGGCCGTCATTGCCGATCTGCATGCCGAACACCTGCAGCCCGTCATCGGCCCAATGGCCATTCTCCATCTCGGTGCCCTCGGGGGCGA
Source organism: Methylobacterium sp. GXF4 (assembly GCF_000272495.1). NCBI lineage: Bacteria > Pseudomonadati > Pseudomonadota > Alphaproteobacteria > Hyphomicrobiales > Methylobacteriaceae > Methylobacterium > Methylobacterium sp. GXF4. The sequence continues at coordinate 116,880 of NZ_AKFK01000055.1, read as the reverse complement.
GCCAATGCACGTCCCGCAGGGGAGAATCCGGTCCGATCGGGGCGCCGGTGAAGAAGGTCTGCCGCCGCAGGGCTGGTTGAGCCCGGCGCAGGGCCAGGAGATTGGCCACGAACGTGGCGAGGCTCGGATCCGGGTCGCTGGTCCAGTCCATCCAGCTCGTCGGATTGTCCTGGCAATAGGCGTTGTTGTTGCCGCCCTGGCTGCGCGAGCGCTCGTCGCCCATCAGCAGCATCGGCACGCCTTGGGCCAGCATCACGCTGGCCAGCATGTTGCGCTTCTGGCGGGCGCGCAGGGCGAGGATCGCCGGGTCGTCGGTGTCGCCCTCGACGCCGTAATTGCAGCTGACATTGTGGCCGTGGCCGTCGCGGTTGTCCTCGCCGTTGGCCTCGTTGTGCTTCTGCTCGTAGGCCACCGTGTCGGCCAGGGTGTAGCCGTCGTGGCTGGCGATGAAGTTGATGCTGGCCAGCGGCGAGCGCCGGGACGGGGCGAAGACCTCCCGCGAGCCGGTCAGCCCCTGGGTCAGCTTCGCCAGGGTGCCGGAATCGCCCTTCCAGAAACCCCGGGCGGCGTCGCGGAACTTGTCGTTCCACTCGCTCCAGCCGCGTGGATAGCCGCCGAGCTGGTAGCCGCCCTCCCCGATGTCCCAGGGCTCGGCCACCATCTTGACCCGCGCGAGCACCGGATCCTGGGCCACCGCCTGGAAGAAGGCCGCCTGCGGGGTGAAAGCCAGGGGCGAGCGCCCGAGGCTCGAGGCGAGGTCGAAGCGGAAGCCGGCGATGCCGTAGGCGGTGACCCAGTGGCGCAGGGAATCCAGCACCAGCTGCATCACCCGCGGGTGGCTCACGTCGAAGGTGTTGCCGCAGCCGGTGCAATCGATCGTGCGGCGCCGGTCCGCGGGGTCGAGCTTGTAGTAGCTGGCATTGTCGATGCCGCGGAACGACAGGGTCGGGCCGCTGTGGTCGCCCTCGGCGGTGTGGTTGTAGACCACGTCGAGCCAGGTCTCGATCCCGGCGGCGTTCAGCTCGCGGATCGCCGCCTTGAGGCCGCCCGGGGCGCCCTCCCCACGGTAGCGCGGATCCGGGGCGAAGTAGTTCAGGGGCTGATAGCCCCAGAAGTTGACGAGCCCCTTCTCGACCAGGAAGCGGTCATCCGCGAAGGCCTGGATCGGCAGCAGCTCCAGGGCGGTGACGCCGAGCTTGACCAGGTGCTCGATGATCGCCGGGTGGGCCAGCGCCGCATAGGTGCCGCGCTCCGCTTCCGGGATGTCGGGATGGGTGCGGGTCAGCGCCTTGACATGGGCCTCGTAGATGACCGTCTCGGTGAGCGGCCGCCGCACGGGGGCCAGCGCAAGGTCGGGCACTTCGGGGGCGGTGACCACGCCCTTGGGCATGTAGACCGCGCTGTCGCGCCGGTCGATGCGGTCCTCCCGACCGCGGCGGTGGCCGTAGAGCGCGTCGTGCCAGCGGATCCGGCCGCGGATCTCCCTTGCATAGGGGTCGAGCACCAGCTTCGAGGGGTTGAACCGATGCCCGTTCGCCGGATCCCAGGGGCCGTGCACCCGATAGCCGTAGCGCTGGCCCGGCAGCACCCCGCGCAGGTAGCCGTGCCAGACGTCGTCGGTGCGGCAGGGCAGCCGGACCGTGCGGGTCTCGTGCCGCTCCCCCGGCTCGAACAGGCAGATGTCCACCGCGGTGGCATGCTCGGAGAACAGGGCGAAGTTCACCCCGCGCCCGTCGAAATGCGCGCCGAGCGGCGCCGGCACCCCGTCATCGACGGCGATCATGGGCAGAGTCCGGGTTTTTGGGACATGGGCCGAGGCGCGTGCCGGCGCCGGCGGGCAAGGTCGGCCGTCAGGGCGTGCGGCAAGGCTCTCGGAACAACGTCATCGACGGGATGAGGCTCGGGTCCCCTCTCCCGCACGGGAGAGGGGGCGCGGCTTGGCCAGCCAGAGCGATGGCGCCTCAAAGCGGTATCGCCATCGTCGGCGTCAGCGAGAACGATACGGCTACTCGGCGGCCGCCGCGGTGGTCGGGGGCTCGCGCTCCATCGTGCGGAAATTCTCCAGCTCCGACAGGAAGTTGCGGGCCCACCAATCGACGTCCTCCCGGGTCATGCGCTCGACCATCGGCCGCCAGCGGGCGACGCGCTCGGCCTTGGGCATGTACAGGGCGGAGCGGATCGCCTCGGCGACCTCGAACCGGTCGTAGGGGTTGATCAGCAGCGCCTCGGGCATCTGCCGGGCCGCGCCGGCGAATTTCGACAGGACCAGCACGCCGGGATCGTCCTCGCTCTGCGCGACCACGTATTCCTTGGCGACGAGGTTCATGCCGTCGCGCATCGGCGTCACCAGCCCGACCCGGGCCGCCCGGTAGAGGCCGGCCAGGACCGGGCGCGGATAGGCCTTGGTGATGTACTGGATCGGCGTCCAGGCCGGGTCGCCCAGCGCGCCGTTGATCTCGCCGACCTTCTCGTTCACGTCCCGGGCGAGCTGCTCGTATTCCGGAACCTCGCTGCGCGATTTCGGGGTGATCTGGATGTAGGTGACGTTGCCGCGCTGGTCGGGATTGGAGGCGAAGAAGCTCTCCACCGCCTCCATCCGCTCGGACACGCCCTTGGAATAGTCGAGCCGGTCGACGCCGATCAGCAGCTTGCGGGTGCGCAGGCCCGCGATCGTCTCGCGCACCACCTTGTTGGAATTGGCCTTCTCGGCGGCCTCCTTGAAGCCGGCGACGTCGATGCCGATCGGGAAGGCGCGGATCCGGGTGCGGCGCCCGTCGACCATCAGCGAGCCGCCGCCGAGCGGGATCGCCCGCTGGGTGTCGACCAGGTTGCGCTGGAGGTTCTGGACGTCGGCCTCGGTCTGCAGGCCGATCAGGTCGTAATCGACGATGGCGCGCAGGAGCTCGCCGCTCGCCGGCAGCGAGTTGAACACGTCGGCGGCCGGCCAGGGGATGTGGTGAAAATAGCCGATCGGGTTGTCGAGCCCGAGGCCACGCAGCTCGGCCGCGAGCGGCAGCAGGTGGTAATCGTGCACCCAGATGATGTCGTCGGGCTCGACCAGCTTGGCCAGCGCCCGGGCGAAGGTCCGGTTGACCCGGCTGTAGCCGGCGTAATCCGAGCGCGAGAACGCGCCCAGGCCCAGCCGGTAATGCATGATCGGCCACAGGGCCCGATTCGCAAAGCCGGCGTAATATTCCAGGTGGTCCTGCGGCGAGAGGTCGACCACGGCGTACTGGACCCGGCCCCGGTCGATCAGGGTCGGCTCCTCGGAGGGCTCCTCCGTGATGTTGCCGCTCCAGCCGAACCACAGCCCCTCATAGGCGGTGAACGCCTCCTTCACGGCGACGGCGAGGCCGCCCGCCGCAACCGCCTTCCCGCCATCCTCGGGGATGGCGACGCGGTTCGATACGATCACAAGGCGTGCCACGCGGGTCGGCTCCGGATCAGGGGCGCGGCTCGAGTCGAGGACCTCGCCGCGCCTGCATCGGGACTTCTCAGTAGCAGAACGCGCGGAGACCCTGCGCGATCCTTTGTCAGGGCAACCCAAGCGTGAAGCCGGGCGCGGGTCAAGTCGAGCACCCCGCCGCACCGGACAGGATCGCCGCCCTGTCCGGTGCTCGCGGCGCGGTCCGGGCCTCGCGCGGCCAGCCCTTGAAGGCTCTTCGCGGCGAGGCCCGGGATGTGTCGAAGGGCCACCGAAGGGAAGCCGTCATGCAAGCGTGACGGTTCTGCCGGATCCTGCCTGAACGCCGGCTGAGCGAGGGCCGACGCGTCGCGCGGACCGGTCGCGCCGACGCCGCCTGCCGGACCGCACGCCGCGCTGGAACCGGTGACAGCCCAGTCGGTTACTCAGCCATCGCGGGGGCCGCGGTCGCCGCGAGCGACGCCGTCCCTGCGCCGCGAGGAGTGTTTTCGAGATGGCCGGCAACGAGTTCCCGCAGGATGCGCCCAAGGACCCGCTGAAGGATCCGGCGCATGACCGGCCCGGCGAGACCGCCGGCGAGCGCGCCCAGTGGCGTGCCCTCCAGGGCGATGTCGAGGGCTTGGCCGACGAAGCGGCCGAGCGCGGCCGCGGGCTGATCGACGCGGCGCGTCTCCAGGCCCAGGATTACGTCGAGCGGCGCAAGAGCGACGCCGCCCAATCGGTCCACGAGCTGGCGCAGACGATCCGCAATTCCGGCCGCGACCTCGGCGACAAGCCGAACGTGCGCGCCTTCTTCGACAGCGCCGCCGACGGGCTCGAGCAGCTGGGCTCCTCGATCGAGCGGCGCAGCCTCGGCGACTTCTACGGCGAGGCCGAGGCCTTCGCCCGGCGCGCCCCGGTGGCGGTGGCGGTCGGCACCTTCGTGGCCGGCCTGATCGCCGCCCGGTTCATCAAGTCCTCGAGCCTGCCGCCGGAAGCGCCCGACGGCGACGCCCGCGACAGCTTCCGGGCCTGACGATGGCCCAGGGTCCTGATCCGCGCCAACCCGGCGCCTCGAGCATCCAGAGCCTGATCGGCGACGCCCTGCGCGAGACCAACGAGCTCGCCCGCAAGGAGATCGCGCTGTTTCGCGCCGAGATGGCGGGCAATGTCCGCCAGCTCATCGTCGGCCTGGCCTGCATGGTCGGTTCGGCCGTGTTCGCCGTGGTCGCCCTGCTCGTCCTGATCGGCGCCCTCGTGAAGTGGCTCGCCACCATCGTGGGCTCCGAATGGCTCTCGGCCCTGATCGTCGGCGGCGTGCTGCTGGTCATCGCCGTGGGCATGGCCCTGTGGGCACGCAGCGTCCTGTCCCTCTCCACCCTGGCGCCGACGCGCACGACGCGCCAAGTTCGCCAGGATGCCCAGGCCCTATCGGAGCGCGTATCCGGATGAGTTCGATGACCGACCTCGAGAAGGAAATCGAGGCGAGCCGCGCACGGCTCGACGAGACGATCGACCAGATCCAGGGCAAGCTCTCGGTCCCGAACATCGTGGACGAGATGCTGGGCAATGCCCGGCGCACGCCCGCGCTGAGCGGCGTCTATGACGGCGCCCTGGAAGCGGTGCGCCGCAATCCCGTGCCGGTCCTGCTGATCGCCGCCGGGGTGGGGCTGCTGTTCAACCGGATGGCCCGGGATGCCGAGCGCCGCCGCACCCAGGTCTCGGCCGAGCGCGTGGCCACGCTGAACACCGGCACGGCCCGCGGCTACGATCCCGATCTGCCGACGGCGCGCCCCGCCCGCGATCCCCTCGAGAAGACCGAGATCTGACGCGCAAGACGATTCGAGCCCGGCCCGACGGCCGGGAGGCGCGACGCTCTCCGCGTCGCCGAGACGGACATCCGAGGACCCCGCCATGACCGACAAGCCGACCCCCTCCAGCCTCCCCGAGCAGCTCGCCGCCCAGGCCGGCATGCCGACGGGCACCGGCGATACCAGCCTGCGGCCCGATCCGGCCGGGCACGGCGATCCGCGTTCGGCCCCCGGCGAGGCGGCCGGCGACTTCACCCTCCGCCCCGACCCGCGCGGCCTGCACGACCCGCTCCCGCCCGGTGCCGCGACGCGCCCGATCGATGCGGCCGCATCCGCCAAGGAGGGCGCCCAGGAGGCCGCCGATCGCGCCGCCGACCTTGCAGGTCAGGCCCGCCAGACCGTCTCGGAGCTGGCCGACGATATCGGCAACCGCCTCGGCAGCGCCGCCGATCAGGCCCGCGCCCGCGCCGCCTCGGCCTATGACGAGGCCCGGGAGCGCGCCGCCGCCCTGCACAAGCGCAACCTGCGGGCGCTCGACGACATCACCACCCAGGGGATCGACGGGCTTCAGCGCGGCCGCAGCACGGTCGAGCGCTTCGTGGACGACAACCCGCTGCTGGTGGGCGTCGTCGGCGTCGCCGCCGGCCTGCTGCTCGGCGCGCTGCTGCCGCGCACCCGCCAGGAGGACCGGAATATCGGCCCCTGGGCCGACGAGGTCCGCGACCAGGGCCTGCGCTACGCCCGGGAGGTGACCAATATGGGCCGCGAGTTCGTCCAGACCGCCCTCGACCCGGACAACCTCAACGCGGCGGTCCGCAAGGCCGCGGATTCCGATGGCCACACGCCGCCGGCGAACGAGCGGGCTGCGCACAACCTCTAAAGAGGAAGTTGCCGCCTGCCAGCCTGGACGCTGGCGGGCGGTTTCATTCAGGCTCGATACAGCCCCGCATGCGCCTCGCGGAGCAGGTTTTTCTGCACTTTGCCCATGGTGTTGCGGGGCAATTCGTCCACGAACAGGACGCGCTTGGGGCATTTGAACCGGGCGAGCCGGCCCTCCAGGGCCGTCACGATTCCCGCCTCGTCCGGGGCGTTCGTCCCGCCGACCACCACGGCGGTGACCGCCTCGCCGAAATCCGGGTGCGCCAGGCCGATCACCGCGGATTCGACCACGCCCGGCAGGGCGTCGATCTCGGTCTCGACCTCCTTCGGGTAGACGTTGAACCCCCCGGAGATGATCAGGTCCTTGCCGCGCCCGACGATGTGGACGTAGCCCCGGGCATCGACCTTGCCGAGGTCGCCGGTGATGAAGAAGCCGTCCGGCCGGAACTCGGCTTCGGTCTTCTCGGGCATCCGCCAGTAGCCCTTGAACACGTTCGGGCCCTTCACCTCGATCATCCCGACCGCGTCCGGGCCCAAGGCCGCGCCGGTCTCGGGATCGACCACCCGCAGGGAGACGCCCAGCAGGGGGAAGCCGACCGTGCCGGCGACCCGGTCCCCCGTATAGGGGTTCGAGGTGCTCATGTTGGTCTCGGTCATGCCGTAGCGCTCGAGGATGGCGTGGCCGGTGCGCGCCTGCCATTCCCGGTGGGTCTCCGCGAGCAGCGGCGCCGAGCCCGACACGAACAGGCGCATGCCCCTGGCCGCCTCTTGGGTGAGGCCGGGTTCCTTGAGGAGGCGCGTGTAGAAGGTCGGCACGCCCATCAGGGCAGTCGCCCGGGGCATCAGGCTCAGGATCAGCTTCGGGTCGAGGCGCGGCAGGAACAGCATGGTGCCGCCGCTCGCCAGCACCGTGTTGGTCGCCACGAACAGCCCGTGGGTGTGGAACACCGGCAGGGCGTGGATCAGCACGTCGTCTTCGGTGAAGCGCCAGACATCCACGAGCGTGCGGGCGTTCGACGCCAGATTGTCGTGCGTGAGCATGGCGCCCTTGGAGCGCCCGGTCGTGCCGGAGGTGTAGAGGATCGCGGCGAGGTCGTCCGGCCCCCGGGGCACGTCCGCGAACGCCGTCTCGTGCCGGTCCGCGGCCTCGGCGGCGCTGCCGGTTCCCGCCGCATCCAGGGTCCAAACTTCGCGGATGCCCGCGGCGGCCTGCACCAGGGCCTCGCGTCGGCCCGGGTCGCAGACGAAGATCGTGGGCTCGGCGTCGCCGAGGAAATACCCGATCTCCGCCGGGGTGTAGGCGGTGTTGAGCGGCAGGAACGCGGCGCCCGCGCGCACCACCCCGAGATACAGGAAGATCACCTCGGCGCTCTTCTCGACCTGGACCGCCACCCGGTCGCCGGGCCGCACGCCGGCCGCCTGCAGGGCCGCCGCGTAGGCGCCGGAGCGGGCGATGAGATCCGCGTAACTGTATCGGCGCCCTTCCGGCGTCTCGATCACGGTCTTGGCGGGATCCGGGACGCCGTCCCGAACCAGGGAGAAGAGATGGTTCGTCATCGTGAGGCTGGAGCTATCACGGACCGCAGGGTTCAGGCAGCCATAGAACCGTTCCGGATCGCCCCGCAATCGCGGTCCGCCTCTCGCCTCCGCTTTCCGGGGCCTCTGTCAGGCCGCGAGCCGCTGCCGCGAGGACAGGAAGGCGCCGTCCGGGACGCGCTCCGGGGCGAACAGCCCGAAGCCGACGGGTGCCGGCATCCCGACATAGATCGCCTCCATGCCGCCCCGCATATACGCCTCGTGCCAGAAGCCGGAGCCCTGGGAGTTCCGGGAGAAGGCGCGCCACCAGGTGCGGTGCGGCTCCGAGCGGGTGAAGCGCTCCAAGCTCTCGAGGTCGCGCCAATACTGGCGCATGCCGACATGGTTCAGCCCGAACATCAGGTTTTCGTGGGCGAGCAGGCCCTCGGGCTGCCCGCGCACCGCCTCGGCGATGCTGCGCCCGAGCCCCATCAGGGCGAGCAGACCGCGCCAGCGCGTCACCCGAAAGCCGAGATACACCACGACGAGATCGGGATAGGCGGAGAGATCCACGGAGCGGCGGATCGGTGCGGCTTGCATCACGCGGCCTCCTGCGCTTTGTGTGCAGCGTAAACTTACCGCGGTGTGCGTACAGTGTCAACATCGACGGCCGAGAAGGCCTACCATCACGGCGACCTGGGCGCGGCCCTCGTGTCGGCGGCCCTCGACCTGCTGGAATCCGACGGCGCGGCGGCGCTGTCGCTGCGGGCGGTGGCCCGGGCCTGCGGGGTCTCGGCGATGGCGCCCTACCGGCACTTCGCCGGCAAGGAGCAGCTCCTCGAAGCGGTCGCCGCCCGGGGCTTCGAGGATCTGGCCGAAAGCCTGGATGCGGCCGACCGCTCGGCGGAGGGGGCCGAGGCCTTGGCCGCCCAGGGAGCCGCCTACGTCGCCTTCGCGTGCCGGCGCCCGGCCCTGTTCCGGCTGATGTTCATGACCCCCTGCCGGAAGCCCGACACGTCCCGGGCCTACCGGATCCTGGAGATGCGGGCCGCCGCGCTCGCCGGCCCGGGCATGCCCGCCGCCGACCTGACCCTGGCCGCCTGGGCGCTGGTGCACGGGCTCGCCGCGCTGATCCTCGACCGCCGGGTGCCCCTGGAGGCCGGCGAGACCGAGGCGGTCGCCCGCCGGATCACCGGGCAGTTCGCCCGGCTGACCGCTGGCCTTACCGAGGCGTGAGCCGGGCGGTCAGGCCTCGGCCAGCACCACCGCCCGCGGCGGCGGCAGCTTGGCGCGCAGCTCCCGGGTCACCGCCGGCGAGGCCGCCACGGTGCCGAGATTGGCGTAGGTCTCGTGGTTCTTCTCGATCGCCGCGAGATCGTAGAGGTAGTTCACCATCAGCCCGTGCGACTGGGCCAGCCCCTTCTTCGAGGTGTCGCCGAGGAAGTTGATCCGGTCCAGACGGGCGCCGTTGCCGAGATGGAACCGGGCCACCGGGTCGAGGGGGCGCCCGCGCTCGTTCTTGGCGCGCAGGAAATAGGCGGCCGCGGCCGGGATCAGCGCCTTGCGCACCGTCTCGGCCCGGGCCTTGTCGGCGTGCCAGTCCGGATCGTCCAGCGCCCGCAGCACCTCCACGTCCTCCGGCAGCAGCCCCTGCGGGCTGTCGGCCCGGCGCTCCCGGGCGAGCCAGGCGGCGAAGCCCGGCACCGGCGAGAGCGTGACGAAGGTCTTGAGCGAGGACACCTCGCGGGTGAGGTCCTCGACCACCTGCTTGATCAGGAAATTGCCGAAGGTGACGCCGGCCAACCCCTTCTGGCAGTTGGAGATCGAGTAGAAGATCGCCGTGGTCGCCGCCCGCGGCTGCAGCGGCTTGCGCTCCCGCGACAGGATCGGGGCGATCGCCGGCGCGACCTGATCGGTGAGCGCCACCTCGACGAAGATCAGCGGCTCGTCGGCGAGCGCCGGGTGGAAGAACGCGAAGCAGCGCCGGTCCGGCGGCTCGATCCGGGCGCGCAGGTCGTCCCACCCGGTGATCGCGTGCACCGCCTCGTACCGGATGATCTTCTCGAGGATATGGGCGGGCGTGGTCCAGTCGATGTGCCGCAGCACCAGGAAGCCCCGGTTGAACCAGGAGGCGAACAGGTGCTCGAAATCGGAATCGAGGCTGTCGACGGCGTCGAGCACGGCGGGGTCGGCCTCGGCGCCCGTGCGCAGCGCCTTGCGCAGGTCGAACAGGTCCTCGCGCATCCGCACGAGGCTCAGCGTTCCGCCGCGGGCCAGGTTGAGGCGGCGGATCAGCTCCTGGCTGCGCGGCTCGGCGGCCTCGTGCAGGGTGCCGAGGCGGGCGCGGGTCGGGTCCGCCCGGTAGGCAGCGATCGCCTCGTCGACGGCGGCATGGTCCGCGTCGAAGTCGAGGGCGATCCCCCGCAGGAAGGCGTGGCGCTCGGTCTGGCCGAAGCTGGCGTAGCGGTCGAGGATCAACCGGGCCAGCGCGACCCCGGAGGCCTCGCCGCGCCGCGAGATCAGGTCCTCGCACAGCTTGACCAGCTCGCTCGCGCTGGCCCGGCCGGTGATGTCGCTGCGGCCGATGCCGATCAGGTCGCGGCCGCGCTCGCTGATGGTCTGAAGCAGGTCGCCGAAGAAGGAGATCGCCGCCATGACCCTCGCACTGACCCCTGTCGGACCGGACCTGATGCGTCTCCGGTCTCATGACGCCGGCGCATGGCCCCGCGCATCCGTGAGGGCCCGGCCCTCGTTGCATGCTGGTCCCGGCTCTAAGCCACCATTCTACGGTGGCGGGGCGGTCGCGACCAGAGCTTGACCGGTCGCGAAAGGCTCACCGTGCGGCCCCGAGACGAAGGTCGTGTGACGGCGCGATCCCGGAATGCCTCAGTGCCGCTCGGCCAGGGTGGCGAGGTCGGCCCGCTCCCGCCAGTCGCCGATGCCGTGGTGGCGGGCGAAGCGGAGCTCGGCGGCCCGGAGGGCGCGGTCCGGGTCGCGGGCCCGCATGATCTCGACGGCCCCGATGGTGAAGGGCACCCCGAGGATCTCCTTGGCAAACTCGACGCGGTAGTTCGGCATCCCGTACTCCCTGCTGCGGTTTTTCCGGACGTGTCGTTCGGAACGAATCCGGCCCGAAAACCGTATCCGGGTCACGAACCCAATTGTGCGTTCGACGCCCGGCACGCGGACGGCCGGAACCGCGTCGATGGCATATGGTGCAGGACGCCGGACCGTGAAGGGGCGCGGGGCGTGACCGAGGGCTGCAGCCCGGGCGCTTGCCGCATGGCGCGCCCGGCCCGTATCGGTCCCGGCTCTTCCCTCCCCGACACGGATTCCACGATGGCCCCCATGCCGGCCCTGAAGCGGCGGCGCGCCTGCCCGCCCCCGACCCTGCCGTGACCACCATCCTCGACGCGAAGGCCCGGCTCGGCCTGACGCTGATCGCCGGCGGGGCGGTCGCCAACATCTATTACAACCAGCCACTGCTCGGCCTGATCGTGTCCGAGTTCGGCGACGCCGCCGCCCTGTGGGTGCCGACCACGGCGCTCGTCGGCTACGGGCTCGGCATCATTGGGCTGGTGCCGCTGGGCGACGCCCTGCCCCGCCGCCGGCTGATCGTCTGGCAATGCCTTGGCCTCGCCGTGGCGCTGCTCGCCGTGGGCCTCGCCCCGAACCTCGCCTGCCTGGCGCTCGCCCACCTTGTGGTCGGCGTGCTCGCCTGCGCGGCGCAGCAGGCGGTGCCGTTCGCGGCCGAACTCGCCCCGAATGCGAGCCGCGGCCGGATCGTCGGGCAGGTGATGACCGGGCTGCTCACCGGCATCCTGCTCGCCCGCACGGCGAGCGGGTTTCTGGGGGCGCATCTCGGCTGGCGGGCGGTGTTCCTGGCCGCGTCGCTGCTCGCGCTCGCCATGGCCGGCATCGCCCGGGCGACCCTGCCGCACACGCCCCAGACCCAGCGCCTGCGCTACCGGGCCCTGATGCTGTCGATCCTGCACCTCGCCCGGTCGCAGCCGGTGCTGCGCACCGCGAGCCTGTCGCAGGCGCTGCTGTTTGCCGCCTTCAACGCCTTCTGGGCGACCCTGGCGCTGCTGGTCGAGAACCCGCCCTTCGGGCTCTCCGCGGCCGGGGCCGGCCTGTTCGGGGTGATCGGCGTCTGCGGCGCCTTCGTGGCGCCGGTATCGGGCCGCTTCACCGACACGCGCGGCGCGAAGCCGGTGGTGCTCGGCGGCAGCCTGATGGTCGCCCTGTCGTTCCTGGTGCTCTGGGCCGGGGGCACGTGGTCGCTGGTGGCGGTCGGGATCGGCGTGCTGCTGATCGATATCGGCATGAACGGCGCGCTCATCGCCAACCAGACCCGGGCCTACGCACTGGTCCCGGGGGCGCGGGGCCGGATCAACACCGTGCTGTTCACGACGCTGTTCGTGTTCGGGGCGCTCGGCGCCTTCGCGGGCTCGCAGGCCTTCCTGGTGGTCGGCTGGCCCGGCGTCTGCGCGGTGGGCCTCGCCTTCTCGGCGCTCGCCGTTCTGGTGGCGGCCCGCGATCCGCACGGGCCGGCGACGCCGACTACTTGAGCACCCGCGAGAGGCGGCACCATGCCGCCTTCCCCGCCGGCAGCCCGAACCGAAGCCGTTCGGGTCGCTCGGGGAAGCGCCGCACCGCGATCCCGGCTTGCGCGAGCCGGCGGTACAGGCCCGGCCCGTCGGGAAAATCGGCGGTGCGGAACAGGCTGGTGCCGCCGACGATCGTCCCGCCGCCGCGGGCGATCAGCCGGTCGAGGCGCTCGGCATCCGCCGCCCGGGCCTGGGCGGCCTCGGCCCGCCACGCCGTGTCCGACAGGGCGGCCCGGCCGATCGCCAAAGCCGGCCCGGACACCGCCCAGGGGCCGAGGGCGGTGGCGATCCGGTCCGCCGTCCCCGGCTCGGCCACCGCGAAGCCGAGGCGCAGGCCCGCGAGCCCGTAAGTCTTGCCGAAGGAGCGCAAAACCACGAGCCCCGGGGCCGCGTGCGGGCACAGGCTCGCCACCGGCTCCAGGTCGGCGAAGGCCTCGTCGGCGACCAGCAGGCCGCCGCGGGCGCGCAGCGCGTCCGCCAGGGCGAGCCGCTCAGGTAACGGATGGGTCCGCCCGTCCGGATTGTTCGGATCGACCAGCACCGCCACGGCCGCGTCGCCGATCGCCGCGATCCCGTCAACCTGCGCCACCCTGTGCCCGGCCCGTGTCCAGGCGGCTGCGTGCTCGGCATAGGTCGGGCCGATCACCGCGACCCCGGTCGGCGCCACGAGCCGGGGCAGGGTCTCGATCAGGATCTGGGTGCCGGGGGCGGGGACGACATGCGCCGTATCGGGCGCGCCGTAGGCCATGGCGGCCGCCTCCCGCAGGGCTTCGCCCTCGGCGGCGGCGGGAAGCCGCATCCAGGCGCTGGCCTCCACCGGCGGCACGGGATAGGGGACCGGATTGATCCCCGTCGAGAGGTCGAGCCAGGGCTCCGGCGCGTCCGGGAAGGCGTGTCGGAGGCCTCCGAGATCGCCGCCATGGGGGATTGGCCCCGGGATCGCCCCCGGCCGCGGAGCGGAATTCCAGAAACGATGGTCCATCCGCCCGATACGCTCGCCATCCTCGCCCTCGCCCTCGGGATCGAGGCGGCGTCCGGCTACCCGGACGCGCTCTACAAGGCCATCGGCCACCCTGTCACCTGGATCGGCCGTCTGATCTCCGGGCTGGAGCGCGGCCTGAACCGCGGGTCCGAAGGGCGGCGTCGGGTCGCCGGCTGCCTCGCCCTGGTGCTCCTGCTCGCCGCCACGGGGCTGCCGGCCTGGGCGCTCACCGGGCTCGCCCTCTGGGCCGGCCCCCTCCCCGGCTTCCTGCTGCTCGGCCTGCTCTGCGCGAGCCTGCCGGCGCAGCGCAGCCTGAACGACCACGTCGCCGCCGTGGAGACGGCCCTGCGCGCGGGCGGCCTCGAGGCCGGACGCCGCGCCGTGGCGATGATCGTCGGGCGCGATCCCGACCGGCTCGACGCCCCGGCGGTGTGCCGCGCCGCGATCGAGAGCCTGGCCGAGAACTTTTCCGACGGGATCGTGGCGCCGTCCTTCTGGATCGGCTGCCTCGGCCTGCCCGGCGGCGTCCTCTACAAGGCGATCAACACCGCCGACAGCATGATCGGCCACCGCACCCCGCGCTACGCCGCCTACGGATGGGCCGCGGCGCGGCTCGACGACCTGGTGAACCTGCCGGCCTCGCGGCTCGCCGGCCTGCTGATCGTCGGGGCGGCCGCCCTGCGCGGCGCCGATGCGCGCGGCGCGCTCCGGGCGATGGCCCGCGATGCCGGCCGCCACCGCTCGCCCAATGCCGGCTGGCCCGAGGCCGCCATGGCCGGGGCGCTCGGCCTGCGGCTCGCGGGCCCGCGGGTCTATGACGGCACCCTCGTCCCCGACGCCCATATGGGCGACGGCCGGGCCGAGGCCACGGCCGACGACATCGCCCGGGCGCTGAGCCTGTACCGCACGGCCTGCCTGATCCAGGGCGGCCTCGTCCTGGCCCTGCTGACCCTCTGGTTCGTCGGGATCGGCTGACCGGACGGCGCGAGTCCAAGTGCTCGGTGCAATGTGCGCGCCGCCGGACCGGTATCCAATGCGGCGGCGCGCGTTCTAAGCTCGGTCGAGCGGGACCGAGGAGAAGCCCATGCGCGCGGTGTTCGTCGATGCCAGCGAGACCCTGGCGGCGGTGGCGCGGCGCCTGCTGCGGCCGGACGATCCGCCCTTCGCGATCAATCTCCAGCCCGACATCGCCCCGGAGGATCTGCCGGCTCTGCTCGCCGGGGCGGAGGTCGCGGTGATCGACCACACCGCCCTCCCCGTCGCCGTGGCCCGCGCCTGCCCGAGCCTGCGGCACGCGGTGTTCCTGGGCACCGGCGCGCGCAGCTACATGGACCCGGAGGCGCTCCAGGCCGAGTGCGGCGTCACGGTCCACACGATCAAGGGCTACGGCGACACCGCGGTGGCGGAATGCGCCTTCGCGCTGCTCTGGGCCGCCGCCCGGGGCCTGCCCGAGATGGACCGGGCGATGCGGGCGGGGCGCTGGCTGCGCACCGAGGCGATCCAGCTCACCGGCAAGACCATCGGGCTGATCGGCTTCGGCGGGATCGCGGCCGAGATGGCGCGGCTCTGCCGCGGCGCCGGCCTGCGGGTGCTGGCCTGGAACCGGACCCCGAAAACGCATCCGGGGGTCGAGTTCGTCCCGCTCGAGCGGCTTCTGGCCGAGAGCGACGTGGTCTCGCTCCACCTGCTCCTGACCGAGGAGACGCGCGGCTTCCTGTCGGCTGCGCGCATCGCCGCCCTGAAGCCCGGGGCGATCCTGATCAACACCGCCCGGGGTGTGGTGATCGATGAAGCTGCCCTGGTGGAGGCCCTGCGCGCCGGGCGGATCGCCGGGGCCGGGCTCGACGTGTTCACGGTCGAGCCGCTGCCCGCCGACCACCCGCTCGCGTCACTGCCGAACGTCGTCCTGTCGGCGCATTCGGCCTTCCGCACGCCCGAGGCCAGCGACAACCTGATCGGCGCCGCCCTCGACCATTGCCGGCGGATCGCCGGCGGCTGATCCCGTCAGTGCTCCGTCCCCGGCATGTTCTGACGCGGCGCCCCGCCATGGTCGCGGATCACGTTGGACCGTTCCGGGGCGCCCTTGGCGTCGGCGACCTGCTTCCGGGCCGCGGCGGCCAGGAACCAGACGACGCCCAGAGTCCCCAGGGCGAGGATCAGAAGCGGAATACCTTCGCTCATCGCGGTGCCCTCCTGGATGATGGTCCGCAGGGGCACGGATTTGCATCATCGTGCCGGACGGTCCGGCATCAGGCAGTATAACGCGCGATACCGTCCGATGTTCAGGCCGTGCGCGGGGCCGGGGATGCCGCCGCCCGCTTGGCCGCGTCCCGCCGCAGGGCAGAGAGCACGATGAACATCAGGCCGGCCCCGATCGCCAGGCAGGCGGACAGGAACAGCATCGGCACGAGGTCGCTCTGGGTCTGGTCGCGGATGAACGGGACCATGTTCTGCGCGACGAACCCGCCGAGATTGCCGACCGAGTTGATCGCCGCGATCCCGGCCGCCGCCGTGGCCCCGCGCAGGAAGGTCGCGGGCATCGACCAGAAGACCGGCTGGGCCGAGAACGTCCCGGCCGCCGCCACGCACAGGCAGACGAACTTCACCGCGTTGCCCGGCAGGATGACGCTGAGCGCGAGCCCGGTCGCCCCGACCAGGGCCGGCCCGACCACGTGCCAGGTCAGGGCGTTGCCCTGGGCGCCGGTGCGGGCGGCGTGGCGGGGGACCCACCACAGGGCGACCGCGGTGGCGGCCCACGGGATGATGTTGAGGAAGCCGTTGGTCAGGTTCGAGACCCCGAACCCCTTGACCACCGTGGGCAGCCAGTAGCCCAGCCCGTAGGCGGCGAGCGGCAGCGAGACGTAGACCCCGGCCAGCATCAGCACGCGCTTGTCGAGGAGCGCCGCGAACGGATTGCCGTGATCCACGAGGCCGCCGCTCTCGCGCTCGGCTCGGAGCGTCTGGGCGAGCCAGGCGCGCTGGTCCTGGGACAGCCAGGGCGCCGTCTCGGGGCCGTTCGGCAGGATCAGGAGCACGACTGCGGTCATCAGGATCGCCGGCGCCCCCGTGGCCAGGAACACCCATTGCCAGCCGGCCAGCCCCAGGACCCCGTCGAGGCCGAGCAGGGCCCCGCCGATCGCCGCGCCGACGGCGTTGGCCACCGCGCTGGCGATCATGAACCAGCCGATCATCCGGGCCCGGTGCGCCTGCGGGAACCACAGCGTCAGCGCGAACAGCACCCCCGGGAAGAAGCCGGCCTCCGCGGCGCCGAGCAGGAAGCGCAGCACGTAGAACATCGCGGCGTTTTGGGTGAAGCCCAGCAGGATCGTGACGATGCCCCAGGTGAACATGATCCGGGCGAACCAGACCCGGGCGCCGACCCGCTCCAGGAACACGTTGGCGGGCACCTCGAACAGGAAGTAGCCGAGGAAGAACAGCGACGCGCCGAGCCCGTAGGCGGTCTCGCTGAGACCCAGGCTGCCGACCATGTCCAGCTTGGCGTAGGAGACGTTCTGCCGGTCGATATAGGCGATCAGGTAGAGCAGGCCGAGCAACGGCATCAGCCGCAGGGTCACCGTGCGGACGGTGCTCTCGGCAAACTCCTCGCTAACCAGGGGCTGCGTGGGGGGCATATGGCGTTCCTCTGGACCCGTGCGGCCCCTCGTGGCGAGGGCCGGCATTACACAGAGTAATCCCTGGCCCGGCCCTCGCCTACCGGGCAAGCGCCAGGAGTCGGTCGCAGTCGACATGGGCCGCGATGTGTCGCGCCAGGCCGTCGAGCGCCGCCTCGACCCCGGCCTCGTAGCCCGCCCCCTCCGAGACCGTGCCGAGGCGGGTGAGCCAGGCGGCGCGCTGGGCATCGTGCGCGAACAGCCCGTGGACGTAGGTCCCGGCCACCAGCCCGTCCGCCGAGACCGCCCCGTCGACGCGCCCGTCGGCGAGGCGCAGCAGCGGCCGGGCCGCGTCGGGGCCGTGCGTGGCGCCGATATGCATCTCGTAGCCCGTAAACGGCACCGCATCGGGCAGGCTCGTGCCGGTGGCCGCGGCCAGCCGCTTGTCCGGTGTCATCACGGTCTCGACGTCGAGGAGCCCGAGCCCCGGCACCGTGCGGGGTGCCCCCTCGATCCCGTGCGGATCGGCGAGGCTGCGCCCCAGCATCTGGAAGCCGCCGCACAGGCCGAGCACCCGCCCGCCCCGCCGGACATGGGCCCGCAGGTCGATGTCCCAGCCCTCGGCCCGGAAGACGTCGAGATCGTCGATCGTGGTCTTGGAGCCCGGCAGCAGCACCAGGGCGGCCTCGGCGGGGATCGGCGTTCCGGGGCGCACCAGCACCACCGACACCCCGGGCTCGGCCCGGAGCGGGTCGAGGTCGTCGAAATTGGCGATGCGCGGCAGCACCGGCACCGCGACCGTGACGGTCCCGGC
Organism: Methylobacterium sp. GXF4; assembly: GCF_000272495.1. NCBI lineage: Bacteria > Pseudomonadati > Pseudomonadota > Alphaproteobacteria > Hyphomicrobiales > Methylobacteriaceae > Methylobacterium > Methylobacterium sp. GXF4. Next base: position 99,255 of record NZ_AKFK01000055.1, on the reverse strand, counting down.
CGGGCGCGGCCCGGAGCCCGCGAGCCCGAGCACGTCCTCGGCCGGCAGGCGCGCGGCCTCGGGGAAGTGCGGCACGAGGCCGAGCGGCGCCCAGCCGGTCCGCTCGGCGATCAGCCGCATCCCGTCGGCGAACAGGCTCGGGTCGCCCCGGAAGCGGTTGACGATGAAGCCGGCGATCATCGCGGCGTCCTCCGGGTCGATCACCGCCTTCGTGCCGACGAGGCTGGCGATCACGCCGCCCCGGTCGATGTCGCCGACCAGCACCACCGGCGTGTCGGTAGCCCGGGCAAAGCCCATATTGGCGATGTCGCCGGCCCGGAGGTTCACCTCCGAGGCCGAGCCCGCGCCCTCGACCAGGACCAGGTCGGCCTCGTCCGTCAGTCGCGAAAAGCTGTCCAGGACGGCGTGCATCAGCCGCGGCTTCCAGGCTTGGTAGTCGCGCGCCTTCACGGTGGCGACCATCCGCCCCTGCACCACCACCTGGGAGCCGATCTCGCTCTGGGGCTTGAGCAGCACCGGGTTCATGTGCACCGAGGGCGGCACCCGGGCGGCCCGGGCCTGGAGCGCCTGGGCGCGGCCGATCTCGCCGCCACCCGGCGTGACGGCGGCGTTGTTCGACATGTTCTGCGGCTTGAACGGCCGCACCCGCAGACCCCTCTCGGTGAAGGCGCGCGCCAGCCCCGCCACGAGCAGCGACTTGCCGACATCGGAGCCGGTGCCCTGGATCATCAGGGCCTTCTTCGGGGGCGGGCTCAGAACTCGATCCCCTCCTGGGCCTTCACGCCGGCGGAAAAATGGTGCTTCACGCTGCCCATCTCGGTGACGAGGTCGGCGGCCTCGATCAGGTCCGGCTTGGCGTTGCGGCCGGTGACGACCACGTGCAGGTCCGGCCGGCGGCGCGTGAGGGCGGCGACCACCGCGTCGAGGTCGAGATAATCGTAGCGCAGGGCGATGTTGAGCTCGTCGAGGACGAGCAGGCGGATCGTGGGATCGGCCATCAGGCCCTCGGCCACGGCCCAGGCGTGGCGGCAGGCGGCGATGTCCCGGGCCTTGTCCTGGGTCTCCCAGGTGAACCCCTCCCCCAGCGTGTGCCAGGCGACCCGGTCGCCGAAGACCGCGACCGCGTGGCGCTCGCCGGTATCCCAGCCGCCCTTGATGAACTGCACCATGCCGACCCGCCAGCCGCGGCCGAGCGCCCGCAGCATCAGCCCGAGCGCCGCGGTGCTCTTGCCCTTGCCGGGTCCGGTATGGACCATCAGCAGACCCTTCTCGAGGGTCTTGGCCGCCACCTCGGCGTCCTGCACGGCCTTGCGCTTCTCCATCTTCTCCCGATGACGGGTCGCGTCGTCGCTCATGCGGAGGCTCCGGAGATGGGGGCTTGAAGGGGGGCTTGGGGCTTCACGACCAGCGGCAGGCCGGCCACGGTGAGCACCACCCGGTCGGCCCGGGCGGCGAGCCGCTGGTGCAGGCGCCCGGCCTCGTCGCGGAAGCGGCGGGCGAGCGCGTTGTCCGGCACGATCCCGAGCCCGACCTCGTTGCCGACCAGCACCAGCGGCCCCGGTGCCTGCGCGCAGGCGGCAAGCAGTTGCGCGACGGCCGCCGCCACATCGGCCTCCGCCAGGATCAGGTTGGTGAGCCACAGCGTGAGGCAATCGACCAGGACGGGCCCCGCCGCCGCCGCCACCGCCTCCGGCAGGGCGAGCGGCACGTCGCGGGTCTGCCAGGATCCGGTGCGCCGGGCCCGATGCTGGGCGATGCGCGCGACCATCTCGTCGTCGAAGGCCTGGGCGGTGGCGAGATAGAGCCACGGTCCGGGACAGGCCTCGATCAGCCCCTCCGCGTAGGCGCTCTTGCCGGAACGCGCCCCGCCGAGAACGAGGGTCATGCGGGGCGGGATCTGCACCATGCCCCTCCATCGCCCCAACCCGTCCCGCGGTCAAACCCGCGCTACCATGCGGATCGACGGTTGCCGGACGCGCCGCCGCCGACTATAGAACCCCGGCCTAGCCAAAGCGCCCTTCGTCTAGCGGTCCAGGACGTCGCCCTTTCACGGCGAAAACACGGGTTCGATTCCCGTAGGGCGCGCCAACAAAATCAAGCACTTAGCTGAATTTGCTGGCGCGGCTCACATTCCGGTCTCACATAGCTTGGGTTCGACGGCTGGTGTGGCTGTAGCTAGCGCGCGTCGACGAGAGAGACGTTGCTAGCGTGGCCGGCCAGGCAGTGGCGGGAACCTCGCGGTTTCACACGACCACGATGCCGCTGTCGTTGGTGGTTGGTCCCGGAGCCACGGCGGAGCCAATTGACCGAAAGATCGCATCAACGGAGTGTGGCAGCATGCCGCGCGACGTTGAGAGGCTCCGGGCAGGCGTCACGTTGAGCACCGCGAGGACCAGGGGAGTGCAATGATACGGTTTGCGACTGCGCCTCTGATCCCGAGCGCCAAGAAGGAAGAAGTTGAGTCACCGATGGCAAATGACGACACGCTCGCTAGTGCACTGACTCATTCGGATGGTGCAGCGTTGCCATTGACGGCATCGAGGATGGCGGCGGCCGGCTTGGTCCAGACGAAGGGCTTCGGCCTGTCGTTGTGCTCGGCAATGTAGCGGTTGATCGCAGCCTGAAGGTCGACGATCCCGCTGAAGCTGCCCCGCTTCAGCCTGCGCCGGGTCAGGGCCGAGAAGAAGCCCTCGACGGCGTTCATCCATGAGGCCGAGGTCGGGGTGAAGTGGAAGATCCAGCGCGGATGCCGGGCTAGCCAGGCCCGTACCTTCGGGTGCTTGTGGGTGGCATAGTTGTCCAGGATCACGTGGATCAATTTGCCGGCCGGCACCGCCGCCTCGATGGTGTTGAGGAAGCGCAGGAACTCGTCGTGGCGGTGACGCTGCATGCAGCGGCCGATCACGGTGCCCTCCAGCACGTCGAGCGCGGCAAACAGCGTCGTGGTGCCGTGACGGACGTAATCGTGGGTCTGGGTTTCGGGACGACCTGGCGTGACGGGTCGGCTTGGGCGGGTGCGCTCCAGGGCCTGGATCTGGCTCTTCTCGTCGAGCGAGAGCACGACGGCGTGGCGCGGCGGATCCATGTAGAGGCCGACGATGTCCTCGACCTTCTCGGCGAAGGCCGGATCGTTGGAGCGCTTGAAGCTGCGGACCCGATGCGGCTGGAGGCGGTGGGCATCCCAGATGCGCTGGACCGACCGCAAGGAGATCCCGATGGCTTGCGCCAGGGCGCGGCCGGTCCAGTGAGTGACCTCACCGGGCGGCTCGGAGCAGGTCAGGGCGAGCACCTCGGCGACGGTGTCGGTGGAGTGAGGCGGCTTGCCGGGCGGACGGGTTTTATCGCGCAAGAGGCCCTCGACGCCTTCTTCGGCGTAGCGCTGTTGCCAGCGCCAGACGGCTGGCCGGCTGACACCGGCCTGGTGGGCGACGTCGAGGACGGAGAGGCGTTCGGCCGAGAGCAGGACGATGCGGGCGCGCTGGATGTGCTTGAGAGGCCGGGCCCGATCGACGACGATGGCGGACAGGCGCGCCAGGTCGGCGGCGCTGGGGATCACGCAGACAGTCTGAGCCATGCCTCAGACTCGCATGCCTCACGCGCCTTGTGAATCCTCTGAATGCGTCAATGCACTAGGGCCTTGGCCAACGTTAGGCACCAGCGCGAGAGCCTTGAGGCTGAGTACGAGCGCGTGAGCGGCGAGCTGACGAAGCTCCGTCTCGCTGAGCGGTCACTTGCATCTATCGTGGAAGGCACACCGCTGGACGAGCCTGCCGACGATCTGTCAACTCGTCGTCGCGCGCCAGCGAGCGTGGACCGGCCTCGTGGTAGCCGTGGCCCCCGGGGACCGCGCGCCAACTCTGCCAAGGGGCGGTTAAAGGCGCTCCTTGAGGAAGCTGGTTCTGAGGGTCTGACGCACGCCGAGATCAGCGAGCGCCTGACAGACGTGGCGGCCACCACCCTGAACACGTACCTCAGCGTGATGGCTAACAGCGGCGAATTAGAGCGGCAGGGCGATAAGTACCGGGCCGGTGCTCCGGCGGCGAGCGCAGCGGAGGAAGGCGCTGTTGAAGACGATCATGAAGACCGCGAAAAGGCTGAGGCCGCCGAGTAGCCTCGCCAGTCTTGCGCTGCTCTGTTGACAGGTTGCGCCTGCAGGACAGCGAAGGCTATGCGGGCTCGGGGGCCTGTAGCTCAATGGTTAGAGCCGACCGCTCATAACGGTCTGGTTGCAGGTTCGAGTCCTGCCGGGCCCACCATATCGAAGCCGCCGGCGTCATCTTCATCGACGAGAACGGCGAGGGGCTGCGGGTGCGACCACGGAAAGCGGCATCCGATGCAACCTAGAGCGTCTTGCGTACTGACTTAGTGGAAATACGCCCTAGGTCACTCGCCCACAGGTTGCGAGGAGCGCCGATGTCCGAGAGCCCCAGCCACGTTCAAGGCTACCGCGAGACGAAGGCGGCAAAGGCTGCCGACAGGTACGATCAAGCGAACGAAGTCTGGGCGGAGGTCGAGGCGGAACGTCGAGCCGTCAACGAGCGGACAGCAAAGTTACGTGCGATGCGGCTGGCCCGCGAGAGTGAAGCGTCCTCGTAGATGAGGACGAGCCGCGTTCTGGCCGCTGCCCTCCTGCTGATCTCCTGCACTGCTGCGGCCGCCGCGTGTCAGTGCACCGGCTGCGGCTGCAAGGGCGGCCCAGGCTTCCGCGGGCCGAACGGCCGGTGCGTCAGCTACAAGCAGCTCGACAAGGTGTGTGGATCGCCGCCGACTTCGAAGTGCGTCTTCGAGCGCCACAAGCAAGAGTGCGAGCACGAAGGCGCGATGCCGGACGAGAAGGGCATGGAGCGCTACCGCCGTAGCATCGAAACCATCACACACTGACCGACGCCGACGCGATCTCTATCAACGAGAGCGGCCGAAGGGCAGTGCTTAGGAAAGCGCATTCGAAGCATGTCCCGACCTCAGTTCTCTGACGACAACCCCAAAGAGAACCCATGGACCGAAGACCGGCTGGGCTTCGCGCCTTTCGCCAAACGGCTGGCGGACTCGATCTTAGAGGTCGATGCCCCAAACGGCTATGTCATTGGCCTACAGGGCGCTTGGGGATCCGGAAAGTCGACCGCGCTCAATTTCGTTCAAGCCTTTATCGAAAAGCACAATGAAGAACTTGAGGAAGGCAAGAAACCGATCCACGTGATCGATTTTCGGCCATGGATTGTCTCCGGTCACCAGGACCTCATCGAGTCATTCTTCAAGATCATCACTGAGCAACTTGCGGATCAGAAGGACGCTTGGGCTAAGCGACGGAAGGCAGGGTTGCGTGCGCTGCGGAAGAACGTCGATCCGGTTGTCGATGCCGCAGCTGCCATAGGGAGCATCCTCGCTCCTGGGGTCGGAACTCTGGCCGGCATCGGGATCAAATTCGCCAGTGAGGCGGCCAAGAAAGGCGGTGCGAGTAAAATAGATGAATGGCTAGCAGAGCCTTCCCTTCAGTCTGCCTACGAAAAGCTGCGAAAGCGCATTGTCGATCAGGACGAAAAATTCCTAGTGATCATTGATGATCTTGATCGGCTCACAAAGGACGAAATTCGAACCATTATGCAAATGGTCAAGACGTTAGGGCGATTGCCTCACGTTGTATATTTGTTGGCCTATGATCGGAACATTGTTTGGCCGGCTCTTGATGATGGTCGGAAATCGGAGAAATTCGGCCCCGGATTCGCCGAGAAAATCATACAACAGGAAATCGAGCTACCTAAGCCTAGCCGAAATGCTTTACTGTCCTTGCTAGACACTGAAATAGGATTTCTAACCGGAAATATTTCACAGAGCGACAGATGGTATCGTATAGTGGTGGACGGTGTGCATAATTGGATAAGATATCCACGAGATGTTGCCAGACTTTCAAACGCTGTAAAATTTACTTGGCCGGCGATTGAAAATGAGATTGATCCGCAGGATGTGCTGGCGATGGAAGGAGTTCGCTTATTTGAGCCAGATCTATTCGATTGGATAAGGGGCAATCGAGAGTCAATATTCGGTACTGGCAACTGGGATATGGCAACGGACACGGGAAAGGCGAAAGCTGGAGACGCATTCATGTCTTTGTTTCCGATTTCCAGTCAAGAACGAAATGCGAGGCTTCTGTGCCTTTTGATCCCTTCGATGACAAAATTGTTTGAGAAAAAGCACATTTTTGCACTCAATTCAGAGACGCATGTTCGAGTTGTGAACCGGCGAGGTATTGGATCTGAGCAGGGATACGATGCCTATTTCGGTCTTCACATTCCTGATGATAGCATATCAGTCAAAATAATTGAGCGCGCGCTATCTCATCAGACTACTCGAGCAGAACAGCTAGCTATCATGCGGGGCATATTCTCTCGTGAGGCAAGTCCGAATCGACCTCCTATTGGTGAGTATTTCCAGGATTTGCGTTTTCGTTTACATGAAGCCTCACAAAACAGCGCTCCCATTAATCTGTTGGAGGCAATATTTGATTTCGGGGAGGTGATACTGAGCATTGATAAAGACGTTGGCGCGCTTATGCTTGGACCTCAGGCCAATGCATCCCTTTTGTTGTTAGAAATTTGCAAGCTCAACAGGAGTGAGGAATTTAAAGATCGACTAATCAAGTTATTCGAGTCTCGACCATCGCTCTGTTTTGCTGCTGGATTTTGGGTTTGGCGTGCCGCGGAGGCAGGTCTTATAAAAATTGATGGACATACTAGAGAAGATACTCTCGACGAAAATCTGGTTCGACAATTGCATGGCATATTATCAACGCATATCGAAGAGAGTATCGAGAGTGGAGAAATTTACAACGAACCGGTCTATTTCCATATTTCCGAAGTTTGGGCATTCAACGACAATGATAAGAAAGTTAGATCATGGATTTCGGCATCTTCATTGGCCGATGGTCGCTTTTTGGCGAAAATTTGCCGTGGCATTCTAGGGCATACTGTAGGATCGAATCCTCGCCGGTACTCAATGCACGAGGCGCCAAAGGAAAAATTTTATGATGTTTCTCAGCTTCATACTGCTGCAGAAAAGCATGTGGACGATCCTGATCTCACAGAAGATGAGCGGTCAAGGATCAAGACGCTTCGCACAGGCTTGGCGAGTTTGTTAGCTACACGAGCAGCCGCTGAAGCTTCGGCATCATCTCCGCAGGGCGATGGCGAAGAAGACTGACCACCGTCTACCGCGGCCCAGCACGACGTCGTTGAATAGGTTGCCGGTTGTCGAAGCTCAGCTATCCTGCCCCGATGCGCACAGTCCTCGCAGCCCTCGCTCTCATCGTCGCTACCGGTGGGGCACACGCACAGAGCGCGTCGGACATTGCCGCCTGCCGGGACGTGAAGGACTCGCTGCTCCGTCTGCGGTGCTTCGACGATGTCTCGAAGCCGGCGGCTCAGGCAGCGCCCAGCGCTCCCACCGCGGCGACCAAGCCGAAGACGCCGGACTTCGCCGCCTATGCAGCCGTTCCATACCGCGGACCCATCGGACTCCCGGATTTCCGAGGCCGTGACCGCCGGCATGCCTCATATCGAACCCGCATCTTGGCCGGCGCCAGGGCCGGTCCGAACTTCGCGGGCCACCTCGCCCTTGTGCCGATCGGCTGCGGTGCCGGATGCGTGTTCGTGCCCGTGGTCGAAGTGCAGACTGGAAGGGTGTTCGACTCACCTCTCGGGGGCGAGGATCAGCTGTCGCTCGACATGAAATACCAGGTCAACAGTCGGCTGATTGCCGCTCGCTATATCGCGGATGAGCGCTGCAAGTTCGAGGAGATCGTCTGGACCGGCAGTTCGTTTCAACGAGGTGCGGTCAGGGATCTCGGCGAGCGGGAGGCGTGCTGGGCAGCAGATTAGTCCGCTCGCGGACTCTCCGTGGCGCTGCGCCGCGCGACCTACGAGACTGGCTTACCCGCGGGCAAAGATGCGCTATCGCTCGCAGATGCGCCACGCCCTTGCTGCCCTCATGCTGCTCACCGGCCCGACCCTGGCCGCCGAGCCGATCGTGGGCCGTGCATCCGTCACCGACGGCGACACGGTCGTGATCCGTGGGACCCGCATCCGCCTGCACGGCATCGATGCTCCGGAGAGCGCGCAGCTCTGTCAGGACGCGGCCGGCAAATCCTACCGCTGCGGCCAGGTAGCGGCCTTTGCCCTAGCGGACCGAATAGGCGAGGCGAACATCTCATGCGAGCCGCGCGACACCGACCAGTACGGCCGCACTGTTGCCGTGTGCCGGAAGGGCGAGGAGGACCTGAACGCCTGGATGGTGAGCCAGGGCTATGCCACAGCCTACCAGCGCTACTCCCGCGACTACGTCGGGGTCGAGACCAGCGCGAGGGCACTGAAGCGCGGCCTATGGGCCGGCACGTTTGATCCGCCTTCGGACTGGAGGCGTGCCAAGCGCGCCAGCGGCGTTGATACCCGGCCGGAGATGGAGAGGCCTCCGGCAGCCACGCCGGCGCCCATACAGGCCGCCTGCGCGATCAAGGGCAACATCTCGCGCAAGGGCGACAAGATCTACCATCTGCCCGGTACCCGAGACTACGACCGGACCGTCATTGACGCAGGCTCCGGCGAGCGAATGTTCTGCAGCGAGGACGAAGCGAAGGCGGCGGGTTGGCGGGCGCCGCGCGGCTGACCGGGTCTCTTGTCGGGGCAATTGGAGCCGCTGATCGGCCCTGTGCCGATCCCTCGAGCCCTATCCCCTGCTTACGATCACCGCGAGCCTAGACAACCACAGCGCGAGAGCGACAATCTCTGGTGGCTTGGAGATCGTCATGCGAATCGCAGTTGCCGCAGCCGCCTTCCTGGCCTTCGCTAGCTGCGCCCAGGCAGAGGAGGTCGCCTACTTCGCGATCTACTATCAGGGGGCCGACCAGATCACCTTGAACGCACAGGCGACGCCGATCCCCGTGCCTGCAGTCGGGTCCGCGATCGAGGTGTCCGATCAAGGCCGAGGGTTGCGCGGGTATGTGCGCAGCGTCTCTCACGAGGTTCAGCGGACGAGCGGCCCGGTCCCGTTCCGCTTCTACATCCTGAAAGTTGAGATTGATCCGACAGTGCCCGCAAGGGCGACAGGTCCACGCGGGTTCCGACGGTAGGACGCAGTCAGCTTAGCGCCTTCACTCCTGATCACCTGCAGCTCAGGCCGCGCCGGCCGGCCCGGGATCTGGGCGGTAATGTTCAACGTCATGACCCCTCCCTCAGGTCCGGTCGCTCAGGTCTTCCTTCGCACCGGGCTCTGAGATGCCCATGTCGGCCGTCAGGCCGCCACGGCTACGCACCCGCACGGCCGTCGCCCGAACGCCACTCCGGCGAAGACCCGTGATATCGATCTGGCCGTGGAAGCTGGCGTTCTCGAACCGCTCCGCCGCCGCGTGCATGCGGTCCGCAGCGGCCTGCATGTCGGCCCTGCTGCCGCCCCCGCTCAGGCCACCCGGCGACAGGTCAGGGATCTCTAACCCGCTGCGGGTGATCGACCGGACCGACCCGTCCGGCATCTTCATCGTGGCGTTGCCGAGGTCGAGGCCTTCCTTGCCGTCGAGGCCCTTTATGAGGCGGGGCTCGCCGTCGGGCGACTTGGCTGCGACTGGGCCGTCCTTCGGCATCGGCACCGGTGTGATCGTACCAATGCCCTGGCGCTTACCGATCTCAGCAGCGAGACCGAAGCCGGTTGCAATCTTGTATGAGGCATATCTCGATGCCACGTAGCCTCCGCCGACAATCATAGAGGCGTTGCCCGAAGCGGCCACCTGACTGATCAGGACAACCACCTGAAAGCAGGCGTAGCAACCGCCGGGTATTCATGTGCGAGGGCGTTGACCGCATTTCGCGAACGCCCGCACCATCGGAGGACAGCCTTCTGATCCTATGGATTCGCGGCTGAGTGTTCCTCCCAAGCAGCCTCATAAGCTTCCCTTAAGCCGAGCCTTGAAGCTTCTTGAGCTCAATGAGCCCCGAGCCGATCGAGTTCGGCGAGGCGATGGGAGGAATGATGGAGCCGCATCTCATTCGTGCGGCCCTAGGTTTCGGCATCGGATTTGCGCTCGGTTTTGCAGCGCGGCGCGGCCGCTTCTGCACGCTCGGTGCTCTAGAAGATGCCGTCTATGGGCAGGATACACGGCGTCTGCGCGCCTGGGCGCTGGCCATTGCCGTGGCAATGGTCGGGGTCCATGGCCTTCAATTGAACGGGCTCGAACTCCACCGAACGCTGTACGCCTCATCCCAACTCGAACTCGGCCCCTTGGTCTTCGGCGGCCTCACCTTCGGGTTCGGCATGGCACTCGTCGGCAATTGCGCCTTCGGGAATCTCCTGCGGCTCGGCGGCGGGGATCTGAAAGCTTTGGTCGCTCTCCTCGTCGCGGCCGTCTCGGCGGTGATGGCGATGCGCGGGCTCACCGCCGTCGTGCGGGTGAAAGCGATCGATCCTTTCTACGTGGCGATACCCGGCGGGCGCTTGCAACTCCTTCCGGACCTGCTCGGCGTCGGGCCACCCGCATCGATGATCCTCGCAGTCGCCTGCGCCGCCCTCCTCACGGGCTACGCCCTCGCGGATGAAGCCTTCCGGAAGGACCGGAAGCTCGCGGCGGCGGCGGTCGTCATCGGTTTGTGTGTGACCGCGGGCTGGTGGGCGACAGGTTTCGCCGGGTTCGATGCGTTCGGGACCGAGCGGCCGCTGTCGCTGAGCTTCGCCCGGCCGGTCGGCGACACCGTGCTCTTCGCGATGCTGGCCTCCGGGATGCAGGTGGATTTCGGGATCACCTCAGTCCTGGGCGTGCTGATGGGGGCGTTCATCGAGGCGCGGCAGGCGCAGCGCTTCCGCTGGGAGGCCCCGGACGATGTGGGCGAGTTGCGGCGGCACATCGTGGGCGCGTTCCTGATGGGCACCGGCGGCATCACGGCGCTGGGCTGCACCATCGGCCAGGGCGTCACCGGGATCGCGACGCTGTCCATCGGGTCGGCCATCGCCCTGGCGTCGATCGCCCTCGGCGGCCGTGTCGGCCTCTACTACTTGGTGGAGCGGCAGGTATGACCGCCTAGGGTTCGGGCTTCTTGCCGTCGCCGAAATTCGCGCCTTCGAGCTCCAGGAAGATCCGGTAGGCGTTGCCACGGTTGTTGGCGGTGAAGGCCGGGAGCGTGTCGTAGGCCGACCAGTCGGCGGCCCGATATGCGACGTCGAAATCGGTCCAGGTGTCGACCGCCGCTTTCATGACCCGCCGGACATCGGCGATGTAGCCCGCCGTGAAGGCGATGGCCTTCGCCGCCTCGGTCGAAGGCTCGCCGTGACCGGGGATGATGAAGCGCGGCTTCAATCCCTCGACCTGCTTCAGGGCCGCCAGCCAGCGGCCGGTATCGACGTCGTCGCTGTTCATGTGCGGGATGCGGCCATTCTGGACGATGTCGCCGGCGAACAGGACTCCGTCCGGCTCGACCATCATCATCATGTCGCTCGCCGAATGGGCGGGCCCGGCATAGAGCAGCACGAAGCGCTTGCCGCCGAGCGTGAGGGTCACCCGTTCGGCGAAGGTGATGTCGGGCGGCACGATCCGCGTGTGCTCGTCGACCCAGGGGGAAAGCGCTCCCTGCCGCTGGCGCAGGCGGGCGTCGGCCCGTTCGTCGGCAGTCTCGTCGTTCTCGCGGTACTCCGCGGCCCGCTCCTGAGCGATCACGACGGCGCCGGTATGGTCCTTGAACGCCTGCAGCCCGTAGATGTGGTCGGCGTGGTAGTGGCTCACCACGACGTAGCGCACCGGCTTGTCCGTGACCTTCCGGATCTGCTCGAGGAGCGCCCAGCCGAGGCTCGGCGTTCCGAGGGCGTCGTACACCACCACTCCGTCAGCCGTGACCACGAAGCCGCCATTCGAGGTGTTGCCCTCGTTGGCTTGGCTCGGCACGCCGGTGTTTCCGAGGCTGTAATAGACCGGTTCGCCAGGCACCTGCGCGACGGTGAGCGGCCTGCTGATCGGCGCGTAATCAGAAGCGGACACCGACCCTGTGAGCAGGACAGCCAGGATCAATGCGGCCCGCCGGATCATCCCTACAGGTCCTTGCAGTAGAGCTGCTTCAGGAGCCCAATCACCGCGACGGCGTTCGGGTCCTTGACACTGTAGTAGAGCGTCTGGGCCTCCCGCCGGAATGTCAGCACCCCATCCTCCCGCATCCGCGCAAGATGCTGCGACAGGGCGGACTGGCTGAGCCGAAGCTCCTCGACCAATTGGCCGACAGACAGTTCCCCGTGCACGATCAGCAAGCAGGCAATCATCAGCCGGTGCTCGTTTCCGAGCAGGCGCAACAGGCGCACCGCCTCAGCGGCCTGCTCCGCGAAGGCATCCAGGGTCGTCTCGTCGATCGTCGTCGCCTGCATGGTCTCGCAAAACCGGCTTGGCCCAATCGCGTTGGGCAGGGGGAAGGTGTCGCCATGGTTGCCTGAACGCGGCGCCCTGGCCAGTCAGCAGACCGCCACAGCACCGCGATGATCCGTATATCAGGTTTTTCTAACTTTAGTATTGACTGATAGAAGACGGCTGGCTAGCCCTAGTGAAACGGCAGAAGCCGGTCAATTCGGGAGGAAGCCGGTGACGAACCGGGCTGACGGGCGCACGCCGCGGGGCGGAGCGTCGACGCGATCTCTTGCCCATTCCCCTGGTCGCCGGAGTTTCCTGCGCCTCGCGGCGGTCGGGGCCGGCGGGGCAGCGCTGCCCACTCTGGCCGGCGCCGGGGAGGCCGGGCCGCCGGCTGAATATCCCTGGTCGCAGAGCCTCGGGGCCGGCGTCGTGGACAAGCCCTATGGCCAGCCCGCCGCGCAGGAAGCGGGCGTGATCCGCCGCAATGTGCCCTGGCTGACGGCGGGCACCGAATCCTCGATCAGCTTCTCGCCGATCCAGGACCTGAAAGGCATCCTCACGCCCAACGGCCTGTTCTTCGAGCGCTACCATGCCGGCCGGGCCGACGTAGACGCGGAGCAGCACCGCCTGATGGTCCACGGCCTCGTGGAGCGTCCGCTGCTGCTCTCCATGAGCGACATCGTCCGCTACCCGTCCGTCTCGCGCATCCACTTCATCGAGTGCCCGGCCAATGGGGGCATGGAGTGGCGCGCGGCGCAGCTCAACTCCCTCCAATTCACCCACGGCATGATCTCCTGCGCCGAATGGACCGGCGTGCCGCTCGCGACGCTGCTCGCGGAGGTCGGCGTGAAGCCCGAGGGCAAGTGGGTGATGTTCGAGGGCGCGGACGGCGCCCACATGAACCGGTCTCTCCCGCTGTCCAAGTGCCTGGACGATTGCCTCATCGCCTACGGCCAGAACGGCGAGGCGCTGCGGCCCGAGCAAGGCTACCCGCTGCGCCTCGTGGTGCCGGGCTGGGAGGGGAATGTCAGCGTCAAGTGGCTTCGCCGTATCAAGATCGGCGACCAGCCGTGGTACACCCGCGAGGAGACCTCCAAGTACACCGACCTGATGCCCGACGGAAAATCCCGGGGCTTTACTTGGAGCATCGACGCCAAGTCGGTCATCACTTTTCCCTGCCCCGAGAAACCGCTCGGCAAGCCGGGTCTCTACGAGGTGCGCGGCCTCGCCTGGACCGGCAACGGCAAGGTCAAGCGGGTCGACGTGTCGTTCGACGGCGGTGTCAACTGGCAGGCCGCCACCCTGCATGAGCCGGTCCTGTCGAAGGCCCTGACCCGGTTCTCCCTGCCCTGGCAGTGGGACGGCAAGCCAGCCCTGCTGGAATCCCGGGTCATCGACGAGACCGGCTACGTGCAGCCGACCATCGCGGATCTGCGCAAGATCCGCGGCGTCAATTCCGTCTACCACAACAACTCGATCCAGACCTGGCAGGTGAAGCCGGATGGCAGCGTGTTCGATGTCCAGACCGCTTGAAGCCCTTCTCGCCGTCGGCGCGCTCCTCGCGCTCGCAGGCCCCGCCCTGGCCGGGGACAAGCCTCTCTACGGCTACGGCACGCGCCCGACCCAGGCGCAGATCGACGCCTGGAACATCGACGTGCGCGGGCAGGACGGCCTCGGCCTTCCGGCCGGCAAGGGCAGCGTCGATCAGGGCAGCGAGGTCTTCGCCGAGAAATGCGCCGCCTGTCACGGCACCTTCGGCGAGGGTGTCGACCGTTGGCCGAAGCTCGCGGGTGGCGAAGGCACCCTGAAGGCGGACCGCCCGGAGCCGACGGTGGGCAGCTACTGGCCCTTCGCGGCGACCCTCTACGACTACATCGGCCGGGCGATGCCGTTCCCGAACCCGCGCAGCCTTGCGCCGGACGAGGTCTACGCGCTCACCGCCTACATCCTGAACCTCAACAACCTCGTTCCCGGCGACTTCGTGGCCGACAAGGACAGTCTGCCCAAGGTCGGGATGCCCAACCACGACAACTTCACCTGGGAGGATCCGCGGCCCGACACCCGCGCCGAGCCGTGCATGAGCAACTGCCGCGATCCGAAGGCGGTCACCATCACCTCGACCGCCGAGGGCAAGACCCTGACCCCGCGCACCACGGGGCCCCTCGACGACATGCAGCCGAAATGACGTCCCCGAAGGAGGCCCCCATGCGCCGGCATCCCGTCACGGCACTCCTGGCCGCCGCCCTGATCCTCGCCCCGGCGGGAGCCGCCCTGGCGCAGGGCGATGCGGCCGAGGGGAAGGCCATCGCGTTCGACCGCGGCCGGGGCAACTGCCTGTCCTGCCACGCAATTCCCGGCGGCGACCTGCCGGGCAATATCGGCCCATCGCTGGCGGGCCTGAAGGAGCGCTACCCGAACCGCGAGGACGTCGTCGCGATCATCCGCGACGAGACCTTGCGCAACCCGGCGACGGTGATGCCGCCGTTCGGGCGGAACCTGCTCCTCTCCGACCGGGAGATCCGGTCCGTCGTCGAGTACCTCTATTCGTACTGAAAGGGAGGCCGTCATGGCTGCCTATGACAGCAAGATGTTCGACCGTCGCTTCGTCCTCCGGGCGGCGGGTCTCGGGAGCGTTCTGGCGGCGACCGGCTTCGGTTTCCCGCTCCGGGCTTCGGCCAGTACCGCGGCCGCCTATCCCGCCGATGCCTTCAAGCAGAAGGGCGAGGCGGACGCCGTGAAGACGCTGTTCGGGCAGGCCGCCACGGCCTCCGACAAGGTGAAGCTCGACGCGCCCGAGATCGCCGAGAACGGCGCCGTCGTGCCGGTGTCGGTCAGCACCGACCTGCCGGACGTGACCGCGATCGCGATCCTCGTCGCCGAGAACCCGAGCGCGCTGGCCGCCCTGTACAAGTTCGCGCCCGGCACGCCGCCCACCGTGGCGAGCCGCCTGAAGATGGCCAAGACCACGCCGGTCATCGCCGTCGTGGAGGCCGGGGGCAAGCTCTACAGCGCGACCAGGGAAGTGAAGGTCACGGTCGGTGGCTGCGGCGGCTGACGACGATCACACGACGGGAGGAACACAGATGCCATCGACCATCCGCGTGCGCGCGACCGCCAGCGGCGACCAGACCGATGTCCAGTCGCTCATCCAGCATCCCATGGATTCCGGCTATGTGAAGGATGCCAAGGGGGAGCTGATCCCTCCGCACTACATCGAGACCGTCACCTTCGAGCATGACGGCAAGGTGGTGCTCACCGCCTTCTGGGGGCCGGCAGTCTCCAAGGACCCGTACCTGAAGTTCAAGTTCTCCGGGGCCAAGAAGGGCGACGAGCTCAAGGTTACTTGGACCGATAATCTGGGCAAGACGGATTCGTCCGTCGCCAAGATCGGATGAGTGCCCGCCACGCCCCGGCGGCCGGGCTCGCCCTGGTCCTCGGCCTCGCCGTCTGCGGCATCGCCGGGGCGCGTGCCGCCGACGCCGTCGATCCGAAGGCCGATATGAAGGCGTTCCAGGCCTATTTCTACGAGAAATTCCCGAACGTGAAGCACGAGGACTTCGTGAACGGGCCGTATTCGATGGACGAAGGCATGCGCAAGCAATGGGAAGAGAAAGAAGAGTTTCCTCCCTATGACTTCGCCGTCGAAAAGGGCAAGGAACTGTTCGAGACGCCGTTCAAGAACGGCAAGACCTTTGCCGACTGTTTTGAGAATGGCGGGATCGGCGTGCGCCAGACCTATCCGCGCTTCGACGCCAAGCTCGGCGAGGTCGTCACGCTCGAATACGCGGTCAACCGCTGTCTTACCGAGAACGGTGAGACGCCCTATTCATACGTGAAGGACGACATGGCCGCCGTGACCGCCTACATGGCGTTCACCTCGCGCGGAAAACCCTTCGCGATCACGGTGCCGGACGATCCGCGGGCGCTCGCGGCCTACGAGGCCGGCAAGCAGTACTTCTACACCCGCCGGGGGCAGCTCAACTTCTCCTGCGCGAGCTGCCACGTCCAGAATCCCGGCCGCCGCATCCGCGCCGAGGTTCTGGCGCCAGCGCTCGGCATTACCGCGGCCCTGCCGATCTACCGCTCCGAATGGGGCGGGATGGGCACGGCGACCCGCCGCTACATGTCCTGCAACAGCCAGGTCCGCGGCACCCCGCTGGCGCCCGACGACCCGCTCTATCGCGACGTCGACTATTTCCTCTCCTTCATGAGCAACGGGCTGCCGATCTCCGGCCCCGGTGCGCGTCCGTGAGGTCCGGCATGATCTCGGCATTCGCGCGCGTGGTCCTCGTGTTCCTTCTGCTCCCGGGCTCGGCCGCCCTGGCGGCGAACGCGCAGGAAGCGAACGACGCCTATGCAGCGGCCAAGGCGCTGTCCGACAAGGCCGCCGCCAACAAGAACCAGTGGCCCGCCACGGCGACGGCACTCGCCGCCGCGAAGGCCGCGAGCGAGGCGGGTCGCACCGACGAGGCCCTCGCCAAGGCGAAGGAAGCCGAGGCGCTGGCCCGCGCCTCCATCGACCAGACCGAGCGGGAGAAGACCGCCTGGAAGGATGCGGTGATCCGATGACGCGCGACCTCGACGCATCGAGCCCCGGCCTGCGCCGGCGGCAACTCCTCCAGGCCGGCGGCGCCGCCCTGGCACTGCCGTTCCTGTGGCGCCGCGCCCTGGCGCAGGACACGGGCGCCGGCCTCTACGAGCTGCAGCCGTTCGGCAATGCCCGCCTCCTGCACATGACCGACACCCATGCCCAGCTGCGGCCGGTCCTGTTCAGGGAGCCGAGCGTCAATATCGGCATCGGTGCGATGCGTGGCCGCCCGCCCCACCTTGTCGGCGAGGCGTTCCTGAAGCGGTTCGGCATCGCCCCCGGCAGCCGCGAGGGCTACGCCTTCACCTATCTCGACTTCGAGGCGGGCGCGAAGCGCTACGGCCGGCTCGGCGGATTCGCGCATCTGCGGAGCCTCGTCGGCCGGCTGCGCGCCGAGGCGCCCGGCGGCCATGCCATGCTCGTGGACGGCGGCGACCTCTGGCAGGGCAGCGGCCTCTCGAATGCCCGCAAGGGCGCCGACATGGTCGAGGCAGCCAATCTCCTGGGCATCGAGGCCATGACCGGCCACTGGGAGTTCACCTACGGGCAGGATGGGCTTCGGGCCAATCTCGACCGGTTCAAGGGCGAGTTCCTGGCGCAGAATGTGTTCCTCACGGAGGAGGCGGCCTTCAACGAGGCGCCGGCCTTCGATTCCGCGTCCGGCCGGGTGTTCAAGCCGGCGACCGTGAAGGCGTTCGGCGACCGCCGCGTGGCGATCATCGGTCAGGCCTTCCCCTACGTGCCGATCGCCCACCCGAAGCGCTTCACGCCGGACTGGACCTTCGGCATCCGCGACCACGAACTCCAGGCCCTGGTGGACGACCTCCGGGGGAAGGAGAAGGTCGACGCCGTGGTGCTGCTCTCCCACAACGGCATGGATGTCGATCTGAAGCTCGCGAGCCGCGTCTCCGGTATCGACCTCATCCTCGGGGGCCACACCCACGACGCGGTGCCCGAGCCGGTCGCGGTGGAGAACTCCGGCGGCAAGACGCTGGTCTCGAATGCCGGCTCGAACGGCAAGTTCCTGGCGGTGGTCGATCTCGACCTCGCCCCGGGCTCTCTGCGGGGCATCCGCTACCGCCTGCTCCCGGTCTTCGCCGACCTCCTGAAGCCCGATGCCGAGATGGAGGCGTTGATCGCCTCCCTCGAAGCCCCGCACGCGGCCGCGTTCGGACGGCGCGTCGCAACCGCGGAAGGCCTGCTCTACCGCCGGGGCAATTTCACCGGCACGATGGACCATCTGCTCTGCGACGCCCTGCGCGGGCAGCTCGACGCGGAGATCTCCCTGTCGCCGGGCTTTCGCTGGGGCACCACGACGCTCGCCGGCGGCGAGATCACGGCTGCCGACGTGCTGGCCCAGACCGCGACGACCTATTCGGAGGTCTACGTCCAGCCGATGACCGGCGCCCAGATCCGCTCGATCCTGGAGGATGTCTGCGACAACCTCTTCAATCCGGATCCGTATTATCAGCAGGGCGGTGACATGGTCCGCGTCGGCGGCCTGAGCTATCGCTGCGAGCCCGGGGCCGAGAGCGGCAAGCGACTCTCGAACCTCACCCTCACGGGCGGCGCCCCCCTCGATCCGGCCAGAACCTACAAGGTGGCGGGCTGGGCCTCGGTGAACACGCAGGAGGGCAAGCCGGTCTGGGAGGTTCTGGAGGCCCATCTCGGGCGCTCGGGCAGGGCCACCCTGTCTGCCGACAAGCCGGTCGAGGTCGGTGGCGTCGCGGGCAATCCCGGCTATGGCGGAGCGGCGTGAGCCGGTTCGGCCTCCCGCGCAGGCTGCTGCTCGGCGCAGCTCTGGCTCCGGTCGCCGCACAAGCGGCCGGAACCGTCGGCGGCGGCCCGGCGCCGGAGGTATCGGCCTTCGCCGAGCATCGCCTCGCCCTGCAGCTCTCCGAGCGCGAGCCGCACCGGCAGGACCTCGTGCTCAGCGTCGCCAACAACGTGCTCAAGGCCTATGGACCGGACAAGGTCGCCATCGAGGTGGTCGCCTTCGGCCCCGGCATCGACCTCCTGCGGGCGGAGAGTCCCCGGAGGAGCGCGGTCGACAGTCTCGTGTCGCAGGGCGTGCGCTTCGACCTGTGCCTGAACACCGTCGAGACCATCGCCCGCGAGACCGGGCAACGGCCGGCGCTCAACCCGCACGCCATCCCGGTCGAGGCTGGGGTGGTGCAACTCATGACGCTCGCCGAGGCCGGGTACATCCTGGTCCGGCCCTGACCGGGGATCCGCCATGCGACAGCCCGCCCGACGCCTGATCCTGCTCCTGCTGGCCGGGCTCGCCGCCGCCCCGGTCTCAGCCGCCGAAGCGGGCAAGCAGCACCGCGTGGTGTTCCAGGTGGACACGGCCGACCCGGCCACGATGAACCTGACGCTCAACAACGCCACCAACGTCGTCGACTACTACCGCGCCAAGAACGAGGAGGTGGAGATCGACATCGTCGCCTTCGGGCCGGGCCTCGCCATGTACCGGGCCGACAAGTCCACCGTGGCCGACCGGATCGCGCACTTCGCCGATTACGGCTTCCCGTCGAAGATCCAGTTCTCGGCCTGCAACAACACGAAGACCGCCATGGAGAGGGCCGAGGGCCATCCGATCACGCTGCTGCCGCAGGCGACGATCGTCCCATCCGGTGTGGTGCAGGTCATGGAGCGGCAGGAGCAGGGGTGGAGCTATGTACGGCCGTAAGGTGATCAGCCGGCGCGCGGTCTCCGTCGCCCTCGCGAGCCTGTTCCTCGTCCGCCCGGCCGCGGCAGAGGAGGCGCTCGTCACCTACAAGTCGGTTTCACCCGACATCGCCTTCGAGATCGCCCAGGCTGCCTTGAAGCGGTGCCGGGAGGACGGGCTTCAGGTGGCGGTCGTGGTCATGGACCGGTTCGGTGCGCCGCTCGTGCTGCTGCGCGACCGCTTCGCCGGCCTGCCCTCGGCGACCACGGCCTCGTCCAAGGCCTACACCGCACTGAGCTTCCGCAGCACCACGGCGGAGTTCGCCAAAGGCATCGCGACGCAGCGCCTCGATGCCGGCCTCGGCCGGTTGCCGAACGTGGTCGCCATGGCCGGCGGCCTGCCCATAGAGGCGGGTGGGGGCATCGTCGGCGCGGTGGGCGTATCCGGCGCGCCGGGGGGCGACAAGGACGATGCCTGCGCCGCCGCCGGCATCGAAGCTGTGCGGGACAAGCTGGATTTCTGAGGCGACCGGACCTTGTTGTCGTCATCGACTTTCGAAGACTTCATCCCCTCCAGAGAGTTCAATGGCAAAGCAGCGGGGCATCTTGCAGCGCTCCACCCTACACCCGCCGAAGGACTTTTCCGTTCGGATCCTTATCGTCCCATCGTCTTGAGGCATGGCAAGGCATCGACGTTCGTTTGACGCTGACGGCGCGAAGCCGCCAACGGAGGAACCAATGCTCTCAGCAGGATGGCGCACCCTGATTGCGATGGCGTGCGCGACGAGCGTCCAAGTGATGCCGGGCTACGCTTCAGAACTCTCTGTCGACCGGTTACCGCCCTGGCAGAATGGCGCCAACAACCCCGCCCAGGACAAGGGCCTGGAATTTACGGTCAAGGAAGCTGACAACCTCGCCGACTTCCACGGCGATGTTACGAATGCTCGCCTCGTGCTCTATGTCGGCGGCAATTACTTCTTTGCCATGGCACCGCTGGTGGCGGCCTTCGAGGCGAAACACACCGATCTCAAGGGCCGCATCTATTACGAGACCATCCCGCCTGGGCTCCTCGCGCGGCAGATGAAGGCCGGCGGGCGCATTACCGTCGGCAACATGACCTGGACGGCTAAGCCCGATGCCTATTTCTCGGGGCTCATGGCCGTGAGGCGTCTGATCGAGGCCGGCGAGCTCGTCGGCCCTCCGACGATCTACGCCACGAACCAGCTCGCAATCATGGTTCCCAGGGGCAACCCGGCCGGGGTGAAGGGTCTGGCCGATCTCGCCCGGCCGGGCCTCAAGCTCGCCATGCCGAACCCAGAATTCGAAGGCGTGGCCCGCCAGATCAAGGCCGCTTTAGCCAAGGCGGGCGGTGACGCACTGGTAAAGGCGGTCTACGAGACCAAGGTCGCTGACGGCACGACCCTGCTGACCAGAATGCATCACCGGCAGACGCCCGTCTGGCTGATGCACGGGCGCGCCGAGGCTGGCATGACGTGGCGCTCCGAAACAATCTTCCAGGAACAGGCTGGATTGCCGACTGGGCGCGTCGACATTCCGGCCGACCAGAATGCCACGGGAATCTATGCCGGCGCGGTGGTCAAGGACGCCATCCATCCCGCCGAGGCGAAGCTCTGGCTCGACTTCCTCATGAGCGACGAGGCCAAGGCGATCTTTGCCCGCTACGGCTTCGGCGAATATCGACCCTGAGCTGCCCTGGGTCGGGCGCTACGCGCCAGAGCGCGGTTGAGCGCTTTCAAGCTCCGGTCGTCCCTGGAACAAAGTTCGTGGGCGAAGGCGTTTTCCAAGTATACCGCCTCCGACGAGCGTATCGGCCGCCTGGTCGCCGATGCCTCCGTGGCCCAGGCAAGGGTGAGCAGCCCGACGAGCGCCAGCACGGCTGTCCCAGGCATCGCGCGCCTCACTTCGCGTAATGGAAGCCAGCCTGCTGCAATTCGGGCAGCGTGCCGACGGCCCCGGGGGTGAGCACCACGCCTGGGATCAGGTGGTTCGTGAGTTCTGCCGCCAGTGCGTCGTGCGATAGCTTGTCGGGGTTGAGGTCGCGCTTGATGAGCGCGGCCGCCTGCTCCCAGATCGCGTTGTGGCAGGAAAGGAACACGACGCCCCGGGCCATCAGCGCGGGGATGGAATTGTTTTCCGGCGAGAACACGCCCGCCGGATCCTCGAAACTGGCGGCATCTGCCTGCGCCGCCTTCTTGGCCACGATCAGCGTGTTGATTGCGAAGGCCTCGCCAGCGAGCTTCGTCAGTTGATACTTGTCCCACATCGCCTGGTCGTAGAGGGCAATGTTGGCCGAGCCGTGCGTTGCCGAAGCCGCCAGGAAATCGGGGTGTCGGAACGACCAGACCTGATTGTTCAGGGCGTTGCGCATCAGGTTGAGCCAGGGCCCGCCGATCTCGGTGTTGTCCCAGACCTGCCGCGGGCCGCCCCGGTAGGCAATCACCGCCGACAGGGCCTCGTGATCCCAGAGGTCGGGCCGGTCAAGGATCATTGGAACGGACTTGAATTCGCGACGCCGGGGCGCCTTCGCTAAGCACTCCGAGAGCGCGCCCAAGGTCCGCGCACCCTCCGGCGATTCGGCGGCGCCGGCTGTCGTGGCGGAACGGGCTTCGGCAAGCCCCGCCGCGAGACCGGCACCGAGGGCAAAAAGCGTGCGGCGTTCAGGATTCATCTTAGTCCCTCCTGTCTGACCCCGACGACGGATCAGCGCGCCACCGTCCCAGCGGGCGAGGACTGGGCGCCGAGCGTCACGCCGTCCACGGTCTGCCCGTAGAAGTCGTAAGGGCTGTCGTGATGGGCGGCGCGCGTCGCGGCGAGGTCGCCGGTGAAGCGTGGGTCCTGCGGGCGCTCGCGGCTGTCGATGTAGGCCGCCACGTCCCAGGCTTCGGCATCGGTCAGGCTGTTGCCCTGGCCGAGGGGCATGTTGGCCTTGATGAAGCCCGCCGCGTTGACGACGGAACTCATCCCCGCACCCCAGTTGTAGGACCTGCCGCCCCAGAGTGGCGGGAAGACGAGCGTCCCGTCAGAACTCGCTTGGCCCGCGCCGTTCTCCCCGTGGCACAGTGCGCATTTCGCAGCGTAGACCTCCCGGCCGTGGGGGATGTCGAGGCCTTTCGGCTTGGTCAGCTTCGGATAGCCTTGGCCCGGAAGCTTCACCCCCACGGGAGCGCCGTGGGCGAGGAAGGCGGCGTAGCTTTCCAGCGCGACCAGAACGGGATCGCCGAGCGGCGGCGCCTTGCCGTTCATGCTGTAGCGGAAGCAGCCCTGAAGCCGCTCGGCGAAGGTGTTCACGTGCCGGTTCTTGGCGCGATAGGCCGGATACGTCACGTAGGCGGCCCAGAGAGGGGCCGAGTGGCCGAGACGGCCTCGGTCAAGGTGGCAGTTCGTGCAGCGCAAATCGTTGCCCACGAAGGCTGGAGCCTGGTTGCGCGTATCGTGGAAAATGTGCTCGCCGAGCCGGATGACCTTGCCGAGGTCGTCATCGGGGATCGCCGAATCCGGCGGCGGTACGAACGGGGGGACAGCCCCCTCTCGATCGGCCCCTGCCGCGCCGATCTGCGGCAAGGCCAAGGTAAGTCCGAGGGCCAGGACAGTCGCCAGCGACGCCGCGCCGTGTCTCGTGAGGCTCATCGGCTGTCTCCGACCTGTGAAGCCGGTAGGGCGGCGTAATAGGCGGACACGGCCGCCCCGTCCTGGTCGCTGAGCTTGTCGGCGATCCCCTTCATCAGCCCGAGCGGATCGTTGTGGCGTGTTCCGGTCTTCCAGGCGGAGAGTTGTGCCATGAGGTAGGCGGCCGGCTGGCCGGCAAGCGCAGGGAAGGCGGCGCCGACGCCCTGTCCCGCCGGACCATGGCATTGTCCGCAGGCGGGTACTCCTCGCGACCAATCGCCCGTCTCCGCTAGATTTCGGCCGCGGGAAGATATGGCTCCGTCCGGGGCAGAGGCCTCGGCCGCCTTCGGTGCGGGGAGTCCGGCGTAGTAGGCGGCGACCGCCCGTCGCTCGTCCGACGTCAGGGCCTGGGCGATGGCGCCCATCGTCTCGTTCTCCCGGCTACCGTCGCCGAAACTGTCGAGTTCGTGCGTGAGATAGCCGACAGAGAGGCCGGCGAGGCGGGGAAAGCCACCTTCGATGCTCCCGCCCCCGTCATCCCCGTGACACGCGGCACAGGCGGGTGCGCCGGTCTGCGTGCCGTTCCGCGCGATCTCGCTGCCGTCGATGGCGCAAGCTGGACTGGCAGCGAGAAGGACCATCAGCCCTCCGAGAGCGATGCGGGCTTTCCCGCCTTTCAGTCCCATCGACCCCTCCCGCGTCTTCGGTTTTACTTTCCGGCCAGGTCGGAAGACATCTCGCCAGCCTCACCGCTCCGCTTAAGCCAAGCTTAAGACGGCCTGATAGCGTCGTCTTGAGGCAATACCTATGCGCTCCTCGTCGTGGAAGACGATCCGATCCTGGAGAACGGGCTGACCTTCGGCGGAACACCCGCCGACTGCGTGGGCAGATGCGACGAGGCGGCCGCTGCTTTGGCGACCTGCGGCAGCCAGCCACCTTCGCCGCGGGCCGATGACATCCGACCGGTCGCTTGGCAAGGAGAGGCCCATCTCTGCAACCCTGTGCGACCGACCCCTTCGGGATACCGCTGGCAGCACCCCAGGACCCAGGTGCCCGCACTCGCCTCGCGATGGTCGAATCCTGACGCGCATGGCGCACGGGGACTACACCTGGGTCATCCCCGTCCCTCTCCTCACTTAAGCGTCACTTAAGCTTGCAGGCCGAGCCCCGTTCGACGTCTCGGCGCTTCGGCAACCAGCCCTCCCGGTCACCCGGCTGAGCGGTGGCTGTCGCGACCCGACGGCAGGCGTTCCAGGGGTGAATTCCATGCTGCCTCCGAACCGGCGACAGACTTTGCGGCTGGCCCTCGGTGCCGTGGTGGGGTCCCTCATCGTCGATGCCTCTGCCTGGGCGGACGACTTCTGGTACGACCTGCATGGCGACGATGGCGGCCCGGTCCGGAACACCAGATTGCCCGGCGAGCTGACCGGTGAGCTCGCCGGCCTTCCGAGTATCATCTGGGCCGGCTCGCGCGACGACGCGCTGACGCTCTACGAATTCTACGACGACAACTGTCCTTATTGCCGCGGCGCCGCCAAAGACATCGACCGGATTCTACGTCAGACTCCCGATCTTCGTCTGGGATTGATCAACAACGCTGTCCTCTCGCCCCGCTCGGTCGAGTCGGCGAAGGTCGCGTTGGCGATGCTCAGCCTGAAGAGATCGAGCCTGGCATACGCGCTCCAGCAACGGCTGATGGCGATGTCGGGACCCGCCGACGGCGAACGCGCGCTGCGGATTGGCGTCGAGCTCGGCGTGGATCGCGAACTGCTTCGTCAGCGGGCTGAGAGCGCCGAGGTCAAGACGATGCTCAA
This sequence comes from Methylobacterium sp. GXF4, assembly GCF_000272495.1. Classification (NCBI taxonomy): domain Bacteria; kingdom Pseudomonadati; phylum Pseudomonadota; class Alphaproteobacteria; order Hyphomicrobiales; family Methylobacteriaceae; genus Methylobacterium; species Methylobacterium sp. GXF4. The sequence goes on along the minus strand of NZ_AKFK01000055.1, from coordinate 74,195 downwards.
CCGGCAGATGCAGTCCGCCGCCGATCTGGGCTTGTCGGCGACCCCGGCCTTCGTGCTCGGGAACAGCGGGATCACCGGCTATCCGGGATCGAAATCGCTTTCCAAGATCATCGCCGCGGGGCGCGTCTGCGGCGAGCCGGTTTGCTGAGCTATTCCCCGCCCACAACGCCCCACATTGCGACATCCGCACATTCGCCGAAGGACCTGATCATGAAACGCAACTTAGCCGCCTGCGCAATGGCCTGCATTCATCTTGCCATCACGATCCCGCTTTCTACCCCAGCCCTCGCACAGGATCTCAATGCCAGCGGGCTTCATATCGACGTTCCCGTGAAGGTCAGGGACAGCCGCGTGGCCTTCAACATGGACCATCTGGCGTTCAACGGCGATCAGTCGATTGGACTAACATACATGCAACTGATGCTGAAAAACTATCGAGCGTCCGGGGCGAAGCTGGAGATCATAGCCGTCTTCCACGGAGCAATCGGGTACCTCTTGCTGGATGATGCGGCCTACAACAGGGCTCGGAAGACCAACCGGGGCAACCCGTACAAGGACGAGATCCTGGATCTGCAGAAGCAGGGTGTTCGATTCGAGGAATGCGGCCAGACGGCCCGGAACAACGGGTGGGTGAATGCCGACCTTATTCCCGGCGTGCTGGTCAATTCGGGCGCCAACCTTCGGCTGGTGCAGCTGCAGCAAGACGGCTTCGCCGAAATCCATCCTTGATCAGTGAGCTCCAGGCGACGTGAACGCGATCTCACTCGGCCCGTTGGTCCTTGACCCTGAACGTCTCGCGGTCGTGGCCGGCATCGGCGCGTACCTGGCGGCCGCGTCGGTCCTCGCTCCGCGGTTCGGCCGGGGATTGTATGCCTGGGCGGCGTGGACCGTGGTCGCGGCCCTGGCAAGCGCGCGGCTCGGCTATGTTTGGGAGAACTGGCCGTCCTTCGCGCCTGCGCCCTGGCGTGCGCTGGCGGTGTGGCAAGGCGGCTTTCAGCCCGGCGCCGGGCTTCTCGGGCTCGCGCCGGTCAGCGCCATCTACCTGCGCTCTTGGCGTTCTGTGGCGGCCGGCACAGCGGCCGCCGGTGGCGGACTACTCGTCTGGCGGGTGATCAGCCTTCTCACCGCGGCGACGCTCGGCCAAGCCGCGCCCGACACGCTGTTCGAGCAGCTCGAAGGGGAGCCGCTCGCCATCAGCGACCTGCGCGGCCGTCCTGCGGTCGTCAACATCTGGGCGACGTGGTGCCCCCCGTGCCGGAGCGAGATGCCGTCGCTCGCTCAGGCCGCCGCCGCCGAGTCGGCGGTCGCCTTCGTCTTCGTCAACCAGGGCGAAAGCGCCGACCGGGTTCGCGCGTACCTCGCCGCGAGCAAGCTCTCGCTCGCGCATGTGCTTCTGGACAGGGGCATGGAGGTTCCTCGCCATTACGGCACCCGCGGCATCCCGCTGACCCTGTTCCTGCGTGCCGACGGGACCCTCGCGGATATGCATACGGGGGCGATCTCCGATGACGCGCTCGCGGCGGGAATCGCGCGGCTGCTGAAAAGGCCCCGATAGCGTGGCCGTACCGAAGCGCGCACTCGCGATGAGCCGGATGTGGGGACGAGACGCCAGGCTGCGTTGTGTTGGCGCGATCCTCCTGACCGCCGCCCCCGCCTGTGCTGGCGACACCCTGACCGGAGCCGCGAAGGTTCTGGACGGGGACACGCTTGAGCTGCAGGGCCGCCGCATCGATCTGTATGGCATCGACGCCCCCGAGGCCGAACAGGTCTGCGCGCGGGCCGATGGCAGCCAATACCGGTGCGGGCAGACAGCGGCCGGCGCGCTTCGGCAGCGGATCGGAACGACACCGGTGTCCTGCACGCCGCAGGGCGGTGCTACGCAGGACCGACTGACGGCGGTCTGCCACGTTGGCGAGACCGACCTCTCGGCGTGGATGGTGGCGCAGGGGCATGCGCTCGCGCTCCGCGACGTCACCGGGGCTTATGCGGCGACGGAAGGCGTCGCGTGGGGCCTGCGGGTCGGCCTGTGGGCCGGCGTCTTCGACGAGCCAGCCAGCTGGCGGCGGTCCCACCGTCGCGCGGAGCCGATAGAAGGTGGCGAGCGATAAGGTGGTGGCGCGCCTCAACGCGGATCGCCTGCCGAACAGGGCCTGCGCCTGGCGAGATCGGCGCTGCCGGGCTCCGGCAGTTCGAGAAGGCGCCGCAGGGTAAGGGGCCTGACCCTCAGCAAGCGCGCGGCCGCGGGCAGGTTGTTCTCGACGCCCCGCAAGGTTGCGTGCGCGTGCAGGCGGGCCGCTTCCGCTAGGCTCGTCACGCTAGGCAGCGGCGCCGAGCCATACCCTGTCCGTACCAGGGTATCGATCTCGTCGGCCGAAACCGGTTGGGTCAGGAACTCGTCGGCACCTGCCTTGATGCAGGCGACGGCGCCTGACAACGAGGCGATATGCGACAGGAGGATGATCCGAATGTCCGGACTGAGTGCGCGAAGGGCGCGAACTGCGCAGGCGGCTTCTCCCGCGAGACTGCTGTAGTCCAGGACCGCCGCCGAAGGGACCGGGGCCGATAGGTCGTCGAGGGTCTCGGGAAGCCTCTCATAGGTCGTGACGGGATACCCGCGCGATTGGAGAGCCTCGGCGAGCATCATCGCCCCTTGTCTGTCGGCATTGACGAGAAGCAGGGCGCCGGGAAGTACCGCGTCACGTGTTGTTTCGGCTGGATCCATCGGCGCCTTCTTCGTTCTCTGTTCAGCCAGGAAGCGTGACGTCCCCTTCGCGTCAGCCCTCGGTCGGGAGCATCGACGGGTATGCGAGGCACCGGGCGCCGGTCCCTCGCGTCGCCGCTCAGGCCGCGCACGGCGACACATTCCCACTATGTCCTTCATCAGGGCTCTCTCCGTCGCAAGCGAGGGAAACGCGAGGCGCCCCGGTGACGTGGAGCATGCAGCCCGGGGCGCCGCTCTGGATTGCCTCGCCTGCGAGGGAGAGCAGCTTCAGGCAGCTTCCTCGGCCTTGCGGGGCTTCGCCAGCCACTCGCGGCCCTTCAACATGGCCTTCCAGTAGATCGGCGGCAGCATCCGCTCCTTCAGGAACCACGCCAAATGGCTCGGCTTCGTCCCGTCGATCAGCCACGCGGGGAAGCTCGGCATCAGCTTGCCTCCGTAGCCGAACTCGGCGAGCACTACCCGCCCGCGCTCGACGGTGAGAGGACAGGACCCATAGCCGTCATAGATGGCGGCAGGAGCGCGACCGTCGAGGGTGGCGAGCAGGTTCTCTGCCACAACCGGCCCCTGCTTGCGCACCGCGGCCGCCGTCTTCGCGTTCGGAGCCGAGCAGGCGTCGCCCAAGCCGAAGATATTGCCAAATCGACGGTGACGGAGAGTGCCGGGATCGACCTCGACCCAGCCGGCCGAATCCGCCAGTTCGCTCTCTCGAATGATGCCTGGCGCCCGCTGAGGCGGACAGACGTGCAGCATCTCGAAATCGCGCTCGACGATACGGAGAGTGCCGTCGGCATCCTTCGTGGAGAATCGGGCCCGCTTGGCCTGACCATCTACCGCCGTCAGGGTCGATGTCAGGTTCAGATCGATCCCATAGCGCTCGATGTAGCGCATGAGGGACGGCACGAAGTGCTCGACCCCGAACAGGGTGGCGCCGGCAGAATGGAACTCCACATCGATGTCTTCGAGGCGGCCAGCTCGGCGCCAGCGGTCGCAGGACAGATACATGGCCTTCTGGGGAGCGCCCGCGCACTTGATCGGCATCGGCGGCTGCGTGAACAAGGCCCGGCCTCCACGAAGGTCTCGCACTAGCCGGTCGGTATAGGGAGCCAAATCAAACGAATAGTTCGACGTGACACCGTTCTGGCCCAAGGTGTCCCGCAGGCCCTCAATCCCATCCCAGTTGAGTTCGATGCCTGGCGCGACCACGAGGGCGTCATAGCCAATGCGCGTTCCGTCCGTCAGGCTGAGCCGGTTCAGCGCCGGCTCAAACCCGGCAACCGCCGCTTGATGCCACTTGGCGCCAGTAGGAAGGGTCGATGCCATCGCCCGGGCAGTCTTGGCTTGGTCGAAAATGCCGCCGCCGACCAAGGTCCAGCCAGGCTGATAATAGTGGGTGTCACGCGGCTCGATCACGGTGACGTTGAGATCGGGTCGGCGCCGAAGCAGGCTCGCGGCGGTCGCAAGGCCGCCAGCACCACCGCCAACGATGACGACAGTGGCATTGGTGAGGGGCAGGGTCATAGGAAGTGATCCATTTGGATGAACGAAGCACCGCTCACGCTTGGGTGCGCATCGGCTCGACGCAGATGGGCGGGTGACTGACGCTATTCCTCTTCACGCAGCGAGAGGCGGCCCGGCTTGCCCGAGCGGTCACCTGGTTCGAGGACAGCAGGCTCTTAGGGCGGCCAGAGTTTCCTTCGCGAGGTTCAGGCGGTTGGCTCGCCGTGAAGGGCACTCGTCGAGGGGCGTTCGTTCTCCTTTCGAGCTACCAGGGGCAATAGAGCGTCGCTGGCCTTATATGTTAGATTATTCTAAATAAGTCAATGCTAATTTATAGGACATGCCCGCGTGGATGCCGTGACGCCCTCCGACCTGCTGCACCTCCAAGACAAGACGGCCGATGCGGCGCGGCTGTTGCGCCTGCTCGCCAACGAGAAGCGCCTCCTCATCCTCTGCCTGCTGATCGCGCGCGGCGAGATGGACGTGACCAGTCTCGCCGAGGCCGTTGAACTCAGCCAGTCGGCCCTGTCGCAGCATCTCGCCAAGCTTCGCGAAGACGGGCTCGTGGCGTTCCGGCGAGAGAGCCAGACGCTCTACTACCGATTGGAGGATCCGCGGGCGGCGCGCGTGCTCGCGACCTTAAAGGATATCTTCTGTCCGAACCTCGGCTGAGCGCACGAGCGCGATCAGCCTCGGAAGATCTCCGCTTCAAGCCCCGGCCGGTCAGACCGGTTGCGGAGCTGCAGGCTCAATCCACTCCGGCGCGACGCCAGTTCCGCGATGGCCAGCCCGAGACCGCTCCCCGTCGCACTCTTATGGCGTCCCCGGAAGAAACGCTTCGTCACGTGCGGCAATTCCTCGTCTGGAATGCCTGGACCCTCATCGCGCACGAAGACGCCCCCGCCCTCCGGTCGCCGTCCCCACTCGATCGTCCCGGTCTCCATGTGCTGCACGGCATTCTCGTGCAGGTTCCTGACAGCGAGGCGCAGGCTGTCCGGGTCCCCGCGGATCGTGAAGCCCCGCAGCTCGGGATCGATGACGGTCCGGATGCCGGGCGGCGTCCGCATGGTCCTCACGGTCTCGGTGACCAGCGCGCCCAGCTCGACATCCGTCAACGGCCGGGCTTCCGTGGCGGCGTCGAGCCGGGCGGCGTCGAGGAGCTGGCGAACGAGATGCGCGGTTCGGTCCACCGCCGCCATGATCTGGCGGAGCGCGGCCCTTGTGACGTCCGGGTCCGTGGCGGCCAGCGCCACCTGGGCCTGGGTCTTCAGGCCGGTCAGCGGCGTACGCAGCTCGTGCGCGGCGAAGGCTGTCACGTCCCGCTCGTGACGACGGGCCGCTTCGACCTTAAGGAACAAAGCGTTAAGGGCGGCGGCCAGGGGACGCACTTCCGTCGGCGCCAGTGCGGCGTCGATGGGGCTCATGTCGTCGGCGTCCCGTGCCGCCAGGTTTCGGGCCATCAGCCGCAAGGGGCGGAGGCCACGCCCCAGGCTCACCCAGATCAGCAAGCCGAGCAGCGGGACGATGAGGAGGGCCGGCGCGAGCAGGCCCATGATGAGGTCCGTGACGAGGCGCTCACGCAAGCCGAGGCGGTCGCCCACCATGACGCGGACCCCCTTCTCGGGCTCCTCGACGGTGAAGACCCGCCAGGTCTCGCCATCCACCTCGCGCTCTGAGAAGCCCGCCGGCGCATCGCTCAGGCGCCGCTCGGGGGCGCCGCTAGACCGTGCCACCATCCGACCGTCGATGGACCAGATCTGGCAGGAGAGCTGCCGTTCGTAGGACATCGGGGCCTGGAACGTGCGCGGTGTCCCGTCCGAATCCGGGCCGCCCACCGCACCGACGAGCGAGCTGACCATGCGCGCGGCTTCCTGGAGGCGGTTGTCGAGGACCCGTTCCACCTCGCGCCGGGAGCCCAGGTAGATCCACGCCATGGCGCTCAGCCAGATCAGGCCGGTCGCGAGCAGGAGGATGGCGAAGAGCCTGACGCGCAGCGACTTCATGCGACGGCCCTCATGCGATAGCCGAGGCCGCGAACCGTCTCGATGGCGTGTTTGCCGATCTTGGCGCGCAGGTTGTGGATGTGGACCTCGACCGCGTTGCTCTCGATCTCCTCCTGCCAGCCGTAGAGCCGGTCCTCCAGTTCGGACTTCGAGCGCAGCACGCTCGGCCGTTCCATGAGGGCCGCCAGCACCATGAACTCGCGCCGGGAGACGGTGACCGTCGCCCCGTCGACCGTGACGGTCAGGGTGCCGGGGTCGAGCCTAATGCCGCCGTGCTCCAGGCTCGCCGCCGCTCGTCCCGAGGCCCGCCGCACGACGGCGCGGATCCGGGCGGAGAGCTCGTCGAGATCGAAGGGCTTGCTGAGGTAGTCGTCAGCTCCACCATCGAGCCCCGCGATCCGGTCCGCCACGGCGTCCCGGGCCGTCAGCAGGAGGACGGGTGTTCGGTCACCGCGGCCGCGCAGGCTGCGCAGCACGTCCAGGCCGGAACCGTCCGGCAGCATCAGGTCCAGGACAACGGCACCGAACCGGCTCGCCGCGAGGGCGGCATCGGCGTCGGCGCACGTGGCGACGCAGTCGACCGTCGCGCCGCTCATGGCGAGGCCGGCCCGGAGGCCGTCCGAGATGATGTGGTCGTCCTCGACGACGAGAATGCGCATGCATGTCTCCCTGGCTGTCCGGCACCCTCCGAGCTTGGCTTAAGCCTGGCTTAAGCTGCGCTTCCGACCCGCGGCGGACCGATCCGATCCCGGACCCCGCCCGCTCATGCCGAACCTTTTCGCCCACATTGGTCTCGCCATCCTCGTCTGGACAGGCGCGGCCCTCTGGTCGCCGGGGCAGTGTCAGGAACAGTCCGCCCGGCGGACGCCTTTCACTCTCACCGCCACCCGCGAAGCCGACCTCTCGCTCCGCCTGCATTGGACCATTCCTCCCGGCACTTACCTCTACCGGGACAAGATCGGGGCAGAAGCCAGGGCCGGCCTTGAGCTTCCCGTCAGCACCGCGCCGGGCGAGACCAAGGACGATCCGAATTTCGGGCCCACGGAAGTCTACCACGGCTCGGCCGAGGCCATCGTTCCGGGCACAGCGCTCGCCAGCCTGCGGGAGGTGCGGGTCACCTTCCAGGGCTGCGCCGAGGGGGGCATCTGCTACCCGCCGGTCACAAAGCGACTGGACCTCGCCGCCCTTGCAAACGCCGATGCACCCTCAGGCGGCGAAGCCGTCCGTGCCGCCGAGCCTCCCGGCGGGACGGCCACGACGGCCTCGCGCCCGGGCGTCTTTCCCGCCGGACCTGCCATCTTCCTCGTCGGCAACCTGACCGGCGTCCTAATGGGGATGTTCGGGCTCGGCCTCCTCCTGGCGTTCACCCCCTGCGTGCTGCCGATGGTGCCGATCCTGTCGGGCATGCTGGTCCGCTCCTGCCAAGCGCTCACGCCAGGGCGGGGGCTCGTGTTGTCCGGGAGCTACGTCCTCGCCATGGCGGTAGCCTATGCTAGCCTCGGCGTCGCGGCGGCATGGCTGGGTCGCAACCTGCAGGTCGCCCTCCAGACACCCCCGGCCCTCGGCCTCATGGCCGCCGCTTTCGCCGCACTCGCCCTGTCGATGTTCGGTCTATTCGACCTCCAGGCACCGCGCTGGTGGCGAGATCGCCGGAGTGGCGCGCCCGCGGCGAAAGGGGGATCGATCCTCGGCGCCGCGCTGCTCGGCTTCAGCTCGGCCCTGATCGTCGGGCCTTGCGTGACGCCGCCTCTCGCCGCCGCGCTCCTGTACGTCGCCCAGACCGGCGACGTCCTGCGCGGCGCGCTGGCCCTGTTCGCGCTCGGCCTTGGGATGGGCGCACCGCTCGTGCTGGTCGGCACGTTCGGCGCCGGTGTCCTGCCGCGGTCCGGCCCATGGCTGGTGCGGGCCAAGCAAGCGTTCGGCTTCGTCTTCCTGGCGCTCGCGGTCTCGCTGATCACCCGCCTGCTGCCGGACGGGCTGTCGCTCCTGCTCTGGGGCGCGCTCGCCATCGGCTTCGGGCTGTCGGTCGCGGCGGTTGCCACGAGCGGCATCCCGGCGCGCGTGGGCAGGACGGCGGGGATCGTGACCGTCGCCTACGGCTGCGCCCTCGTCGTTGGCGCCGCGGCGGGCGGATCCGCCCCCCTCGGACCGCTCGCCGGCTTCGGCTTTCCGCAGGTGGGTCGGGCCACCGAGGCCCGCACGGTTTCCTCCGTCTCCGCATTCGAGACCGCCCTCCAGGCCGCACGTGCCGAGGGGAAGCCGGTGCTCATCGAGTTTGCCGCCGACTGGTGCACCGTCTGCAGGACGAATGAGCGGACGGTCCTGGCCGATTCCGGGGTCCGCGAGAGGCTCAAGGCCGTCTCGGTTATCCGGGCCGACGTCACCCGCGACGACGCCGACACGCGTGCCCTGATGCGGCGCTTCGAAGTCGTCGGACCGCCGACCCTCATCCTGATGCGCCCCGACGGGGGCGAGGTGCGGGAGGGTCGCACCGAGGGCGAGCTCACGGTCGAGGCCCTGACCCGCCGCCTCGCCCTGGTCGGCGCCTGAGCCAGCCGCCTTTGACAACCCCACGGAGACCGTCATGGACCGCAGGACCCTGCTCGCCCTTCTGCCCGCCGCCGCGCTCGCGCCGACCCTGCTGGCACCGCCGGGCATGAGCCAAGCCTTCGCCGAAGGCATCGACGCGAATGCCATCCTCAACGACCCCGAGGCGCCTGTCTCCGGCAACGCGAAGGGCGACCTGACCATCGTCGCCTTCCTCGATTACAATTGCCCCTTCTGCAAGAAGTCCGAGCCCGACCTACTCCGGCTGGTGAAAGCGGACGGACGGATCCGCCTCGTCCACAAGGACTGGCCGATCCTCGGCGACGCCTCCGTCTACGGTGCCCAGCTCGCCCTCGCGGCGAAGTACCAGGGCCGCTACGACGCGGTGCATCGGGCGCTCATGGCCATTCCGGGCCATAAGATCCCGAAGGAGCGGATGCTGGAAGCCGTGTCCGCCGCGGGCGTCGACATGGCCCGCTTGGAAGAGGACCGGAAAACCCATCAGGCTGAGATCGCCGCTCTGCTCCAGCGCAACCTAGACCAAGCCGATGCTCTCGGCCTGCAGGGCACGCCCGTCTTCCTGATCGGCCCGCTGAAGGTGGCCGCGGCCCTCGACTTTGACGGATTCAAGCAGGCTGTGACCCAGGCGCGCGCCAGGGGCCGCTCGTGATGCGGCGGGCCTTGCGTCTCCCGGCATTGATCGCGCTCGCCGCGGCACTCGGCGCCTGCACGGCCTCGATGGGGGCGCCAGCCCGTGTCGCCGGAGCCAGGCCACACATCGCGCCGGATGCCGTGCGCCGGTACGCGACGATCACGGACGAGCCGTTCCCGGTCGAGGCGGTCGATCCGCGCGACCTCAAGGCCCGCAACGTCCGTCAGGTGGTCGACTTCCCCACGAAGGAGCCGCCCGGCACACTCGTGGTCGATCCCTACAGGCGGTTCCTCTACCTCGTCCTGGAGGGCGGCAAGGCGATGCGCTACGGGGTCGGCGTCGGCAAGGCGGGTTTCGAATTCACCGGCGAGGCAACGATCGCCCGCAAGGCCACCTGGCCGCGCTGGACGCCGACGCCCGACATGATCCGCCGGGACCCGGAACGGAATCGGCGCTGGGCCGGCGGCATGCCGGGCGGGGAGAGGAATCCCCTCGGAGCCCGGGCGCTCTACCTGTTCAAGGACGGCAAGGACACGCTCTACCGCATCCACGGCACCACGGAGCCATGGAGCATCGGCGAGGCGGTCTCCTCCGGGTGCATCCGCATGCTGAACCAGGACGTCATCGACCTGCATCGGCGCGTGCCCATCGGCACGAAGGTCGTGGTGCTCGGGTCGCGGGGCACCCTCGACGCCGCGCGCCGGGTCGGGCCGGAGACGACGGGCAGCGTCGGGAGCGGCACGTCCGCCGGACCGGAGCCTGAGGACGGGTTCGATCACGCGCGGCTCGACAGCCTGTCCGCCGGCCACCCGAAGGCTCCGGAGCTGCAGACTGACGACGGAGAGCCCGACGACGACCGTCGTTAGGAGCCGAATGCGCGCGGTCCTGCTCGCGACCTCGGAGCGGGCGCCGCCCCGGCCGGCTCGGCAGCGCCGGCCGGGTACTACGCGGACCAGAAGGTGGTCTATCACAACAGTGGGGGCGGTCCGGACGGTACCGCTTACTTCGAACACCTGCTCGGCAATCTGCGCAACCATGTGGAGGCCGTAGGCAAGGAGCACGTCGACATACGCGTGGTGAGCCTCCGCGACGGGGTCGCGCTCCTCCAGTCTGCCGTGGACAACAAGGATCTTGCCGGACGCATCGATGCCCTCCGGGCCGCGGGCGTCAGGTTCCTGGTCTGCGCCAACACGTTGAGGGAACGGAAAATCGACCGCGGCGCTCTCTACGGCGTGAGCGAGGACGATATCGTGCCGAGCGGCGTCGCCGAGTTGGCGCGCCTGCAGGGCATGGGGTTCGACTACATCCACCTTTAGCTCGGCGAGAAGGCGAGGCCGTTCCGGCGTCCTACCATCAGAGCCTGGCCGCCATGAGCGCGTGACCCGCCCGGGTGTCGTGGTCGCCCGGGCCCGGTCCGATGGGGCCGAAATCGCCCCGGAGCGCCTTCAGAGCGTTGCGCTCGACCTCAATCTCGCGGGCCGTGCGGAAGCCGAGCCGCCGAAGCACCGGCAAGGGCGGGCACCAGCCCTGAACGGCGTGCTGGAGCAGGAACGCTGTCACCGCCAGCGGCAGGGCGAGCCAGCGCCGGTCGGCGGTCATGCCCAGCACGGTTCCGGTGAGCGCCAGCGTCGCGGCATTGGCCTCCAGTGTCCGCTCGATGTCCCACTCCGCGTCGAGCTCGCGTATCCGGCGACCGATGGCCTGCGGGTGCTCGGCATGCCAGCGGACACTGGCATTGAGGTCGGCGGCGATGCGCTGGTTGTCGTGCGCGCCTGTGTGAAGCGGGACCCGCTTCGCCGTTCCGGGGATCATTGGCCATCTCCCTCTTGACGTTAGATTAGAAATATCTAATTAAGCATCATCTAATTCTGCTGCGGTTGAGTGCGGGGGGGCCACCCGTCCAACGACAACCGCGGAAGTGGCCTGAGGATCATGCGGCGCCCACGGGTTTGCCGCTGCCGCAGCTCGGGAGAGATCACCATGGACGGCTTCACGCCACTCAGCGCTACCCTCGGCGGCCTCATGATCGGCGCCTCCGCAGCCGTGTTCCTGCTCCTCAACGGACGCGTGGCCGGCATCAGCGGCATCCTCGGTGGGCTGCTCGCCCGGCCGTCACGAGAGACCGGCTGGCGGATCGCCTTTCTGGCCGGCTTGGTCCTGGCGCCGCTGGTCTATGCCGGCCTGGGAGGCAGCCTGCCGCCGGTGACGGTTGCCACTTCGTTCCCGCTCCTAGTGTTCGCGGGCCTGCTCGTCGGGTTCGGCGCGCGCCTTGGGGCCGGCTGCACCAGCGGCCATGGCGTCTGCGGCATCGGTCGCGGCTCACCCCGCTCCCTCGTCGCGACGGGCACCTTCATGGCCGTCGCCATCCTGACCGTCCTCGTCACGCGTCGCCTGCTCGGAGCCTGAGCCATGGCCAAGATCGCCTCCGCCTTTGCCGTCGGCCTGCTATTCGGGCTCGGCCTGCTCGTCTCCGGCATGGCTAACCCGGCCAAGGTCCTCGCTTTCCTCGACGTGACCGGACGTTGGGACCCGAGCCTCGCCCTCGTCATGGCGGGCGCCGTCGCGGTCTCGGCCGCTGGCTACTTGATCGCGAGGCGCAGGCGCCGGCCGCTGCTTGCGCCACGGTTGGAGATCCCGACCCGGCGCGATCTCGATCCGCGCCTGATCACCGGTGCCGCGATCTTCGGTGTGGGCTGGGGTCTTGCCGGCCTCTGCCCCGGGCCGGCGCTGACCATCCTCACGGTCGTTCCAGCCCAGGCCGCCACTTTCGTGGCCGCCATGGTCGTCGGCATGCTGCTGTTCCGCCTTGTGCCCTCGGCGGCCTCGAAGCCCTCGGCGGTGCAGGGAGTGGACGCGTGATGCCCAACTTGCTGACATCCGGCCTCGCGACCGGCTCGGGCGGGGTCGTCGGCGTGATCCTCGGCCTCGTTGGCGGAGGGGGCTCGATCCTGGCAGTTCCGCTCCTGACCTACGTGGTCGGGGTGAGCTCGCCTCACGTGGCCATCGGCACGAGCGCCCTGGCGGTTTCGGCCAGTGCGGCGGGCAACCTCGTCCCGCATTGGCGCGCCGGGATGGTGAAGTGGCGGTGCGCGGCGGTGTTCTCGCTCGCCGGTGTCCTTGGTGCGCTCGCCGGCTCGGCGGCGGCCAAGGCGGTCGCTGGGCAGAGCTTGCTGGCCCTGTTCGGGGTCGTGATGCTCGTCGTCGGGGGTATGATGCTGCGCAAGCGGCGCGGCGCGGGCGATCCGGACGTGCGCCTGACCAAGCAGAGCGCCCCGGTGCTCCTGCCCTGGCTGCTCGGCATCGGCTTCGCCGTGGGCCTGTTCTCCGGCTTCTTCGGCATCGGCGGAGGGTTCCTGATCGTGCCGGGCCTGATGCTGGCGACGGCCATGCCCCTGCCGATGGCCATCGGCACCTCGCTGGTTGCGGTCAGCGCCTTCGGCGCCGCCACCGCGGCGAGCTACGCCGCCTCCGGCCTGATCGATTGGCCGCTCGCCGGCCTGTTCATCCTCGGAGGCATGCTCGGCGGCGTCGCGGGCGCCCGCCTCGGCAAGCGCCTCGCCGCGCACAAGCGCGCCCTGACCATCACCTTCGCCGGCCTCGTCATCCTGGTCGGCCTCTATGTCGTCGCCCGCGGAGCGCTACCGCTCCTCGGCGCGGCGACCTGAACCCGGACGGAGGAGATTCATGTCGGACCAGACCACCGCGCCCTTGCGCGGACGGCCCATCGTGACGGGCTTCCACGACGAGCCGACCGGCAGCATCCAGTACGTCGTCGCGGATCCCGACACGAAGCGCTGCGCCATCATCGACCCGGTGCTCGACTTCGACCCGAAGTCCGGCGCGACCGCCACCCGGTCCGCCGACGCCCTGCTCGCCCATATCGAACGTGAGGGCTACGCGCTGGAGTGGATCCTCGACACGCACCCGCACGCCGACCACTTCTCGGCGGCCGGCTACCTGCACGACAGGACCGGCGTCCCGACCGCCATCGGCGAGAAGGTCGTCGCGGTGCAGCGGCTCTGGAAGGGGCTCTACAACCTGCCCGACACGTTCCGAACGGACGGCTCACAGTGGTCGCGCCTCTTCGCCGACGGCGAGCGCTTCGGGATCGGCAACCTCGACGTCGAGGTGATGTTCACGCCGGGCCACACCCTGGCCTCCATCGCCTACCGGGTGGGGGACGCCGCCTTCATCCACGACACCTTGTTCATGCCCGACAGCGGCTCGGCGCGGGCCGACTTCCCGGGCGGCGACGCGCACGTGCTCTGGCGTAGCATCCAGCGCATCCTGGCCCTGCCGGACGAGACGCGGCTGTTCACCGGACACGACTATCGCCCGGGCGGGCGGGCGGCGGCGTGGGAGAGCACCGTCGCGCGGCAGCGGGCCGAGAACAAGCACCTGACGGAGACCGAGACCGAGGAGGCGTTCGTGCGGATGCGCGAGGCGCGCGACCGTGAGCTGCCGATGCCGAAGCTCATCCTGCCTTCGCTGCAGGTCAACATCAGGGGCGGCCGCCTGCCCGAACCCGAGGCGAACGGAAAGCGGTACCTGAAGATCCCGCTGAACGCGCTCGACGGCGCGGTTTGGGGCGAGTGATGGAGACGATCATGACGACGAAGAGCGCGAAGGACTTGGTGGCTGAGGCGAGCCGCGCGGTGGAGACCCTGTCGGCCGAGGAGGCGTTGGCGCGCCTCGGGCAGCCGGACACGGTGTTCGTCGACGTGCGCGAGGGCGAGGAGCTGAGCAAAACCGGCAAGATCGCAGCAGCGGTTCACGTGCCGCGCGGATTCCTGGAGTTCCAGGCCGATCCGTCGAGCCCGACCCACAGGGCCGAACTCGGAGGTGGCAAAAAGCTGCTGCTCTACTGTGGCTCGGGTAATCGCTCGGCGCTGGCTGCCAAGACGCTCATGGACATGGGGATCGGCCCGGTCGCTCACGTAGCCGGCGGCTTCTCCGCGCTAGAGAAAGCGGGCGGGCCAGTAGAGCGGATGTGACCGCAGGCGAACTGTATCCGGCGCTTGGCCCCTACAACGGTTATCCTCGGCGTTTAAGTCCTCACCTGGGGACAAGTGTCGGCGTGCCGCCTGAGGCGCAGGCACGGGCCGAAGTAAACTGGACAAGTGTCTGTTTCGAGTTGGGAAGCGGGCCCCACGATTGCCGCCGCTCATGTTCCGCTTCGAGTCACATGGAGGTCGACTGAGCCGCAATGAAGGCCCGCTTCTGCCGTTTGAACGCCGGAAGCGGACGAGCCGCTTTCGGCCAAACCTAATCATTTCTAATTGCCGCTGCGCTGAGATGCTGATCACGATGCGGACATTTTGTCCGGATCGCCCTCGCGAGCGCAATTTTGTCGACGTGTCTGGCGAGCGCTGACAGAGCTGCTGCGTGGGTATACCGGGAGGGGGCATGCCCCGGGATAGAGCCACCCTCAAAGGTGCAACGCTCACCTAAGCGCCATTGACAGACAGTTTCCCTGTATCACTCTGTGCAATGTCCGTTGCACAGAGTGATACATGTAGCTGATGGCCCATAGCCGCTTCATCTCCTACCTACGCGTCAGCACCGATCGACAGGGCCGGTCTGGGCTCGGACTGGAAGCACAACGCGCAGACGTTGCTGACTACCTCAATGGTGGCGCCTGGAAATTGGTCGCCGAGGTAGTCGAGATCGAGAGCGGCGCGAACAGTGAGCGGCCGGAATTGGCCCGTGCCCTTGCGCTCTGTCGCGCCCACCGCGCCACGCTTGTGGTTGCCAAACTCGACCGGCTTGCCCGGGATGCGCATTTCTTGCTCGGCCTGCACAAAGCCGGCGTCGACTTCGTCGCGTGCGACATGCCTGCGGCGAACAGGATGACTGTGGGCATCATGGCGGTGGTCGCCGAGGAGGAGCGGCGGATGATCTCTGCCCGGACGAAAGCTGCTCTCGCGGCCGCTAGAGCGCGAGGTCAAACGCTTGGAGGTTTCAGAGGCCGGGCGGGCACGGCCGCGGACACAGCCAAGGCTCGTGCTGCCCGCGGACGCAAGGCCAACGCTCAAGCCGAGGCTCTTGCGCCAATTCTGGCGCGCCTCGATCCGACCGGTGTAGCGTCGCTGCGCGCTGTTGCGGCCGCATTAGAGTGCGAAGGGATACCTACGCCAAGCGGAGGCGGTAGATGGACTCCAACCGCCGTAAGAAGGCTGCGCAGCCGCCTTGCGCCCGAAAGAGAATTGGGCGCCTCAGCCAGCAAAAGCTTATAGCCGGCTGATCGCACCGGTGCCCTCCCCTGCCGATTCTGGAATATGCAGGAGTGCTGCCCAGTTTCACATAAGCACACGCTGTATGAAGTTCCGCGTATTTCATCTGTCTGATCTGTCTGATGACTAGCCATCGATATCAGACAAAGTGTCTTATTTGACTTGAGGTGTAATTTGTGTTGTTTATTGGGCATGCAGTCGGTTCGTTTTGCTGATTGGAAGGATGTGAGCAATGATGCCATTTCTTAGGAAACATGATAATGGCATATACTACATACATTGGGTCGAAGGCAGGCGTAGCCGCAGGAAAACAACTAAAATGCGGGATGATCGCAGCGCGGTGATCTATTTCGCTAACTGGGTGCTGGACGAATGGGCGGCTCTGCCATTCGTTCCACCAAAAAGTCGAGACGCGCGTATGAGTGCTGTCTGGGAGAGACTAAAGCCGAGGTATGACGAGGAGCGCCGAGCCGAGTGCCGTGCGATCGCACAGCGTCAGGCCGAACGTCGTGCTGGCTAGGCGATCGCGCTGTGACGCTGAACTTGCACGGGGTGCTTCGAGCTTGATGATAGGATTTGTGCAGCTCAGATGCGCTTTGAGCGGTGACGCGTCGGACATTTTGTCTGATGCTCGATGGTCTGCCCAAAGCCATTTGGCCATTGAGCGTTTCAGTCGAACAGCCCACTGATTGGTGTCTCGTTCTCTGTGGGCTCCGTTATCTCAGCGTCGAGCTGCGCGATGTGAGCCTGAAGCCTCGCCCGGAGCATCTCGAGTTCGGCTCGATCCGGCGTCGGCGCAGAGGGTGGCTCACGCATAATCGTCTCGAGCCACCGGCGCGCCTCGCGATTGCGGCGCACATGCGCTCGCTCCGCCGCGCTGCCGGGCTTGTGCGTCCGTTGCCACTCCTCGTAGCGTGCACGCTCATCCGCCGTCATAGCCGCAACCCGAGCGCGCTTCTCACGCTGTTTCCAGGCCTTGTAGGCGTCGCTGCGCGGCTTGCCTGTTGGCAGGCCACTGGGGAAGCCTGGTGTATGCCAGCCAGCTGGTCCGTCGCCGCGCGGCGTGGCACCGCCGTGAAGTTTGCACCGCTTCCGGCCTTTTGCTGGGATCTGCCGGCAGGGCTCACCGGTCGATTTGGCCATCGCACCGCAGATCGGGTGCAGGTGCCGTTCGGCGTTGAACCGCCGCAGCGCCGCGTTGGCGATGGCGCGGAATTCGGTCGAGGATGACCAGGGGTGTGGCTGCCTCGGCCGGTCGTTCGTGCCCGGCAATCGTCGTTTCATGGTACGACCTCGTGAGGTATGGCGGTCAGCCCGCCGTCTCGCCGGCAAGCGGATGTTTTGTCGGCTGGTCCCCGAAGCGCCCCGTCGTTCGCCGCAGCCCACCGCTTCCGCATGGCCTCGCGCGGCGGAATCGGGGCGACCGCCGCTACGGCGTCGACCTGGCGCAGGGTCTCGAAGGTGCGGTCGAACAGACCGACAGATAGATGGGCGCTCGTGCGCCAGCAGCGCAGTCGGGCGATGCACACGGCGTGTTCGAGGTCAGGGACAAACGGGCCCCGAGCGTCGGCCGTGGTGATCATGACCGACCATACACTCAGCAGACGGGGGTTTGGGGTGTTTGGGGGGTCGGTTCTACCTCTATACAAGAAACTGTCGCTGCTTCTTCCCGCGTAATGATCATAGGAACCCCCCAAAACCCCCAAAACCCCCGTGAAGCATCACCCATGGTCAGGATGCTAGCCGTCATCGTGGACCGCTCGTGGCGGGATCGATCGCGCAGAGCGAGAAGCGGTTGCCGTGGCTGCCGTCGACCTTCATCTCGATGCGCAAGCTGTCGACCACGCGCCCGCTTATGCGTGCCAGCCATTTGCCGAGGCGCCGGCTACTGACCGCGCCGCCGTCGCCGGCCTGTCGCAGCAGCAGGTCGCGGAATTCTGGCCTCAGAAACTCCTGCTGATTGGGATGGAGGCTGCTGGAGGGCGCCTTCTCGCACGCGGACTTGATAATCGTGTTCGTGGTGAAGCCGCTCGACAGCCCCAGTTGCTCCTGCCAGTGACCGAATAGCTCGCGGATGGCGGACAGTTCGGGGTCCTCCTCGCGCGCAGTCTCCATGCTCGCGCACGGGTCCGGCTGGCCGAGCCAGATCAGCGGCGCGCGCACCGCCTCGGTCCAGTCCTCGTAGCTGCCGACCGGACCGCACACCTTCGGTGCGCCCGCGGCACGGTAGGCCCTGATGATCGTGAGCACGGCCGCGACGTACCGGCCGCGATCGGTCATCACCCTGTCGATCGGGTCGAAGTCAAAACCGCGAAGCTCGGGGCGCTCGGCCTTGGTGTCCAGGGTGCAGAGCACGGTGCGCCGGGTCATGTCGCCGACCAGGATCAGGCCGTTGCCGGTGGCGAACACCGTCGCGCGGCACTCCAGCTCGGGCGCCTCGCTCTTGCCGAGAATCCGGACCCGCACGAGCGGCCGTTCGGTGAGCTGGCACAACATGTCGCCGCCGAGCTCGCCGTTGACGTTATCGATCGACACGATCGGCACCGCCTCGCGCAGCAGTGCGCCGAGCCGCTTCTCGGTCTCCTCCTCGGTCTTGCCGGCCGCGATCACCGGGCAGCACCGTCCGGTGGCGATAGTACTGGCGAGATCCACGAGGTAGCTCTTGCCCGTGCCCGGCGTGGAGGCGCGGATCGCGTGGAGGGGGGCGGTGGTCAGCACGCTGCGTACCAGCGCAGTGAGGATGCCCGACAGCGCCACAGCGCGGTCGACCGGGCCGACGAATGGGAAGCCGATCAGCAGGTCTTCCAGGAGTTGCAGCGCAAGCTCGGCGTCCGCCCGGCTCGGATGCTCAGGGATCGCCGGCATCCGAAAGTCCCGATCCAGGGAGAGGAACAGCCGAGTCTCGGGATCGTAGCCGGGGTGGTCGAGGATCGTGCCGTCCGCGCGCAGGGTCGGCGTGGTGATGATGCCCGCGATCGGGTGCAGCTGCCAATCGCCGTCGCGGGCGAGAAGCGCGGTCATGATCTCGGCCGGTGGGTTGATCGTCACCCAGTCCTTCGACCGCCCGTCGAAGCGCTGGTAGCGGACGGTTCGCGCGACGTGGTCGGCGAGGCTGTGCACGCACATCGGCTTGAGGCGCGCCGCCGTCGTCTGATGCCCCTTCGCTGCCGGAACGGCCTCGATCACCGGCCGGACGAGGCTGCCGGAGCGGGTGAAGATCGGCACGTCCGCCGCGAGGATCGCCTGCTCTGTCTCGGTGACGGCGCGCGGCACCTCGCCGTTGACGACACGGATGGTGGGGAGGTCGTCGAGCCCATCTTCTCCGTCTGTGGCAGAAGATCCACTGCGGCGCTCCTCACGGTTCTGGACGGGCGCCCCGGAGCGTACTTTGCGCTCAGGAAACGCGCGCGGCTTGGCGGCGCCGGAGGTCAGCCCGCTCTCGATTGTCGCGAGGGCAGCGTGCTGGCCGTCGTCTTGGACGAGGCCGCTAGTGACCGCGGCCTCAAGGAGACGATGCGTGGCCGTGCCGGCGTCGAGGCGACCGGCGCCGACGAAGGTGCCGAGCTTGAACGCGGCAACGTTCAACACCGAATTGCGCTGGCCCCGCGGCGCCTGAGCGACGGCGGCGCACTCTTCCTCGACAGCACGAAGGATGTAGCTGTCGGGCACGTCGCCGTTGATTGCGCGGGAGCGACCTCCGTTCGATCTCGCGTCGGGCTCATGCTCAGGCGCGACTTCGGCGCGGGGCGATACTTTGGATGCAGGTGTCGGCTCCGCCTTCCTGAGCAGGTCGAGCAGCCGGTCCGGGACACGCGCGAACTGGAATGCGTGCTCGGGCTGCGCGAGGCGGTACTCCCGGCCGTCCGCCCTCCGGCTCGGTGCGGCGATGATGTAGCCGCCAATTCCGCGCACGTCGATGCCAGGTGGCAGGGCGCCGCGGCTGTTGGTGATGGTGATGCTCTCCGGGTACGCGAAAAGCAGGTGGAGGCCACCGCTGGGGGTGATGTGCGTATGGGTCGTGGGCACATCGCCGTGCGCCGCGGTTACCCACTCCCAGGCCGCTACCCCGTCCGGGTCACCCGGCTTCTTCGGCACGTCTTGGTCGATGGCGAACAAGCCGGACTCAGGACCGGTGCGCAGGCCGATCATGGCGTGCGGGTGCTCGCGCCACCACGCGCGGATCTGCGCCTCGTCGCAAGTCGCCTTGTAGAGGCCGCCGGTCTTGGGGATCGGGTTGCCGTTCGCATCCTCGTCCCGCGGGACCAGCGGCTGCTTGGTCGCTGGGTTGCAGGGGAGCACTGGGATCCCGTGGCGGGCATAGATGAGGGCGTGCTCGACCATGCTGACGCTATGATCGGAGGGGCGGGCATTCACTGCGCCGTCTCCCTCACGCTGACGAGGATGAGCGCGGCGTTCGGGTTCTCAGCCCTCACCATTCCGACCCATTCTAGTTCGCGCTCAGGGCGGGTCTCGATGACGAGGCCGTTCGATCCGAACGCGATAGGGGCCTTAACCGCCTCCTCGTAGGCAATCTTCAAGGGTGCGGCGGCAACGATGGCGACGACGCGAGATCGGGCGATCAGGCGGCGGACCGATTTCGGATGGAAGCCGGCCGGCCCCATCGCTGTGTGCATGTCGTCCCCAATGATCGCGATGAAGGGCTTGGTCTTGGGGACGTCAAACCGGCCGGCGTGCTGGGGTATCGTCGCCCAGGCGACGCCGTGGTCGCGCACGGCCAGCAGGATCGGGCGCATGTGATCCGGCGCGAACGCGAGCGCTGTGTCGAGCCGGGAGCGCGGCAAACCGGTGTGGAAGGCGACGCTCATCGATCGCTCCCACCTTGCTGTAGTCGCAGGGTCAGCGTGACGAAGCTAGCCGTGACGATGACCTCCTCATTGAGGCTGTGGGCTACTCCAGCGACCTCGACGATCTCCTCGCCAATCCACTCCTCGCCGTGGTTCGCGCGGCAGCGAAGGAAATTGGCAACGTCTAGAACGGACACGCTTTGTCCGGCGCGCATGTGCTTGAGGAGGCGCATACGGTCGGCGACCGCGCTGCGAGCAGAGGTGGGCATCTGCCCAGGCGTTTTACTCTTCATCATCGGAGGGCCATGCGCGCCGCATTGGATCGCTTTGCCCGTGCCGCGGCGCCGCGGTTTCCCGGCCTCCAAGGCTCGGCGTTCTCAACGAGGCTCAAGACACCCGCAGTCTCGACGACAACCCGGCCGGCGAGGCGCTTGAGCTTCAGCCGACCTTCCGATGCCAGCCGATAGATCGTCGTGCGGGAAAGCCCTGTGACATCGCCGGCGACGTCCATGCGGAGGTGCGGCCGCTTTTGCCACGGGATGGCATCACGTCGCTCGGCGGGTCTTGGTGAGCGGGTCATGATGATCTGCCTCGTCTGATCTGTCGGACGACATGACCATAGCCGGCAGACAGAGACCTGAGGCGCAGACAAAAACTCGATTGGCCTAAGTCATTGAAAAATAGTCGAAAGTACGTGAAAAATTTCGATCATGAATTTTCTTCCGCGCGACGCCTCATGGCTCGCCGCTCACGCCTGTACTCCTGTTTGACGGCATCTATTTTGCGATGTGGCTCTTGCTCGGCGACAGCAGCTGAGAACCCGTGCTGTCCGGTGTGTTGAATGACTTTTATGATGCGTAAGAGAGCGACAAAGTCCGACACCGGCGGCCGTCCAGGCTTAGCTTCGCGCCACTCGTAGACCGGCTTCGGTGGCCCAAATGGCCTTACCGTTTCACCTGTAATCGGGTGTGTTACGAGTTCTGGATTCCTGAGACGTTTAAGGTAAAGCTTCATTCGAGCTGGCTTTGCCTTGAGAGAAGATTTTTCGATCACCGGCGCAGCGTTCTTCGATTTTTTGACCGGACGCCCTAGATACTTCCCATTTACGGTGCGCTTGGTCTTCGCGAGCTTCCGCGCCATCTTCATGCTGCGGCTCCGTCGACAGGCTGCAGCGTGGGTACTGGGCTCGGTGCCAGGGGCGTGACGGCTCGGCGCGCGATCTCCTCCGTCGCCTCGACGATGTAGGCGGAGTAGTGGTCCTCAATCATCTGCACGCTGGTATCGTGCAGTGCCGCGACGAGCCTTACCGGTACGCCAGCGCTCAGCGCCCGCACGATCGAGCTGTGGCGCAGGCACAGCATGACCGTCCCGGGGGGCGCCTCGGCCCGGGTCCGAGCCCTGTCCCATAGGCGCAACGCCGCCGAGGCTGTGGCCCAAGGCCCTCGATCGACCCGCTCCCAGGTGACGGGCCCGACTTGTCGATGCCGCCAATGCATCAGGAGCGGCTCGTGCCCGCGCCGGCCGGCGAGGACGGGCTGCAAACGCTCGATCACGTCGGCTCCGACCGGCACAGCGATGGGCGTCGGACGCTTACCAGCGCGGCCCTTGTTCGAGGGTGGCACCATGATCCGACCACGCGCGGCCTGCACGTCGCCCACGGTGATCCTGGCGACCTGCGAATGGCGAGCTCCCGTGGCGGCCATGACCAGCACGAGCCGCCCAAAATCGCCGGTCTCGTCAACGACGAAGGCCGCGTCGACCAGGCGCCGGATCTCGGCGTCGGGCAGGATCTGCTTGCGCGCGCTTGATCCTGCTGAGATTGCCTTCGTGCCGGTGCGGATCTCAGCGGCGAGCGTGGCCGGCAGCGCGCGAAGATGGTGTTCGGCGGCTGCATTGAGAGCGGCGCGCAGGTCGTTCAGCAGACGGTTGACGGTGGTGGGTTGCAACTCGCCCGATAGGCGCTGTCGCCAAGCCCGGATGGTGCTAGCATTCAGCTTCGCGAGGTGCGTATCAGCGAAGACCTGATCAGAGAGGACGTGCTTGCCGAGGCGCTTCTCGGCGTCCCTCCCCGCCGCTGGAGCACGCGCTGAGCGGGCGGCGACATAAGCTTCGACTGCGGTGCGGACGCTTAGGACCTCGGTACCACCCCCCTCCCCTTCGCCGTCGAGACGACGTACCTGAGCGCGCGCCCATTCGATGGCTGCCGTCACCGCAGCTGGGTACGAGAGGGCGTCTGGATCCGATCCAGGGTCGTCAGCCTGGGCGAGGCGTTGCTCGACGCGGTTCCCATCGATCACCAGCTTGACGATCCAGGCGCCAGGTCCTCGCGCAGGCTTGCGGTAGCCCAGGCTAACGCCGCCCCGCCCTCCTGAAACACCCTGCCAGCGTGGGTTCTTAGCCGGCGGAAGCCGGGCCCGCTTAGCGACACTGTCGAAGCTGCTAGGTTTTGCCATCGATTGGTCTCACACAGCGTCTCACACAGACCGATCGACCAACTATGATAGCGGGAGACGGGAAATGCCAGTATGCTGAGCGGATTACCGCGTTCGCTTTTATCCTCTCTGCCTCGTGGCGGCCCTTTCACGGCGAAAACACGGGTTCGATTCCCGTAGGGCGCGCCACTTGCGCACGGAACTGCGAGCGGCGGGTACGGTCGCGCCGCGCGATCCAGTCAAGGCAGGCTCCGGGTTCTCCTTGGCACCGACGCTGCGGATCGGATCAGCCCGGTCGAGGATCGCCCTCCTTCGGAGATCAGCGTGCCGTGATGACGGCGCGCTCTGTTGCGAGCGCGAGCATCTCCAGAGCGTTCCCGACGGCGGCAAACTCCGCGGTGTTGTCGAAGATGCACCAGGCGCGGCGGCCGAGGGCCCTGTGCTGGTGCAGGCGCTCGGCCATCCGGGTGAGGATGGGCGGCTCGTAGGCCGAATGGTACATCCGTGGGGAGCCGTGGAGCCGGTAATAGATGAGGTCCGGCCAGCCGCCCGGGGTGCCGGCCCCTCGCACCGGCGCGGGGTCGGCGGCGACGCGGGCGATCGCGAGGTCGGACAGGCGCTGATCGACGTCCTGCGCAAACCAGGTGGCGTGGCGCGGCTCACAGACGACGTCCCCCGGGAAGGCCCGCCGGAAGCCCGCCAGAAACGGCGCGGCGGATGCCGGATCGAAGGCCAGACTCGGCGGAAGCTGAAGCAGCAGGGGCCCGAGCTTCGGCCCGAGGCCCGCCACCTCGGCCAGGAAGCGATCCAGGGCTTCGTCCGTGCCGACCAGGCGCCGCGCATGCGTGATCGTCCGCGGCACCTTCACGGCGAAGCGGAACCCGTCCGGCACCGCGGCGGCCCAGCGCGCGTAGGTCGTCACCCGATGGGGTCGATAGAAGGACGTGTTGATCTCGACCGCGGAGAAAAGCTGCGCGTACCGCTCCAAATGGCTGCCGGCTTCGGGGAAGTGCGCGGCGTGGACCTTCGGCAGGCTCCAGCCGGCGGTTCCAAGGGCGATGGGGTGTGAGCTATGCATCGGATCCGACGACGGGCCATAAGCCGGGCCGGCCAGAGGGGCGCCAGGCGATCGGGTAGGTCTGCGCATGCGCGGGGTTGAAGAGGTCTTCGATCGTCTCTCGCGGTCCGCATTCCGTCAGCGCTTTCGGCTTTCGGCCGCCGACCGGGCCTACCTGGATGAGAAGGGGCTTCCGACGGTTCTAGAGCACGCGCGAGACTTCGTGAAACGGCGCCTCGCGCCCGCAGAGCCGAGGAACGACGGCAAGCAGACGCCGTTTCGCGGCCATCCGGTCTTCACGGCGCAGCACGCGACAGCCACCTGCTGCCGCGGTTGCCTGGCCAAGTGGTACGCCGTCCCGGCCGGGCAGGCGTTGACCGCCGCCGAGCAGGCCCATGTGGTCGAGGCCATCGGCCGCTGGCTGCGCGCTCAGGGCGGCGACGGCGCCTGACGAGGCCCGCGCCTCCCCCGCGATCCCAGGTCGAGACCGACGCCCCGCGGATCGGCTCCCGGACGCGAGCGGCCGGCGCGTCGGCTAGGCCGTGGCGGTCCAGCCCAGGACCGCCGTCAGCGGATCGCCGGCGTCGCCTTCGGGCTTCAGGATGCGGGCCTCGATGCGCGCGAATCCCGCGCGCTGCAGATACAGCTGCACC
Organism: Methylobacterium sp. GXF4; assembly: GCF_000272495.1. Taxonomy (NCBI): domain Bacteria; kingdom Pseudomonadati; phylum Pseudomonadota; class Alphaproteobacteria; order Hyphomicrobiales; family Methylobacteriaceae; genus Methylobacterium; species Methylobacterium sp. GXF4. The sequence goes on along the minus strand of NZ_AKFK01000055.1, from coordinate 49,594 downwards.
AGTTGCGCGTGGCCCGTGCCGTCGAGGGCGCTCCAGATCGCGACCGCCTTGGTCGGGAAGCAGCGGTTCGAGAAGCTGATGACCACCGGCGCGCCGGGGCGCAGGACCCGCGCGACCTCGGACAGGACGTCCACGGGGCGCTGCAGATACTGCACCGAGACGCAGATCAGGGCCGCGTCCACGCTCGCCGTGTCGAGCGGCAGCTGCGGCTGCGCGTTGAGATCCTGCATGAAATGCCGCGTCAGGCGCGGATTGGCGGCCAGCTCCGCCGCGTTGAGGCCCTGGCCGATGACGCGCGCGTAGGCGACCTCGTCCGGCAGGTGGCTGATCCAGCTCGACATCAGGTCGAGGACCACACCGCCCGGGGGGACGACCGCCCTGTAGAGGTCGGTCACGGCGGCGATGGCGGCGGCATCGATATGGGTGACGAGGCGCGGCTGCGCGTAGAAGAGCGGGTCCGGACTGCGATCGGGCTTGGCGAACGCCTCTGCGGGCAGCTCCGGCAGATCCTGAACCATGCGGGGTATGCCTTCGTGTCGCGCCAAGGGCCGGATTTGCGCCGCGGCGCCCGCCCCGGGGCGGGCGGACGCGATGCCACCCTGAGATAGGCGCGGTGCGCCCTGCGGCCCGCCGCGGCGCAAGATGCCGCATCGGACAAGGATCGAGGGCGGTCCGCGCCTCAGGCGCCGGCCACCACCAGGTCGGCGCCGGCCTCCGCGAGGCTGTGCCGCTGGTCCTGCGGGACGGCCGCGTCGGTGACCAGAATCCAGCGCCGCGGCAGGGGCGCCCAGGCCATCTGCTCCGCCCGGCCGAGCTTGCCGGCATTGGCGAGCACGACCGTCTCCCGCGACTGCGCGATCATTGCGGATTTGAGGGCGACCTGATCGAGGCTCGCCTCGCACAGGCCGCGTCCCGCGACCACGCCGTCCGCGCTCATCACCGCCCGATCGGCGGTCATCCGCTGCAGGGCTTCGATGGCCAGCGGGCCGACGGTGCTCATGCTCGTGGCTCTCAAATTGCCGCCGAGCACGACGAGATCGATCCCGGGCGCCTGGGCGAGACAGGGGAGCAGCGCGAGATTGTTCGTGATGATGCGCAGGCGCCGGTCGAGCAGGAGGCGCCCGAAGGCCGTCACCGTCGAGCCGGCATCGAGGATCAGGGTCTCGCCATCCGCGATGAGCGCGAGGGCCGCGCGGGCGATCGCTAGCTTCTCGGGCCCGTTGATCGCGAGCCTCTGGTCGAGGGTCGTCTCGGGCGCCGCCCCGGCCAGTATGGCGCCGCCATAGGTCCGGCGCACCGCCTTGGTGTCGGAGAGGTGCTGGAGGTCGCGCCGGACGGTCGAGGCGGAGACGCCGAACCGGTGCGCGAGATCGTCGACGTCGATCTCACCCAGCCCAAGCGCCTCCAGCAGCCGCGCCCGGCGTTCCGTCCCGCGCATAAACCCGCTCTCTCACCCTGCTCCCGGCGGGAGCGCCTCGGTCCGTGCCGGCGCCCCGTCAGGCCGCCTGCGATTTCGGCGCCAGCTCGACCGCCTGCCGCAGCGCCTCGATCAGGCTGCGCTCGTCCGCGACGCCCGTGCCGGCGATGTCGAAGGCCGTGCCGTGATCGACCGAGGTGCGGATCACCGGGAGGCCGACCGTGATGTTCACCCCGGCCTCGAGACCCAGCACCTTGATCGGGCCATGCCCCTGATCGTGATACATGGCCACCACCATGTCGTAATCCCCCCGGCCGGCGAGGAAGAACAGCGTGTCGGCCGGCAGGGGCCCGCGCACGTCCCAGCCCTTGGCGCGGCAGGCCTCGACCGCCGGCGTGATCTTCTCGGCCTCCTCGCCATGGCCGAACAGGCCGTTCTCGCCGGCATGCGGGTTGATGGCGCAGACGCCGATCTTCGGCTCAGCAATGCCGGCCTTCACCAGCACCGCATGCCCGCGGGCGATGACGCGCTCGACGAGGCCGGGCTCGATCCGCGCGATCGCGTCGATCAGGCCGATATGGGTCGTGACGTGGATCACCCGGAGCTTCGGGGAGACCAGCATCATCGACACTTCCGGCGTCCCGGTGAGGTGCGCCAGCATCTCGGTGTGGCCGGGAAACTTGTGGCCGGCCGCGTGCAGCGCCTCCTTCGACAGGGGCGCGGTGCAGATGCCCTGCGCCTGCCCCGCCTGCACGATCTCCACGGCCGCCGCGATGCAGCGATAGGCGGTCTCGCCGGCGACCGGGGACAATTGCCCGAACGGCAGGTCCTCGGGGACGCATTTCAGGTCGACGCATTGGACCGCATCCATGCCGAAGGCCGCCGCGCCCGCGTCGGCGAGCGAATCGACCCCGATCGTGGCCCCGACGATGCGGCCCGCCTGCCGCAGGCGCCCGGCATCGCCGACCACCAGCGGCTGGCAGATCGCGTGGACCTCCGGGTGCGCCAGCGCCTTCATGATGATCTCTGGCCCGATGCCAGCGGGATCGCCCATGGTGATGGCGATGGTCGGACGGGTCATGTGAGACTTCCTTCGGTTCGAACGTGGCGCAGGCGGTCCCGGATGCGCACGAGGCTGTCGGCGTCGCCGAAGGCACCCGCCTTCGTGGCGATCGGGATCGCGAGTTGCCCCAAGGTGAGGCCGAGCGAAACACCCGGCTCGATCTCGTCGGTCAACTGGATGCCGTGGACACGAAAGCGCGTCAGCAGCGCGGCCGCGGTCTCGCCGCCCGTGGCGGCGAGCGCCCCGATCCGGCCGGCGATTGGGGCGAGGGCGTCGGCCAGCGCGTGGGCCAGCCGGGGGCCGAGGCTCATGTCAGGTTCGCCCCCCAGCATGATCTCGACCAGGACGTCCTGGCCGGCGGCCAGCCGTTCCGCGAGGGGCGTCGCCAGGTCCGGCCGGCCCTCCACCGCTTCGAGCAGCGTCTCGGGCGCGACCGGCAGATGCGCCACGGCGCCGTCGGCGAGGAGGCGCCGGGCGCCCGCGCGCGAGACCTCGGCGAGGGAGCCGACGACGAGGAGGGAGCCACGCCGGTCGGGCGCGATCCGGACCGGCGCGAGGGCGGCAACGGGGCCGGCCGCCGCGAGCGCGTGCGCCAGCCCGGCGCTGCCGATGAAGACGGCCGACGCCGTCGCGGCGAGGCCGGCCTCGGCGATGCGGGCCAGATCGGCGTCGGTTTCGGCATCGCAGACGGCGATCTCGGCGGGACCGGCCGCGGCCTCGGCCAGCGCGCCGGCGAGTTGCCCCCCGCGCACGATCGGCAGGGTGAGCGTCGTGGACCGGATTCCGGCCGAGGCCAGTATCGCGCCGAGATCGGCGCTGGCGTAGCTATGGTCGCGCCGCCACACCTCCGCCTCCTCCAGCGGGCGACCGCCCACCCGCACCCGGCCCTCCAGCGTGGTCCGGCCGGTCCCGGGGAAAGCCGGCGCCAGCACGCCGAAGGCCTGGCCGGACCGGGCGCGCAACTGCGCGAGCGTCGCGGCGATCTCGGCGGCGGGCTGACCGCGCATCGTCGAGTCGATCTTCTTGAACAGGCGCCGGTCCGCGCTGTGCAGCCGCCCCAGCAGGGCCGCGTGGCGCTGCGCCGCCGCCTCGGCGGTGAGGCCGCGGCTGTCGGCGTCGTAGGACAGGATCGGGATCCGTTCGTCCTGCACCGCCTCGCCCCAGATCACGGCCGCGGCGTTGCCGCGGCGGCGGAACGCCACCGCGCAATCGGCGGCGCCCGTCAGATCGTCGGCGAGGATGAGCCAGCGCGCGTCCATCTCAGGCGCGGCGGACGGGTGCGGGAACGACCGGCTCGCCATCGGGCGCCTCCGCCTCGTCCGCGCCGCGGCCGACGACCTTCGCGGTCCAGGCCGTGACGATCGGGACCAGGATCGCCGTGACGACCACGCAGGCGGCGACGAGGATCGTCGCGGGGCCGGCGGCATCGGCATAGGCCGGGTTCGCGGCGGCGACGATCGCCGGCACGGCCGCGGCGTTGCCGGCGGTGGACGCGGCGGCGACCCCCGCGACGCCGGTGCCGCCGGTCAGGCGATCGGCGAGGAACAGCGGGATGCCGGTCAGGACCACGACCGCCACGCCCATGGCGAGGCCGAGCAGTCCGGCCTGCCAGACCTTGCTCAGATCGAGCCCCGCGCCCAGCGCGAAGGCGAAGAACGGGATCATGACCGGGATGGCGCGGCTCAGGAAGGCGCGCATCTCGCGGTCGAGATTGCCGATGATCATGCCGACGAGGAGCGGCAGGATGGCGCCGACCAGGGTCTGCCAGGGAAACGCCGAGAGGCCGGCGACGCCCAACGTCACCATGGTGAGAAACGGGCCGCTCTCCAGCGACATCACCGTATAGGCCCCGACATCGCGCGGGCGGCCGTACTGGCCCATCAGCGCCATGTAGAGGCCGCCATTGGTGTCGTTCATGCTGGCGACGACGGCCAGGGTGGACAGCCCGGCGAACATCCCGGCCGCGACCGGGGCCTCACCGAGGACCTGCCCGAAGATCAATCCCAGGATCAGGGCGATGCCGATCTTCACGATCAGCAAGGTGCCGCCCTTCTTGACGATGTAGGGGGTGGCGCGAAAGTCGATGCTCGCGCCCATGCAGACATAGAACACCGCCAGGATCGTCAGCGCGCCCGAGAACAGGGCGCCGGTGAAGGATCCGAAATACTTGGGCGTGCCGGGAAAGAAGGTCGCGATGAGCGCCCCGACGAGCAGGGGCACGACCATCATGCCGCCCGGAACGCTCTCGATCGCCCGCTTGATCGGGATCTGCATACTCGTTCCCTCCCTGCGCGATTCACGCAGATGTTGCTTGAGGCTCGCGACCGATTGATCGACGGCGACTGGAATTCGTCGTGAGCCTTTCGGGGTGATGCGCGCATTGTGCGCATTTCGTCAACCGTATTGCGCAGTCTGCGCAGAAATCCGGAGATCCGCTGCTACGGCAGCTGGACCCGTTGCGGGGCGTGCCACCCGGCCGGCGGCGTCCCGAACCGGTCGCGCGGCAGCCGTCGCGTTCAGACCCGGACGATCATGGAGTCGGATACCGTGCGGGGACGCGATCCGTATGCGGGCCGACACACAAGCGGCCGCGTTCGGTCGACTGCACGTGATAATCCAGTTGTCGGTCCGTTCGATCCGAATAAAAACCGCCCTGCCCTGTCTCCGGGGCGCAGGACAATTGGTTTCATCGGGCCCAGGTCGTGCGGTCTCGTGCGGAAACATTCCGGTTGGTCGCCGCGCCTGAATACGCCTTGATCGAAACACCCGCTGTACGATCCGCCCTATGCCTCGACTGAAATAGCATATTCACTAAGTAATAGCGTGGAGCATGCACCAGAAATTAAGAATTCTCCTATAGAACTGGCTTTTGTTAAGTTTGGCGTGCCGCCCGGCAGCCTCGAACAGGGCCTTCGCGCGATGAGTGCCGACCTGCACCACCTCGGCACGGCGCGGCTTATGAAGATGCCGCCGGCGACCCGGACGGATCCGGGCGCGGCCTCGCTCCTGACGCAGCGCCACGACCTCGACGTGATCAGGCACGGCCTGCTGACGATCGGCGCCTCGGGCTACGTGGTCGCCTTCAACGCCCCGGCCGAACGCCTCCTGGCCGGCCTGGACGTCGCCCTGGCGGTCGACCTGCCGGCCATCCGGCTGGTCCGCAGCCTGTGCGCGAGGACCGTGCAGCCGCGCCGGGAGGTCTTCCGATCCTTGCGGCAGGCGCTCGACCGTCGGGCCTCGGCCGCCTTCGAGGTGACGCGCCAGGATCGCACCCTGCATATCGAGCTCCACCGCAGCGACGCGGGCGGCTGGGTTGCGACGCTGGAGGATGTCAGCGCCCGCAAGGCGAGCGAAGCGCGGGCCGACGCGATGGCGCGTCTCGACCCGCTGACGAGCCTGCCCAACCGCCTGCTCCTGCGGGAGCGCCTCGACGAGGCTTTGGCGCGCCTGCAACGCACCGGCGAGGCCTGCGCGCTGCTCCTCATCGATCTCGACCGGTTCAAGCCGGTCAACGACACGCTCGGCCATCCGATCGGCGACGCGCTTCTGGCGAAGGTCGCCGACCGCCTGCGCTCGACCGTAAGGCCCACCGACACCGTGGCCCGGATCGGAGGCGACGAGTTCGTCATCCTGCAGACCGGCATCCGCGAGGCCGCCCATACGCAAGCCCTGGCCCGGCGCCTCGTCGACCTGATCGGCCGAACCTACATGGTCGAGGGCCATCTCCTGACGATCGGCGCCAGCGTCGGCGTGGCGTTCGCGCCCGCGGACGGGACCAGCGCGGACAAGCTCCTCAAGAACGCCGACCTGGCCCTCTACCGGGCCAAGCTCGATGGCCGCGGGACATACCGGTTCTTCGAGCCGGAGATGGATGCGCGCATGCAGGCGCGCCGCCGGCTCGAGCTCGACATGCGTCAGGCGCTCGCGCGGCGCGAGTTCCAGCTGCACTATCAGCCGCAATTGCAGCTCGACGAGGATCGGCTGATCGGCTGCGAGGCCCTGATCCGCTGGAAGCATCCCGAGCGCGGGATGATCTCGCCGCTCGATTTCATCCCGCTCGCCGAGGAGATCGGCCTGATCGTCCCGATCGGCGAATGGGTCGTTCGCCAGGCCTGCCGGGATGCCATGACGTGGCCGGCCGGGATGTCCGTCGCGGTGAACGTCTCGCCGGCCCAATTCAAGAGCGACCGCCTGGTCGAGACGATCATCTCGGCGCTGGCCAGTTCGGGCCTGGCGGCCCGGCGGCTGGAGGTCGAGATCACCGAGGGCGTCCTGCTCGAGGAGAGCGAGAAGACCCTGCAGACGCTCCACCGCCTGCGCGAGCTCGGGGTCCGGGTCTCGATGGACGATTTCGGGACCGGCTATTCGTCCTTGAGCTATCTGCGCAGCTTTCCCTTCGACAAGATCAAGATCGACCGATCCTTCGTGAAGGACCTGACCGGCAAGCCGGATGGCGATGCGATCATCCGGGCGATCGCGGGCCTCGGCAAGAGTCTCGGCATGACGACGGTCGCCGAGGGGGTGGAGACGCCCGAGCAGATGCAGCGCATCCGCGACGAGGGCTGCACCGACGTCCAGGGCTACCTCATCAGCAGGCCGATCCCGGCCGACGATGTGCTGGCCTTCCTCAAGACCTACGGGTCACCCACGTGATGCAACCAGCATATCGGATTGCCCCATGAGCGAGCTCTATCGCCTCGTCTATGCCAGCAAGAACCTGCTCCACGGTTCGGAGGCCGAGCTGACGGCCATCGTCGGCCAGATCCTGGCCACGTCGCAGCGGAACAACGCCCGATCGGACGTCACCGGCGCGCTGATGTTCAACGCGGGCGCCTTCGCCCAGGTCCTGGAAGGACCGCGCCGGGGCGTCGAGGAGACGTTCGAGCGGATCCAGTGTGACGACCGCCATGGCGACGTCACGGTCCTCCAGTGCGGCCCGACGGAAAGCCGCAGCTTCGCCAATTGGTCGATGGCCTTCGTGGGCCAGTCGGCCGGGGGGCAGGAGCAGTTCAGCCGGCTCGCGGCCGAGAGCGGGTTCGACCTCGCCCGGCTCGACGGCGATGCCGTCTTCGCCATGCTGCACGAGCTGGTGCTGGAGGAGGAGGGCCTCCCGCGCGCGCCCCGCACCGCCCCGCCGGCCGAGCCCGCCGCGCGGGGGCTCGATGTCGCGCAGCTGCGGGCGGAGATGGCACAGCTTCGGCCCGATGGGGCGGTCCCCCAGACCGCATCGGCCGCGGACGGGACGAGCAGGGCCGCCACCGACCGCAATGCCCCCCGCCCCCACCCGATCGAGGACATCGCCCCTGCCAAGGCGGCCACCGAGGCGGCCCTCGCGGTGCTCAAGCTCGCCCTCGCCGCCGAGCGGCAGCGCACGAGCGATCTGCGGACCGAGATCGACGGGTTGCAGGTGTCCCTCGCGGTGAGCCGGGATCAGCGCGACGCCCTGCGGATCGAACGGGATCGCTGGGCCGGACGCGCGCGCCTTCTCGCCGCGGCGATGGCCCAGGAGGCCGGCGACGCCCAGACGGCCACGCACCCCGGCGGTTCCCCCGACGCGGGGATCGGCGCAGGCGACGCCGCGGACATCCTGGCCGCCTAGGCGCTGGGGTGTCGGCCTGTGGGGCCCAAACGAGGACCACAGAGCCGAGCACGCTGGATCGCCCCCGAAGACGGGGCGACCTCCACCGCCGTCAGGCGCAGTAGGCCTGCCCGTCGAGGCCGTGCGGCCGGCCGGCTGCCAGGAGGGTCTCCCAGACCGGGGCGGGCAGCGGTACGCCCTCGGCGAGGCGTTCCGCCTTCATGCGGCGCTCGGGCTCGCCCGGCAGCAGCACCGCGCCGCCCGGCGCCGGCTGGGCGGAGGCGAAGAAGTCGAGATAGCTGCGCGCCTCGGCGGCGATCGCATCATCCGAGCCGAAGGCCTTCGGCGTCATGTAGAGCGAGAGCATGCCGTTGCAGACCCGGCGCTGGCCGGGTCCCGCCGTGCCGGATCCGGTGAGCGCCCCGGCCAGGAGCTCGCACATCAGCGACAGGCCCGAGCCCTTGTGCTCGCCGAAGGCCCGGATCGCGCCCGCGCCCTTCTGGTTGTCGCGCTCCGGCCCGTCCAGCGGACCGAACAGGGTGGCCGGGTCGGCGCTGAGGCGGCCGTCCGGCTCGATCAGCACGTCCGCGGGCAGGGGCTTGCCGCCCTGCGAGGCCACCAGCACCTTGCCCTCGGCGACCGCCGAGGTGGCGAAGTCGAGGACGATCGGGTCGCGCCCCGGCACCGGGAAGGCGGCCGCGATGGGATTGGTGGAGAAGCGCCGGTCCACGGAGCCGAACGGCGCCACCAGCAGGCTGCCGGCGACGTTGACGAAATGCACCGAGACGAGGCCCGCGGCCGCCGCGCGCTCGGCCCATTCGCCGATCCGCCCGAGATGCCCGGCATGCCGTAGGGCGACGACCGACACGCCGTGCTCCTGGGCCTTGGCGATGCCGAGATCCGTGGCGAACGGGCCGGCGGTCTGGCCGAAGCCGTACCGGGCGTCCACCAGCGCGAAGGCGCCGCCATCGACCAGCACCGCGGGGGTCTGGTCGGCCACGAGCTCGCCCGCGCGCAGCCACGCCACGTAGCGCGGCACCCGGATGACCCCGTGGCTGTCGTGGCCGGTGAGGTTCGCGGCCACCAGGAACTGGCCGATCCGGCTCGCTTCCGCCTCCGAGCAGCCCTCCCGAACGAAGATGTCCCGCACGTAGGCGGTCAGTCCGGCGGCGTCGATCCGCATGATGGTTCATCTCCCGTCGTCGCGCCTCACCGGGCGCGTTCGGGTAACGATCCTAGGCTTTCTTAACCCGCAAGGCGACCACTTCCGGCGGTGCGGGATGGACATCGAAGCGCTGCGCGTGGCCCAATACTGACAACGTCGGGCACAAGAACCGGCGACGACGGGACGGATACGCCGATGAAGACGACGCGTCGCGTTTTCTTGACGGGTGCCGCATGCGCGGCTGCCAGCGGTTTAGCCCCGGGGGTGATCCGGTCGAGTGCCGCGCAGGGCGCCGGCGCGACGATCCGGATCGGCATGGTCCTGCCGGTGACGGGCCCTGGCGCGGATGCGGGCCGCTTCGCCCTCAACGGCGCCAAGATCGCCCTGGAGGCGGTCAACAAGGCCGGCGGGGTGCTCGGCAAGCCGCTGGAGATCGTCACCGAGGACGACCAGACCACCAATCCCGGCGCGGTGCTGGCCTTCTCCAAGCTGGCCTCGCAGCCCGATCTGGTCGGCTTCCTGGGCTCGGTCCGCTCCACGCAGAACCACGCGATGGCGCCGGATATCCTCAAGACCGGCAAGCCGATGTGCTTCGGCGGCACCGACCCGGTCCTGACGCAGCTCGGCAATCCCTGGCTGTTCCGCTTCCGGCCCAACGACAGCTTCTCGGCCCGGGTGATCGCCGAGCACGGCGTCAACGGGCTCGGCAAGAAGAAATGGGCGATCATCCACTCCACCGACGCCTTCGGCACCAGCGGCGCCAAGGCGCTGACCGAGAGCCTCGGCAAGATCGGCGCCACGGTCGTGCTCGACCAGGGCTACGCCAACCAGGGCCAGGACTTCACCCCGGTCGTCCTGGCGATCCGGCAGGCGGGGGCCGACGTGATCGGCTCGTACTTCACCTTCGAGAACGACCTCGGCATCTTCGCGCGCCAGCTCCGCCAGCTCGGCGTCACCGCCCCCTGGGTCGGCTCGCCCTCGATCACCAACGTCACGGCGCTGAAGCTCGCCGGGCCCTCGCTCTACGGCACCTACGGGGTGGCCGACTACGCGGAGGAATCGAGCGACGCGGCCCGGGCCTACGGCAAGGCCTACCGCGCCGCCACCAAGATCGCCCCCGACAACCAATCCTCCTGGACCTTCGACGCGGTGACGGTGCTGGCGCTGGCGATCAACAAGGCCGGCAAGACCGACCCGCAGGCGATCCGCGAGGCGCTGCTGGCGGTGCGCGGCCACGCAGGCGCCGAGGGCACCTACAACTTCGACAAGAACGGCGACGGCCTGCACGGCTACAACGTCGTGCGCAACGACAAGGGCACGATCACCTTCGACCGGCGCATCGACTTCTATCAGGGCTGAATCCGGGGCCGCGGACGGGGAACGGACGCAGACATGGACCTGACATGGACCTGATCCTCCAGCTCCTCTTCACCGGGATCGGCATCGGGTCGGTCTACGCCCTGGTCGCCCTCGGCTTCGTGCTGATCTTCCGCGCCACCAACGTCGTGAACTTCGCGCAGGGCGAGTTCTCGATGGTCGCGGCCTTCCTGATGGTGGTGTTCGCCGTCGACCTCGAATGGCCGTACTGGCTCTCGGTGCTGCTCACCATCGGCGGGATGGCCCTGCTCGGCGCCCTGTTCAATCTCGGCGTCTACTATCCCCTGCGCCACCGCACCTACCTGCCGGTGATCATCTCGACCATCGGCGCCTCGATCTTCCTGGCCAACACCACGCTCGCCCTCTACGGGCCGCAGCCGCAGGTCCTGCCGCCGGTCTTCGAGACGCAGGGCTTCCTGCTCGGGCCGGTCTTCCTCGACAGCCAGTACCTGCTGATCATCGCGGTGACCGCGGCGCTCGTGGCGTTCCAGTACTGGTTCTTCGAGCACACCCTGGTCGGCAAGAAGCTCCAGGCGACCTCGCAGGACAAGGAGATGGCCGCGCTGCTGGGCATCCCGGTCGCCGGCATGATCATGCTGACGTTCGTCTACAGCGCCGTGCTCGGCGGCATCGCCGGCATCCTGGTGGCGCCGGTGCTGTTCGTGTCGATCCAGATGGGCGCGACCATCGCGCTCAAGGCGTTTGCCGCGACGATCATCGGCGGGTTCGGCGACGTGACCGGCGCGATCATCGGCGGGCTGGCGCTCGGCATCATCGAGACCTTCGGGGCGGCCTACGTCTCGGTGCCGTACAAGGATGCCTTCGCCTTCATCGTCCTCGTGGCCTTCCTGGTCGTGCGCCCGCAGGGGCTGTTCGGCGAGCGTGTGGCGGAGAAAGCATGAGCGCCGATCCGACGACGGCCAACCCGACCCTCCCGGCCGCCCCGGCCCGGCCGCTGCCCCTCGGTAGCCTCGCCTACGCGGCGCTCGCCGCGGCCGCGGTGGCGCTCGCCGCGACGACGCCGTTCAGCGGCTACGTCCTCAACATCCTGATGCAGGCCGCGACCTACGCGATCGCGGTGATCGGGCTCACCGTCGTGCTGGGGCTGTGCGGCCAGATCAACCTCGCCCAGGCCGCCTTCTTCGGCATCGGCGCCTACGCGGTCGGCCTCGGCACGGTCGATCACGGCCTGAATTTCTGGCTGTGCCTGCCGATCGGGCTGGCGCTGGCGGTCGTCCTCGGGGCGATCCTCGGCGCCTCGACGCTGCGGCTCGGCGGGCACTACCTCGCCATGGTCACGATCTCGTTCCAGCAGATCCTCACCCTGGTCCTGACCAACTGGATCCCGGTCACCCACGGCCCGGACGGGGTGCCCAACATCCGCCGCCCCGCTTTGTTCGCGGACGGGCAGAGCTATCTCGCGCTGTGCGTGCTGGTCCTGGCGGTGGTCGGCTGGCTGGTCTGGCACCTGCCGCGGACCCGGCTCGGGCGCGCCATGCGGGCGGTGCGCGACAACGAGCTGGCCGCGGGCGTGAGCGGCATCGACGTCTACCGCACCAAGGTCGCGGCCTTCGCCATCGGGGCGCTGCTGGCGGGGCTGGGCGGTGGGCTGTTCGCCGGCAGCTTCACCTATATCAGCCCGGACCAGTTCTCCTTCGCCGAGTCGATCGTCTTCCTGACGATGGCGCTGCTCGGCGGCGTCGGCTCGCCGGTGGGCGCGGTGATCGGCACCGGCCTCCTGATCCTCATCCCCGAATGGCTGCGCTTCCTCAAGGAGATCCCGGGCCTGTACCTGGCGATCTACGGGCTCGCGGTGATCCTGATCGTCGTGTTCATGCCCGACGGCATCTGGGGGTTTTTGGGCGATCAGGTCCGCCGGCTGCGGCCGGCCAAGCCGGCGCCGCCGCCCGCCCCGGAGCTGACGCTGACCCAGGGGCGCGACGCCTCGGAAACGCTGCTCACCGTCTCCGGCCTGTCCAAGCATTTCGGCGGCCTCAAGGCCGTGGACGCGATCGATTTCACCGTCACCCGCGGCGGCATCCACGCGCTGATCGGCCCGAACGGCTCGGGCAAGACGACGACGCTCAACGTCCTGTCCGGCCTCTACACGCCGACCGGCGGCACGATGCGCCTCCAGGACCAGGACATCACGGGCTTTCCCCCGCACCGGCGCGCCGCGGTCGGGATCGGGCGCACGTTCCAGAACATCCGCCTGTTCCGCTCCATGAGCGCCCTGGAGAACGTGGTGATCGGCGCCGAGCGCCCGAACAACCCCCTCGGCGCGCGCGACCGGCCGGCGCTGGAGGCCCGCGCGCGTTCGGCCCTGGCCTTCGTCGGGCTCGAGGCGCGGGCGCGGGAGCCGATCTCCGGCTTCTCCTACGGGCACCAGCGCCTGATCGAGATCGCCCGGGCGCTCGCCGGCAACCCGACGCTGCTGCTCCTCGACGAGCCGGCCGCCGGGCTCAATTCCAGCGAGAAGAACGCCCTGACGGTGCTGCTGCGCCGTATGGCGGCCAAGGGTCTGACCATCCTGATCATCGACCACGACATGACCCTGGTCAGCGACGTGGCGAGCCACGTCACCGTCCTGAACTTCGGCCGGCGCATCGCCGACGGGGTCACCGCCTCCGTGCTGCGCGAGCCCGCGGTGATCGAGGCCTATCTCGGGGAGGACGCCGCGACCGGGCCGGGCGCGGGGCTCCAGACCACGCTGAAGACCGACCTCAAGACCGACCTGGCCCCGGCCTGACCCCGATGAGCGCCCCCGTGTCACAACCGGTCCTCGAGATCCGCGACCTCACCGTCCGCTACGGCGAGATCGAGGCGGTGCGCGGGCTCTCGTTCGTGGTCGGCACCGGCGAGGTCGTGACCCTGCTGGGCTCCAACGGCGCCGGCAAGTCGACCACCCTCAAGGCGATCTCCGGCCTCGTGAAGCCGGCGGGCGGCAGCATCCTGCTCGACGGAGAGCCGCTCACCGGCCTGAAGCCCGAGGCGATCGTGCGCCGCGGCGTCGCCCACGTGCCCGAGGGGCGCCGGGTCTTCCCGGGTCTCACCGTGCGCGAGAACATCATGCTCGGCGCCTCGAACCGTCCCGGCATCCCGAAGCGCGTCCTGCGCGACGAGGTCGAGGCGATGTTCGAGCTGTTCCCGGACATCCGGCGCTTCGGCGACGCCCTCGGCTGGACCCTGTCGGGCGGCCAGCTCCAGATGGTGGCGCTCGCCCGCGGCCTGATGGCCAAGCCGCGCCTCCTGCTGCTCGACGAGCCGTCGCTGGGCCTCGCCCCGGTGATCGTCCAGGCGGTGTTCGCGATCATCGCGGAGGTGCGCCGGCGCGGCACGACGGTGCTGCTGGTCGAGCAGAACGCCCGCATGGGCCTGTCGGTCGCCGATCGCGGCTACGTTCTGGAGACCGGCCGCCTCGTCCTCGAAGGCGACCCGCAGGCGCTCTGGGCCAACGACGACATCCGCGCCGCCTATCTCGGAGGCCGCACAGCCCAGGGCAGCGCCGCCTGACGCCGCCGCACCCCGGAACCGCCCCGACCGCGCTCGGTTGCCCTTCTGATCCCCGACGGTGCGGTGAGGCCTATCGTGCGCGACCGCAAGCCAGATTCCCGGCGCCGCCTGCTGCAGGCCGGAGGCGCCGTCGCGGCGAGCGCGGTGCTCGGGATCGGAAGCGTCGCCGGCGCGGAGACCGATCCCGCCGAGACGCCGACGGGCCGCCGCTCGAAATCCCTCGATACCGAGTACTTCAAGGGCATGTACGCCACGGAATCCGATCCGTGGCGCTTCGCCTCCAGCCCCTACGAGCGCGACAAGTACGCCGCGACGCTGGCGGCGCTGCCGCGGGCCCGCTACGCGTCGGGCCTCGAGGTGGGCTGCTCGATCGGCGTCTTCACGCACGCGCTCTGCCCCCGCTGCGACGCGCTGGTCGGCCTCGACGTGGTGCCGTCGGTCCTGGACGCCGCCCGGGCGCGCTGCGCCGATTGCCCGAATGCCCGCTTCGAGCTCGCCGCCGTCCCGGGGGCCTGGCCGGAGGGCCGGTTCGACCTGATCGTGATCTCGGAGGTCGCCTATTATCTCGACCGCGCCGACCTCGCCCGGCTGGTCGCGCGGGTGAGGGGCGCGGTGCTGCCCGAAGCCGACATCGTGCTGGTCCACTGGCTCGGCGTCACCCATTACCCGCTCTCCGGCGACGAGGCGGCGGAGGGCTTCATCGCGGACGCGCAGGACTTCGCGCGGGTCCTGAAGCAGTCGCGGACCGCCGAATACCGGCTCGACGTGCTGCGGGTGACCCGATCCGATCCGAAGCCTGCCCCCTGAGCAGCGTGACCCTCAGCGCGGAGGGGCCCGGCGCGCCGTCCTCCGCCCCCACGCCGTCGCGACGCCGTACAGGACGAGCCCCGCCAGCATCAGGGCCAGGCCCGCAAGCGACTGGAGCGGCCGGACGGCGACGAGGTGGACCAGCATGAACAGCGTGACCGCCAGGAAGATCAGCGGGGTGATCGGGTAGCCCCAGGCCCGGAACGGCCGGGGCAGGTCGGGCCGCGTGATCCGGAGCTTGATCAGCCCGATTACGGTGAGGAACGAGCACAGGATCAGGCTGAACTGGATGAAGTCGAGCACCGCCTCGAAGCTCTGCGTGAACAGCAGGATCGTGGCGATACAGGCCTGGAGGAGAAGCGCGGCATTCGGCACGCCGCGCCCCGAGCGGCCCGCGAACAGGCGCAGCAGCGGCACGTCCTCGCCCATCGCCACGGTCACGCGCGGGCCGATCCACATCATCGCGCTGATCGTTGGGATCAGCCCGGCGCAGATCAGCGCGCCGACGATGCGCCCGCCCGCCTCCCCGAAGACGTGACGGCCGGCGATCAGCGCGACCTCGACCTGCCCGGCGAGGTCCGCCACGGGGGTCGTGTAGAGGAACACCGCGTTCAGCGCGACGGAGAGCGCTACGACGAGGCCGGTCCCGGCGACCAGCGCCCGCGGCAGGCTGCGCGGCGGGTCGGCGAGCTCACCGACGATGTAGGTCGCGGCGTTCCAGCCCGAATAGGCGTACATCACGAAGACCAGGCTGATGGCGAAGCCGGCGCTGACGACCTGCGCCGGATCGAAGGCGGCGGGGGAGAAGCCGCTCCCCTGGCCGCCGCCCCGGGCGAAGCCCACCCCGATGAAGGCCGCGATCAGCGCGAGCTTGAGCAGCGTGAACCCGATCTGGAAGGCGCTGCTGTGGCGCGTCCCGCGCAGGTGCACGAGCGAGACGATCCAGATCGCCGCCAGGCCGAGCAGCAACGGCGGGGCGCCAGGCAGGATCGCCTTGCCGTACTGGCCGAGCGCCATGGCGGCGAGCGCCACCGGCGCCGAGAACCCGACGGTGGCCGAGAGCCAGCCGGCCATGAACCCGACGGCCGGGCCGTAGATCCGCGTGAGGAGATTGTACTCGCCGCTGGAGCGGGGAAACATCGTGGCGAGCTCGGCGTAGCAGAGCGCCCCGCACAGGGCGACCACGCCGCCGACGAGCCACAGCAGCAGCACCGTGAACCCGGACGGGATGTCCGTCACCTGGAAGCCGAGGCTGGTGAAGACCCCGATGCCGATCATGTCGGACACCACGATCGACGTCGCCGCCAGGGTGGAGACGGCCGGGGCGGCTCGCGCGGCGCTCGATCTGTCGGTCATGACTCCTGTCCGCCATGGTCCGACACCGGAACGCGGCGCTCGACGGGAGCCCGGACGGTCTCGACAGGGCAAGACTGTCATCGCGCCGTTCGATCCCGGATGACGCGCAGTAATCGGTATGGGCGCCCCCCTGGGTGGCCGTTTGCCGCGTGCGGTGCGGCATTCGCCATCGGGCGGCCTAGCGGATGCCGCCGTCGCTGAGCCGGTACCAGGCGATGATCGCCGAGACGTAGAGGCGGTGGAACGCGTGCATCGGCAGCGGCGCGATCGGCGTCAGCGGCAGCGGCAGGCTGTCGGCATCGCCGGTGGCGATGTACTGGGCGATCGCCCGCCCCATGGTGGATTGCAGGCCGACGCCGCGGCCCTGGCAGCCGATGTCGATCAGGAGCCCGGGGGCGGGCTCGTGGAGATGGGGCAGGTAATCCTGCGTGATCGCCACGCGGCCGCACCAGCGGTGGTCGAACGCGGTGCCGTCGAGCTGCGGGAACAGCTTGCCGACGATGCGCTCGAGATGCGCCCAGTCCCGGGGCGTGCGCGGCTCGCGGAACGGGCCGCGGCCGCCCATCAGCAGGCGGCCGGTATGGTCGAGGCGGAAATACAGGAGCAGCTTGCGCGTGTCCGAGGAGACCTGGCCCTCCGGCAGGATCGAGCGGCGCAGGTTGTCCGAGAGCGGCTTCGTGGCGACCTGGAAGGAGTTAGCCGCGATCACGGTCTGCGCCAGCCCCGGCCACAGGCCGCCGGTATAGCCGTTGGTGCACAGGACGACCCGCTCGGTCGAGAGCCGGGCCCCCTGCGCGGTGGTGACGGTCCAGGTCGATCCGCTGCGGGACAGGCCAGTGACAGGCGTCTGCCCGTGGATGGCGGCGCCGGCCTTCAGCGCGGCGCGGGCGAGACCGCGGGCGTAGCTCAGCGGCTGGATCGCGCCGCCGCGGCCGTCGAGCCAGCCGCCCAGGTACCGCTCCGTCCCGAGGAGCCGCGCGGTCTCGGATCGGTCGAGGACCCGGGTCGGCGCGCCGAGGCCGGCCCATTGCTCCGCCCGGCGCGCGACCTCGGCGAGCCCGGCCTCGGTATGGGCGCCCTGGATCCAGCCGGCGCGCCGGTGCGGCACGTCCATCGCGTGCCGGGCGATCAGGTCGAAGACCGTGTCGGCGGTGCTGCCGGCAAAGCGCGCCAGCCGCTCGCCGCGCTCGGGCCCGAACTTGGCGACGAGGTCGGCGGGATCGTATTTCAGCCCCGGGATCACCTGGCCGCCGTTGCGCCCGGATCCGCCGAAGCCGACCTCGCGGGCCTCCAGCACCACCGGCCGGATCCCGCGCTCGGCCAGGTGCAAGGCGGTCGAGAGGCCGCAGAAGCCGCCGCCGACGATGACGACGTCCGCCTGCCCGGATTCGGTCAGCGGCGGCGTCTCGGGTCCGGGCGGCGCGGTGGTGGCCCAGAGCGACGGCGCGAGGGGAAACGGTTCGGCCACGGGGATCCCTAGAGCGGATGCAGCACGCGCTGCAGGAAGTCCTGGGTGCGCGGGTGCTGCGGACGGTTGAGGATCTCGGCGGCCGGGCCCTGCTCGACCAGGCGTCCGCCGTCGAGGAACAGCACCCGGTCGGCGACCTCCCGGGCGAAGCCCATCTCGTGGGTCACGACCAGCATGGTCATGCCCTCGTCGGCCAGCCCGCGCATCACCCGCAGGACGTCGCCGACGAGTTCGGGATCGAGCGCCGAGGTCGGCTCGTCGAACAGGATCGCCTCGGGGCGCATCGCCAGGGCCCGCGCGATGGCGACGCGCTGCTGCTGGCCGCCCGACAGCTCGCTGGGCCGCGCATGCTCCTTGCCGGCGAGGCCGACCCGGGCGAGCAGCGCCCGCGCCCGCTCCTCGACCTCGGCGCGGGGCTCCCGCTTCACGTGGACCGGCCCCTCGACCACGTTCTCCAGGGCGGTGCGGTTGGCGAACAGGTTGAAGCGCTGGAACACCATCGAGACGCGGGTGCGGATCGTCTGGATGCTGCGCTTGTCCCGGTCGACGCGCTGGCCGTCGACCCGGATCTCGCCGCCGTCATAGGCTTCGAGCCCGTTAATGCAGCGGAGCAGGGTCGACTTGCCGGAGCCCGACGGCCCGATGATGCAGACCACCTCGCCCTTGGCGACCTCGGCCGAGACGCCCTTGATCACCTCCAGCGAGCCGTAATGCTTGCGCACATCCTGGAGGACGATCACCGGTGGCGCCCCTTCGCTTCGAGATGGCGCACCAGGAGGATCAGCGGCAGGCTGAGCGCCAGGTACATCAGCGCCACCATCGTATAGACGCTGGTGTTCTTGAAGGTCGAGGAGGCGATGAGCTTGCCCTGGAGCGCCAGCTCCGCGACCGTGATGGTCGAGGCCTGGGACGAATCCTTGAGCATCATGATCATGATGTTGCCGTAGGGCGGCAGCGCGATCTTGACCGCTTGCGGCAGGATCACCCGGCGCATGGTCATCCACCAGCCCATGCCGATCGAGAGCGCCGCCTCGACCTGCCCGCGATCCACCGCCTCGATGCCGGCCCGGAAGTTCTCGGCCTGGTAGGCCGAATAGGCGATCCCGAGCCCGATGATCGCCGCCTGGACCGCCGTGAGCGACAGGCCGAAATCCGGCAGCACGAAGTAGATGTAGAACAGCTGCACGATGATCGGGATGCCGCGCAGGATGTTGATCATCACCGCGCTGAAACCGGCCAGCACGGCGATCCCGGAGACCCGCAGCACCGCCCAGAACAGGCCGAGCAGGGTCGAGACCACCAGGGAGGCCAGGGTGATCAGGACCGTGAGCTGCACGCCCTGGAACAGGATCGGCAGATAATCCTGCGCGTCGGCGAGGAACTCGCGCATGAAGCTCAGGACCGGTCGGCGGAGGGCGGCAGACCCCACTTCGTCAGGATCTTCTCCAGCGTCCCGTCGGCCTTCAGCTTGGCCAGAGCCGCGTCGATCTTGGCGAGCAGGGCGGTGTCGGCCTTGCGCACGCTGATCCCCACCGCGGCGACCACGCTCGGCTTGAGGCTCTCGACCAGCCGGACGCCGGGAAACATCCCCTGCTTGACGTAGTAGGCCAGGATCGGCGCGTCGGCGAAGCCGGCCTTGAGCCGCCCGGAATTCACGTCGCGGATGATGTCCGGGATCGCGTCGTAGATCTTCACCTCGGCGAACAGGCCGGACTTCTTCAGCGGCTCGACGAAGGCGGTGCCGACCTGGGCGCCCACGGTCTCGCCCTTGAGGTCGGCGAAGGAGGTGTAGTCCTTCGTGTCGGCCTTCGGGACGATCAGCCCCTCGCCGTAGCTGTAGACCGGCGCCGAGAAGGCCACGACCTCCTTGCGCTGGGGCGTGATGAACATCGCCGCCGAGATGATGTCGATCTTCGAGGCGGTGAGCGCCGGGATCAGCGTCGAGAATTGCAGCGGTTCCACCGCGACGGCGAAGCCGGCCTCCTTGCCAACCGCGTTCACGAGGTCGACCATGACCCCCTGGATCGTGTTGGTCTTGGTGTCGAGGAAGGTGAAGGGCAGGCCGGTGGGCGTCGCGCCGACCCGCAGGGGCGGCTCGGCCCGGGCCGGGCCGGGGATCAACAGGGCGAGGCTCAGGCACAGGCTCGGAAGCAGGCGTCTCATGGCGCGGATCCTCGACACTGGCATAGCGCGGCGTTGCGCTATCGCTCTTCTGTTTTCATATCTGTGAAGATTACCGCACGGTTCGCGGCTCGACGCAAGGTGATTTCACGTGCATGAAGATGCCCCGGAGTCTCCAGGATGACGCTGCGGTGAGCAGGCCCAAAGTCGAACCGACAGGCGCCGATCCGGTGGACCGGGCCGTGGGCCAAAGGCTGCGGGCCCTGCGCCAGGAGCGGCGCCTGTCGCTCGAGAAGGTCGCGGCCAGCACCGGGCTGTCGATCGGCTTCATCAGCCAGGTGGAGCGCGGCCTGTCCTCGCCGTCGCTGCGCGTCCTGGCCCTGCTCGCCGACACGCTCCAGACCGGGATCGGCGGCCTGTTCGAGGGGGCCCCGTCCGAGAAGGATCCCGACCCGATCGTGGTGTTCGAGCGGGACCGGGCCGAGCTCAAGCTCTGGCGCGCCGGGATCACCAAGCAGCTGCTGACGCCCGCCGGGGGGACGCAGAGCCTCAGCCTGTTCCACATGGTGCTCGAGCCGAAGGCCAGCACCGGCGACGAGCTGTTCAGCCACGACGGCGAGGAGGCCGGCCTGGTGCTGGAGGGGCGCCTGACCCTGGTCGTCGAGGCCCGCACGCTGGAACTCGCGGCCGGCGACAGCTTCCGCTTCGCCAGCCATCGGCCGCACCGGTTCGCCAATCCCGACGGCCGGGCGCGCGCCGTCGTCCTGTGGGTCAACGCGTTGGCGGGGGAGCGACCGGCCGGTCCGTGAGCGCCGGCGGCTGAGGCCAGCCCCGTGGGGTCGCATCGCCCCTTCACGCTTCCGGTTGCACCGGCAATAACGGTTTCTCGCGTGTGGGACTTCCACGACCCGCCCGAACCGATCCCCTCCGCCGCCTCCGGGCGGCCCCCGCCGACGGACACGACCCATGAGCGACACCCAGGACCGGACCGCGCTGGTGACGGGGGCGGCCCGCGGCATCGGGCTCGCCGCCGCGACCCGGTTCCTCGCGGAGGGATGGCGGGTCGCCCTGCTCGACATCGACGGGCCGGGCGTGGACGCCGCCGCCGCCGGGCTCGGCCGGCCCGACGCGGTGCTGGCGATCACCGCGGATGTCTCCGACCCGGAGGCGGTGGCGGGCGCGATGCGACAGGTGGCCGACCGGTTCGGCCGCCTCGACGCGCTGGTCAACAATGCCGGGATCGCGATTTTCAAGCCGATGATGGAGACCACCTTCGCGGATTGGTCGCGGGTTCTGGCCGTGAACCTGTCGGGGCCGTTCCTGTGCACGCAGGCGGCCGTGCCGCTGCTCGCCGCGCGCGGCGGCGCGATCGTGAACATCACCTCGATCTCGGGCCTGCGCGCCTCGACGCTGCGGACGGCCTACGGCACCAGCAAGGCGGCTTTGGCGCAGCTCACCAAGCAGCAGGCCGTCGAGCTGGCGCAGTTCGGCATCCGGGTGAACGCGGTCGCCCCCGGCCCGGTGGACACCGCGATGGCCAAGGCGGTCCACAGCCCCGAGATCCGCGCCGACTACCACGACGCCGTGCCCCTCGGGCGCTACGGCCTGGAAACCGAGCTCGCGGAGGCGATCGTGTTCCTGTGCTCCGAGCGCGCCTCCTTCGTCACCGGCCAGCAGCTCGCCGTGGATGGCGGCTTCGAGGCTACCGGCATCGGCCTGAAGACCCTGCGCGGCGCGCGGCGGGACTGACCGCCGCTCAACCCTGCGCCCCGGACGGCGCCCCCCGCCTCGCGGCGCCCGGACGCAGATCCGCGATCGTCGCCCGGGCGGTGTCGAGGGCGATGGCGACGGCCGACATCGTCGCGGCGTCCGGCGCCCGCTCGCGGGCGTAGCGGACCGCGTCGGCGGCCAGGCGATCGACCTCGCGGGCCAGCCCGGCAAGCGCCGCCGGGTCCCGGGCGGCCCGGGCCTGCTCGGCGATCTCCAGGAGCCGCTCCACGATCTCGTCGACGTGCTCCCGGCGCAGGCCGGCCAGGCGCTGCCGGATCCAGGCCAGGACCGAGACCAGGCCGCCGGCCAGCGCGCCGAGCAGGTAGAGGGTGTCGCCGTAGCGCTCGACGAAGCCGTGCTGCTCGCGCTCGTAATAGTCGAGCGCGCCCGGATGGATCGGGATCCGGGCGCTGGTCGCCGCAACCGTGGTCTCGTAGGACGGGGCCTGGACGTAGTCGGCCGCTTCCGTGGCGTGGCCGGCTTCCGTGCGCTTCTCGAACAGCTGCTGCGTCATGTCGGCCGCCACGGCGCGGCTCAGGGAGGCGCGGGCCATCAGGCGGTACGAGGCGCCCACCGTCTTCACGTCGTCGGCCGGCAGCTTCGGCCGGCCGCCGAACAGGCCGCCCGGGATTGCCACCGCCTGAAGCTTGGGGAAGCGCTCGATCACGGCGTCGTCGTCCTCGACGGCGACGAACTCGACCTTGCCGCCGCGCGCCACCGAGCGGACCGCGGCGACGAGGTCCAGGGCCTTGGGGGCGGAAGGAGCGATGATGCTGATGAAGGCGTCGATCCGCTTCTCGCGCAGCGCCCCGCCCACCGCGTCCTCGGCCACCGGCACCAGCACGACCGCCCGGTCGCCGGGTCCGCCCCCCGCCCCCGGCTCCAGGCTCAGCCCGTAATAGCCGAGGAGGCTCTTGAGCAGCCAGATATCGGCGTCCCGGTGCGCGCCGATGCCGAGCCGCTTGCCGGCCAGGTGCGGGAAATCCTTGATGCCGGCCTGCTCGGGGGAGGCGATGATCATCGCCTGGTCGCGCAGGATCGCCAGGGTCAGCCCGTTGGTCGGCAGCAGCACGTCCGGCCGGACGACAGCCAGATCGGCGCGCCCGTCCTGCAGGGCGGCGGCGCTCTCGCGTACGTCGTCGAAGGCGAGGATCTTGAGACGCAGGCCGGTGCTGCCCGAATCCAGGGCGTCCGCGTAGGCTTTGATCAGGCCGGGTTCGGTCCCGTCCCGGGGGGCGACCGCGACGGTCAGCACGGTCGCCTGCAGCAGGTACCAGGCGGCCAGGGCCGCCGTGCCGAGGATCGCGACCGCCCCGGCCAGCAGGGTCTCGCGGCGCAGCAGCCAGGACAGGTCGGTCGGCATCGGCCCCTCGGTTGGTCGCGTCCGCGCCGCCGGCCGGCGCGGCTTGAAAGGCGGCTACAGCGCCAGCTCGGGGGCCGGTTCGGGCGCGGCCTGGCCCGGGGGCTCGACCGAGAAGTACGCCATCGGCTCCCGTCGGCCGCGCAGCGGCTCGCGGCTGACCTCCCGCCACAGGGCTTTCGCCGAGCCGGCCGCGCGCCGGACGGCCTCCGAGGCCAGGATCGGCACGCCGTGGGCCTTGGTCGCCTGCTCCAGGCGGGCCGCGACGTTCACCGTGTCGCCCAGGACGGTGAACTCGTAGCGCGCCTCCTCGCCGATGATCCCGCTGAACACCTCGCCGCAATGGAGGCCGACGCCGATCCGGACCGCGGCGTCGTGCTCGCCCTTGAGGTTCCAGCGGGCGATGATCTCGACCAGGTCCCGGGCGAAGGCCACCGCCCGGGCGGCGTCGTCGGCGCGCGCCTCGGGCAGGCCGAACACCACCAGGGCGCCGTCGCCGATGAACTTGTCGACGACGCCGTTGTGCAGCCGGGCCATGCGCATCACCCGCCGCCGGAACGCGGACAGGAAGGCCGAGAGCTGCTGCGGGTCGAGGCGCTCGGCCAGGGCGGTGGAGCCGCGCATGTCGACGAAGGCGATGACCGCCTGCTGCCGCCGGCCGGCCCGCAGGCTGCCGTCGTCGTCGGCCAGGCGCGCGACCAGCTCCCGCGGCAGGAAGCGCGACAGCCGGCGCCGCCGCCCGGCCTCGCGCATGGCCGAGACCGCGAACAGGATCAGCACCAGGACGAGCCCGGCGAGGGCCGCCCAGATCAGCAGCGCGATCCGGGACACCGCCGCCTGGCGCCGCTCCATCTGGGCCGCCTCCTGGGCCTCCATCCGGCGCACGACCGTGCGGATCTCGTCCATCAGGCGGCGCCCCCTGCCCTCGCGGACGAGGGTCCGGCTCGCCTCGGGATCGCCGCCCCGGTGCAGGTCGATCGTGGCGCCGAGCTCGCCGAGCTTCTCCCGGATCAGCAGGATCAGGCTGTCGAGCTCGGCGCGCTGGCTGTCGTCGTCCCGGAGCAGGTCGTGCAGCCGGGCGATCTCGCCGTTGACCTTGGAGCGGCCGGCCCGGAACGGCTGCAGGAAGTCTTCGTCCCCGGTCAGCAGGTAGCCGCGCTGCCCGGTCTCGGCGTCCTGGACCGCCGACAGCACGCGTCCGAGCCGTCCCTCCACCGCCAGGGCGTGGCGCACGGCCTCGCTGCCGCGCTGCTGGTAGACCGAGGCGCCCACCGCGATGCCCAGCATCGCCAGGATCACGGCGAGGCCGGCGATCATCCGGTCGACGGTCTTCGAGCGCCCGGGCAGCTGCGCGATCACCTGGAGGGCGCGCCGCGCGGTCACGCCGGAACTGCGCAGGACGGGGCCGTCCACGCGCCGGCGATCCCGCGGGCCGGGGCCGCTGGCCGTAGGGGCTCGCGCATGGTCGCGCTCCGCGCCGCGGGCACAGCGATCTCCTGTCTCGAGGGGGTCGGCGGACGATCCGGACCGGGCCGACGGGTGGAACCGCCAGCACAAAAGACGGCCCCGGCGATGGTTCCCGCTCCCTCGGGCCAACATCACGGCGGACGGGGGTTTTCGGCCCGTGCTGCCGCAATCGTGATCCGGGCGGCCCGCCCCCTCCCCGGCCGTTAGAGGCCGAACATGCTCTGGGTCGGGGCGTGCAGCGTGAAGGCGTGGCCCTCGTCGATCCAGCCGGTGCCGGCGTGGCCCTGCTCGATATAGGTGATCTCCGCGGCGCTCGATGCGTAGTAGTGGCGGCCGCTCTCGGTGTTGACGAACCGCTCGATGTTCATCGCGGCCCATCCGGCGGCTGACGGATCCGTGTAGGCCTCGAAGGCGACGCCCTCGTAGCGATAGCCCGAACCGGAGCCGATCAGGCCGTCCCGTTCCGCCGCGCTGGCCGTGTAGAAATGGTCGCCCGTCGCCGCGTTGGTGAAGTGGAACACGTCCGTGGTGCCGGCCGACCCGGTGGGGGCGGCCCAGCCGACCCCCTGATACGCGTAGGCCGATGGCGACGTCTTCAGCGCGTCCCGCTCCGCCGTGCTGGCGGTGTAGAGGTGCTGGCCGGTGGACGGGTCGTAGAAGTGGAAGACCGGCTCCAGGGGGGCGCTCGCGTTCGGGTTGGCCTGGTAGGCGCGCAGGTAGTCGATGTTCATCTGGGCCGGGAACGGCGTCGTCGCGTCGGCATCCCCCGGCCACGTGCCGCCGACCGCCAGGTTGGCGATCATGTACATCGGCTTGTCCAGGCCGGTCGGGGTGGGCGTGCGGAAGACCTCCCGGTTGTCGAAGTAGAAGGCCAGGCTGTCGGGGCCCCAATCGACCCCGTAGGTGTGAAAGCCGTCGCTCATGTCGGCGACCTGGGTCGAGGCCTGGGCCAGGGTGTGGTCGCCGGCGGTCTGGCCGGGTCCCAGGCTGTGCACGCTGGTGTAGAGCCTGCCGGGCTCGTGCCCGAGCATCTCCATCACGTCGATCTCGGGCGGCCAGGACCCGTCCTTGGCGAGCAGCCAGAAGGCCGGCCACATCCCCTGCCCGGCCGGCAGCTCGGCCCGCATCTCGAAGTAGCCGTAGGTCTGGCTGAAGCTGTGGGACGTGTTGATCATCCCGGACGTGTAGGGCTGGCCGCCGAGATCCGGCAGCAGCGCCGGGTCCGAGGGCGCGGCCGTGATGGTCAGGACGCCGTTCTGGACGCTGAACGGGTTCGGCAGCGCCGCGCCGCCCCCGCCGACGCCATGGTCGGCCCGGAGGTACCATTCCTGCTCCTGGTTGAACGGCCGCGTCCCGGTCGCCGTGACGTAGCTGCCCCATTGCGGCCCGCCCGCCGTGTCGAGGCCCGAGGTTCCGTTCCAGAGCTGGAGCGTGTCGAACTCGGCGCTGTAGGTCAGGGTCGCGGTCTGCGCGAGGTTCTTGGGGTCGATCGGCATCGTGGCTGGCCCGTCGGTTCCGCCGAATTCTGCAGGAACAAGCCCTGTATACAATCAGGAGTTGCAAAAGTCCTGCCGAACGGCCCCGGACGGCCCTACTTCTCGCGAAACGCCCGGCGCGCCTGATCGACCAGGGGCTTGGTGAGGTAGGACAGCACCGTCCGGTCGGCGGTGCGGATGAAGGCCTCCACGGGCATGCCGGGCATCAGCTTGGCGCCGTCGAGGCGGCCGAGCTCGTCCTTGGTCACCCCCAGGCGCACCAGGTAGTAGAAGCTGCCGGTCCGCTTGTCCTCGCTGACATCGGCCGCGATCCGGGTGACGCGGCCGTTGAGTTCCGGCGTGGTCCGCTGGTCGAAGCTCGGGAAGCGCAGGCCCGCGGCCTGGCCGGTCTGCAGCCGGTCGATGTCCTGGGGGGCGACCCGGACCTCGGCCACCAGGGAATCGGCGTTCGGCACGATCAGCATGATCGGCTCGCCCGGGGCGATCACGCCGCCGCGGGTATGGACCGCGAGCTCGTGGACGTAGCCGGTCTGCGGCGCGCGGATCTCGATCCGCTGCAACTGGTCGAAGGCGGCGATCCGCTGCTCGGTCAGGGTCGCGGCCTTGGCGCGGTTCTCGGCCAGCTCCTTGGCGACGTCGCTGCGCAGGTTCTGCTCGAGCTGGATGATCTGCAGCTCGGTCTCCGAGACCTTGCCCTTGGCCTGGGCGATGTTGGCCACCAGGACCCCGCGCTCGCCCTTGAGCCGGGACATGTCCCGCTGCAGGCTGGTGAGCCGGGTCAGCTGGATCAGGTTCTTCCGCCAGAGATCCTCGACGCCCTCGTATTCCCGGCCGATGATCGCGGTCTCCTGCTCCTTGGCGGCAGCCTGCTCGACCAGGCCCTTGATCTCCTCGCGCAGCTGGCCGATCCGCTCGCGCAGCTGCGCCTTCTGGCCCTGGAGCGCGTCGCGGCGGAAGCGGAACAGCTTGCGCTCGCCGTCGACGATCCGGGCGACGTCGGGCCCGGCCCCGGCCAGCTCGGCCGGGAAGGCGGGCTCGTCGCGGCCGTCGCGCTCGGCCTCCAGGCGGGCGTTGCGGGCGGCGATCTCCCACAGGCTCTTGGTGACGCTGTCGTAGGTGGCCCGGGTGGTGGTGGCGTCGAGCCGGACCAGCAGGTCGCCGGCCTGGACGCGGGCGCCCTCCTGGATCGGCAGTTCGGCAACCACGCCGCCGGTCGGGTGCTGGACCTTCTTGATGTTGCTCTCGACCACCAGGGAGCCGGTGGCGATGATCGCCCCGGACAGCTCGGTGGCGGCGGTCCAGGCGCCGGTGCCGGTGGCCAGCACGATCACCGCGGCGACGCCGACGACGTGCCGCCGGAGCGAGCGCCGGGTCTCGCGGGTCGGGTCGTCGGTGGCCTGGTTCCGCGTCATGCGACCCTCGTGGGTGTCTGCCGGGTCAGGGCGCCGAGCTGCGCCAGGACCTCGTCGCGGGGCCCGTGCAGCCGCACGCGGCCCTCGCCCAGGACCAGGATGCGGTCGACCGCGGCCAGCGCGCTCGGCCGGTGGGCGATCACCACCACGATGCCGCCCCGGGCGCGCACGCCCTGCACGGCCGCCGACAGGGCGCGGTCGCCGTCGACGTCGAGGTTGGAATTGGGTTCGTCGAGCACCACCAGGAACGGGTCGCCGTAGAGCGCCCGGGCCAGCGCGATCCGCTGGCGCTGGCCGCCCGACAGGCCGAGCCCCCCGGCGCCGACCCGGGCGTCGTAGCCGCCGGGCAGGCGCAGCACGACCTCGTGGACCCCCGCCGCCTTGGCGGCCGATTGCAGGGCCTCTGGGTCGGGGGCCGGGTCGAACCGGGTGATGTTCTCCGCGATGGTGCCGTCGAACATCTCGATGTCCTGCGGCAGGTAGCCGATGGCGCGCCCGAGGGCGTCGGGGTCCCACTGGTCGATCGCCGCGCCGTCGAGGCGGATCACCCCGCGGACCGGCCGGGCCAGGCCGACCAGCGCCCGGGCGAAGGTGGACTTGCCCGAGCCGCTGGCCCCGATCACCCCGAGCGCGCTGCCGGGGGCGAGGGCGACGTTGACGTCGTGCAGGATCAGGCTGTCGGTCCCGGGGGCGGCGATCGACAGGGCGGTCACGCGCACGCTCTCCCGGGGCGCCGGCAGGGGCGTCAGGGCCTCCGGCTCCCGCCCGGGCAGGAACGCCACGAGCCGGCTCCAGGCCTGCCGGGCGGCCGAGAACGACTTCCAGTTGGCGATGGCGAGGTCCACCGGGGCCAGCGCCCGGGCCGACAGGATCGTGGCGGCCAGCATCACCCCGGCGGTGGCCTCCTCGCGCACCACCAGGTAGGCGCCGAGCCCCAGGATCCCGGATTGCAGCACCGTGC
This sequence comes from Methylobacterium sp. GXF4, assembly GCF_000272495.1. Taxonomy (NCBI): domain Bacteria; kingdom Pseudomonadati; phylum Pseudomonadota; class Alphaproteobacteria; order Hyphomicrobiales; family Methylobacteriaceae; genus Methylobacterium; species Methylobacterium sp. GXF4. The sequence goes on along the minus strand of NZ_AKFK01000055.1, from coordinate 21,263 downwards.
GCAGCAGGCGGGCCACCGCGCCGAAGCCGATGGCGAGGTCGTTGCCGGAGGTGGCGACGTCGAGGTTCTTGCGGGTCCGGACCTGCCAGAGGTCGGCCACCCGCGCGCGCATGCCCAGCGCGCAGAGCAGCGGCGCCGTCCGGTGCGCCATGTCGGTGAAGGCGCGGCGCTCGCCGGCGACCCGCACGCTCTCCCGGGTGGTCTCGGCGGAGGCCCAGTCGGTCAGGACCGTCAGCACGCACAGGAACAGGGCGCCCCCCGCGATCGCGGCCCCGAGCCAGGGATGGAACAGGAAGCAGACCGCGATGTAGAGCGGCACCCAGGGCAGGTCGAAGAAGGCGGTGAGCGCCAGGCTCGACACGAAGCCCCGCACGGTGTCGAGGTCGCGCAGCGCCTGGGGGCCATCGCCGCCGCGGGGCGTCTCGGAGCCGCGCGCCAGCAGGGTCCGGAAGATCCGCGGGCCGAGGCGCTCGTCCACGAGGCGGCCGAACCGCGACAGGATCCGGGCGCGGAACACCTCGAACACGCTCTGGATCAGGAACAGCATCAGGGCGATGCCGGCGAGCCCGACCAGGGTGGCGATGCTCCGGCTCGGCAGGACCCGGTCGTAGACCTGGAGCATGAAGATCGGGGCGGTCAGCATCAGCAGGTTGATCAGGCCGCTGACGATCATCACGGTGATCAGGGCGGTGCGCCCGGCCCGGATCGCGTCCCAGAATTCCCGCCGCTTGGCAGCACGCAACACGCGTTCGTCGGTCACAGGACTTTCCCCCGGCGGCTCGGTTCGGCAAACGAAAACCCCCGCCGCAGGCGCGGCGGGGGCTGGGCCGTCACAGGCCGAGCAGGTGCAGGCCGCCCGTGGCCGTATGCGGGGTCGGGTCGGTGTGGTGGATGTCGGCGTGGCTGCCGAGATCGATCGTGACGATCCCGAGATCGAGGCTCGCCCCGTGGGAGCCGCCCGCCTCCCCGCCTCCGGCCGGCGCCGCCGCGGCCGGGCTCAGGATCTGCCCGACCAGGGAATCCGCGCCGCCGCCGCCGCCCTGCGGCAGCAGGATGCTGTCGCCGGAGAGCAGGCTGGCGGTGGCCAGGCTCGGCTGGTCGGCGCCCACCGCGATGGCGCTCGCCTGGACGGTGTGGGACGGATCCGCCGCGGGGGTGAGCACGGCCGCGTTGGCCAGGGGCGTCGCGGTGGTCGGGCCCGCGGCCACGTCGATCAGCGGATGGGTCCCGGCATCGCCCGAGCCGCCGCCGGTGAGACCGCCCAGCAGGCCGCCGACCGCCCCGGATTCGGACCCGCCCAGGGCCGAGGTCACGGTCCCGAGCACGCCGTCGAGCGGGGTGCCGCCGGTGGCGGCGCCCGAGAGGGCCCCGGTCACCGACCCCAGCACGCCGCCGGCCGCATCCGCGACCTGCCCGACATCGCCCACCACCTGACCGATCGCGGGGGCCGCATTGCCGCTCAGCACGGCGCCCGGCAGGTTGAGCACGTCGGTCACGAGGTTGCTCGACTCGCCGAGCTCGCCCAGGCCGACGGTGGTGCCGAGATTGATCACGGCATGGAGCGGCTCGTTCAGAACCGGCACGTCGTGGCCCACCTGCTCCAGCACCCCGTGGATGCCGTCGATCGCGCCGTTGGCGAGGCCGGCCACGGGCTGCAGCGGCGCGCTCGCCCCGAGCAGGGCGCCGGTACCGCCCGCCTGGCCGCCGGTGAGGCCCCCGAGCAGACCGTCGAGGGGCGTCGCGCCGTGGCTGCCCAGCAGACCGTCGACCGCCGACGTGACCGGGGCGAGCAGGCTGCCGCCCGGCGCTCCGGCATCGCCGCCGAGCCCGCCGAGGAGGCCGGTGACGCCACCGAGCAGGCCGCCGGCGGCGTGGGTCACGGTGCCGACATCGTTGAGGATCGGCGACAGCGCCCCGAGGCCCTGACCGCCCAGCAGCTCGCCGGGCAGGGCCGCGACGTCGGTCAGGAGGTTGCCGCCCTGCCCCAGATAGCCGAGGCCGATCGTCTCGCCGAGATTGGTCAGGCCGTGGAGCGCGTCGTTCAGGAGGGGCACCCCGTGCCCGAGATTCTCGAGGGTCGCGTGGAGGTCGAGGATGGCGGTGTTCGCCAGGTTGGTGACCGGCGCCAGCAGCCCGTCCGAGGACAGCAGGCCCCCGGCGCTGGCGGCGCCGGTGACCGAGCCGACCAGGGTGTCGGCCGAGCCGAGGACGTGGCCGAGATCGGACAGGACGGGGCTGGCCGAGGCGAGGCCGCCGCCGGCCAGGAGCGATCCGGGCAGCGCCAGGGTGTCGGTGAGGAGGTTGCCGCTCTGGCCCAGATAGCCGAGGCCGATCGTCTCGCCGAGCGCCGTGACCGCGTGGACCGGCGCGTTGAGCACCGACACCTGATGGCCGGCATCCTCCAGCGTCGTGTGCAGGTCGAGGACGGCCTGGTTGAGGATGCCGGTCGCCGGGCTGAGGATCCCGCCGGCCCCGACAAGACCGTTGCCGCTCGCCGGCACGGCGGTGACCGATTCCAGCAGGGTGCCGGCAGCCACGGTAACGGCGCCGGCATCGCTCAGCAGCGACGGGATCGCGCCGGCGCCGGCCGGGTCGGCGACGGCGCCGGTCAGGTCGGTGATCAGGTTGCCGGCCTCGCCGATATGGCCGAGGCCGATCGTCTCGCCGAGATTGGTCAGCCCGTGCAGCGGTCCGTTGAGCGGCGCGACCGCGTGGCCGAGCCCTTCCAGCTGCGCGTGGGTGTCGAGCACCACCTGGTTCGCCGTGGCGCTGACCGCGTCGGGCAGGGCCGATCCGCTCGCATCCGCGGAGCCGCTATCGACGGTGCCCTCGATGATCGACGCGATCGGGCCGAGGCTCGCGAGCTGGCCGGTGGAGAGGGCGGTCGTGGACAGGAGCGCTTCGGGGCCGACGAGCCACGCGAGCGAACGGGACGCCGGGCTGAGGATTGCGGTGGACGAGAGCGACATGAGCACCTCCGGGTTCACCCAGTAACCATCTCTGCAACTCTGGGTTGCAAATTTGGCTGTCGGTACTGAATACGGAGGTTTGTCTTGGTCTGGCCGACGGCGCTGTCGGGAAAGTTAGGTCTCGGCCGGGGCCTTGCCGGGTGTTCGGGATCATCCGGGGACGCATGATTGGGGCGGGGCGAAGATCCGTCCCGCGCCCCACCGCGTCGGCTAGGCCCCGGCCCAGGCCGCGTGGACCGGCCCGGCGGCCGTGTCCGGCTTGGCGTCGCCGATGAAGATCACAACCGGGCCGTGCTCGGCGCGGCGCGGGTCGTAGAAGTCGAGCAGGTCCGGATAGAGTTGCTGGACGAAGGCCGGGCGCAGGCCGTCCCGGCGGAGCAGGTAGTCGATCACGACCTGGTCCCCGTGCACGGCGTTCGGGACCGGGCCGCAGGAACCGGCCGCCATCCAGCGCTCGGGCTCGGCCGCGAAGGCCGCGTAGAGGCCGGCGAGCTCGTCCCCGTGCCAGCGCAGCAGGGCGCTGGAGAGCCGCCCGCGGTGGAAGTAATCCTCCATGGCGGCGAGGCCGGGCTCGGCCAGGGCGTCGGCCGGGCCGGTGAAGACGGTGTCGAGGTCGCACAGCAGGGTCGTGCCTTCCGCCAACCCCGGGCGGAACGCCTCCATCTTGGCCCACCAGGCCGGCCAGCCGTGCCGCAGCGGCACCCGCTCGACCCCGGCCACGGCCAGCGGCAGGTCGGTCAGGCACAGGATCCGGTCGAAGGCCGGCGCGTGGCGGCGCACGCCCCGGGCCAGGCGCTCGACCCAGGTCGCGTCGTAGCGGCCCCCGCTCCTCAGGACGGTGATCAGCGTGGTCATGGCGTGTCCGTCGCGTCCGGTGGGTGCAGGCGCAGGCGCCCGGCCGCCGCGGCCTCGGCGAACCAGGCCCGCTCGGCCGCCCAGGGATGGCCGGGCCAGCCCGCGAAGCCGAAGCCGTGGATGTCGACCGGGCCGGATTCCGCGGGGCGGTCGCGCAGGAACGCGAGGCTGACCAGGAAGCCGGTGCTCGGGTTGGGGCATCCCTCCGTGCCGGGCGCGAGGCGGCGCCGCGCCTCCGCGTGCAGGGCCTCGGGCAGGAGATGGACCGGCTTGCCGAGGGGGCGCAGCAGCGCCAGGGCCTCGCGGGTCCAGCAGATCGGCTCGGGCGCGTTCGCCTCCGCGGGCAGCATCGGGAACGGCAGGATGAACGCCTCGGCCTGCCGGACCACCGGGCGGTCCAGGAATCCCGGATCCGCCAGCCATTCGCGCATCTGCCCGCCGCGATTGACCAGGGCGAGATGCGTGACCCGCGATCCGGTGCGCCCGCCGAAGCCGGGAGCGTTGTTGAAGCGCACGACCTGCGTGGCCGCGTCGATGGCGCGCGCCGCCGGGCCGATCCCGGGCGCGTTGCCGACGATGGCGAGGGATGCGCGCGGGTCTGCGCGCGCCGCACTTGGGGGATCGATGGCGGTGGGCATGGGCGATGGGGGCGTGAGGAACAGCCGAGGTATGGCGCCGGCTCCGCGCCACCAGGGCGCCGCGACAAACCGGAGCGCCCGGTGACGCGCCCGCGCCGCTGCTTCGTCTGCGCCGCCGACATGCTGGCGCCGAGCACCCGGAACCTCGACTTCCCGGGCGGGCGCCAACGGGCGTTCCCGGTCGGCTGCGGCTCCTGCGGGGTCCTGATCGCGCCGGAGGCGGACCCGGACCGATGCTGGCGGGATCTCGCCGGGCGGCTCGCCGCGCCGGTCTTCGTCCCCGACCCGGAGGCGGGTTACGGCCTCGACCTCTACACCCTGCGCAGCGCCGCGACCCGCCTCGGCCGCGGCATCCGCCCCCTCGGCCCGGCGGATCGCGCCGCCCTGCAGCAGCCCCACAGCGCGCTTGCCGCGGAAGGCGCGCTGTACGACCTCGACGGCGCCGAGCGGCGCCCGGTCTCGCTCGGTGTGATCTGCCGCCCGGCTGAGCGGGATTCCGTTCTGGCGGCCCTGCCGGCGCAGGCGGCCTGGGCCGCGGATGTCGCGGTCCTGCTCGACGCGGCCCCTGCCCCGGCCCGGGCCGTGGCGGTTCCGGGCTTTTCCCCCGGCGCCGTGCGGGTGGCGGCCCGGCCGCTGGCCGGCGACTTCGCCGCCCAGCGCAACGCCCTGCAGGATCTCGCCCGCAGCGCGTGGATGCTGCAGCTCGACGCCGACGAGAGCCTCGATCCCGCGACCGGCACGCGTCTCTCCGCGCTGGCGGCGCTCGCCGAGGCCGGCGCCGTGGTCTCGGTCGGGCTGCCCCGGCGCAACCGCGTCGACGGCATCCTGTCGGATGTCTACCCGGACGTGCAGTACCGGCTGAACCGCACGGCCATCCGCTATGCCGGCCGGGTGCACGAGCGGCCGGCGCTGCCCGGCGGCTGGAAGCAGAGCTTCATCGCGCTCCACGGGGCGATCGACCACGCGCTCACCGGCGCCCATGTCCGGGCGCGCTCGCAGCGTTACGAGGCGCTGGATCCGGGGCGCGGGCGGGTCGAGGAACGGGACGCGCTGCTGAGGCCCTATCGCGCCTGAGCGATCGCCCGGCGGTAGAGGGCGAGGGTCTCGCGCCCGAGGCTCGCCCGGTCGAACCGGCCGGCGGCCTCCAGGGCCCGGGCCCGGTAGGCCGAGCGCAGGGCGGGATCGCGCAGGAGCGGGCGCAGGGCCTCGGCGAGGTCCGGGCCGGTCGCCGCCCGCGCCAGCGGCCCCGCCCCCGGGACGCCCACGAAGGCCCGGGCGCTCGCATCCTCGGCGCAAGCCACCACCGGCCGGCCATAGGCCAGGGCCTCTTGATAGACGAGGCCGAAGCTCTCGTAGCGCGAGGGCGCCAGCACGACCTGCGCGCCCGTATAGGCCTCGGCCAGGCCCCGCGCGTCGATCCGGCCGCGGGCCCGGATGCGGCTCCGGGCGGCCTCGGACAGGTCGGCCGGCAGGTCGCCCGGGGGCACCCCGACGAGGTCGAGCGCGAAGGGCGGCAGCACCCCCCGCGCCTGCTCCCCGGCCAGGATCGCAACGGCGTCGAGCAGGGCGTCGAACCCCTTGCGCGCCTCGGCCCGGCCGACGAAGAGCAGGCGCACCGGCCCCGCCCCGTCCGGGTAAGGCGCCGCCCGGGCGGCCGCCGCGATCTCCGGCGGCAGGCTCAGGCCGATCACCGCCTCCGGCCGTCGGCCCGCCAGCCCGTAGGCCCGGGCGATCACCTCCGCATGGGCCTGGGTGTTGGCGATCAGCCCGGCGCTACCCCGCGCCTGACGGCGCTCCAGGCGGTCGGCGGCTAGGCCGTCGAGGCGGTCGCGCAGGCCGGGCGTGCCGTCGCGGGTGAAGGCGGCGGGGGTCGAGCTGCGGGTCACCAGGGGCAGGTCCCGGCCGCCGGCGAGCAGCAAAGCCGGGGCGTACCAGTTCGTCGCCTCGACCACGGCGAACGGCGCCCGGGCATGCTCGGCCAGGACCGCCCGCCGGACGGCGAGCGGCGCCGCCAGATGGCCGATCGCCCCCCACAGGCGCAGCCGCGCCAGCCGGCCCTCCGGCGGCAGGGCGAGGCCGACCACGGTGACGCCGCCGACCCGCTCCCGGCCGGTCCGGTCGAGGGTGAAGACCGTCACGTCCGCCCCCGCCCCGGCCAAGCTCTCGGCGATCTCGCGGGCCGCCGTCGACAACCCGCTGGGGGCCGGCGGGTAATCCCAGGCAACGAGGGCGGTGCGCATCAGCGGCCGAGCAGGCGCCGGTACAGCGCGAGGTAGTCGCGCGCCATGCGCTCGGCGGTGAAGCGCGCTTCGAAATTCTTTCGAACGATCGCTCGGTCCAGCGTGCCGATCCTGCGCAGTGCCGCCGTCGCCTGCGCCTCGGATTCGACGACGAACCCGGTCACGCCGTCCTCGACGATCTCCGGCACCGATCCGCGGTTCCACGCCACCACCGGGGTGCCGCAGGCCATCGCCTCGATCATCACCAGCCCGAACGGCTCGGGCCAGTCGATCGGGAACAGCAGCGCCCGGGCGCTGCCCAGGAGGTCCCCCTTCCGAATGTCGTCGACCGGCCCGAGATAGGTCGCGTCGGGCCCGAGCAGCGGTCGCACCTGCCGGTCGAAATAGTCCGGGTTGCCGACATCGATCGTGCCGCCCAGCCGGATCTGCATCCCGGCCGCCCGGGCGACGCGGATCGCCACGTCCGGGCGCTTCTGGTCGGTCAGGCGCCCGACGAAGGCGACATGGGCCTCCGGCGCGGCCCGGAAGGCGTAGCGGTCCCGAGCGATGCCGTGATGCACGATCCCGGCCCGGTTGGCCGCCGGGATGCCGGTGGCCTGGGCCGCCGAGATCGCCGCCACCGGCAAATCGGGAAAGCCGGCGAAGAACAGCGCGCGGTCGAGCTCGTCCACCCGCCAATGCACCGTGGTCAGGCTGCGCGCTCGGGCCGCACCGAGCAGCGCCGCATGGGCGAACTCGCCGTGACAATGCACGATGTCGAAATCGGGCAGCCGCCGCCGCAAAGCCTCCAGCTGCAGGGCTTCGAGCGCTGCCGGAACCCCGGGCGCGACCCGGCCGTGACGCTGTTCGAGAGCCGCGAGACTCGGGTAATCGCCGACGCGCGGCAAGTCTGTCGCACTGTCCGAGGACGCGAATAGCGTTACTTCCACGCCCAAGCTTCGTAGCGCCGTGCTGAGATCGTGCACAACCCGCTCGGTGCCGCCGTGATGGTTTGGGGGAACGGGAAAAATGTTCGGTGCGACCTGGGCAACACGGATCACGGCGCTCTCTTCACATACGTTAAGTTCACGGAAGCGGCCGACAGCGTCAGCAAACGCCTGATGTTCGTCCTGCACATCGCCCTGCAGGGCTGCCTGCGCGGCCGCGATGTCGTCTACGGCCTCACCGCCGATACCGGCGGCCATATCCGCTACCTGCTGGATCTCGTCGCCGCCTCGGCGCAGGATTTCGGCGTCGCCGAGATCGTGGTGGCCACGCGCCTGTTCCAGGGGCCGCCCGGCCCGGATTACGCCGTGCCCGAAGAGCGCATCTCCGACAAGGTCAGGCTGGTGCGGCTGCCGAGCGCGGCGCCGGGCTACCTGTCCAAGGAGGCGATGCACGACGAGGTCGCGAGCTTCGCCGACAACCTCGTCGCCTGGATCGGCGCTCAGGCGCGCGCGCCCGACCTGATCCACGCCCACTACGCCGACGCCGCCGCGGTGGCGGCGATCGTCGAGGCCCGGCTCGGGATCCCGTTCGTGTTCACCGCGCACTCGCTCGGCCGGGTCAAGGCCGCGATGCTCGGCGGGGACGCCGCCGGCGCGCCCGACCTCGCCCGCCGGATCGCCACCGAGGAGGCGGCCCTCGCCCAGGCCACCCTGGTCATCGCCTCCTCCCGGGACGAGGCCGAGGTCCAGTATGCGGGCTACGAATCCTACAATCCCGGCCGCGTCCGCGTCGTGCCCCCGGGCAGCGACCTCGCGCGCTTCGCCGCCGCCCGGCCCCATCCCCGGGTCGACGCCCTGATCGACCGCTTCCTGCACGATCCCGCCAAGCCGCCGCTGCTGGCGATGGCCCGGCCGGTGGCGCGCAAGAACCTCGCGGCCCTGGTCCGGGCCTATGGCGAGAGCCCGGAGCTGCGGGCCCGGGCCAACCTGGTGATCGTAGCCGGCACCCGCGGCGACATCGACGCCCTCGACGGCGACATGGCCGCGACGATGCGCGACCTCCTGGTCCTGATCGACCGCTACGACCTCTACGGGTCCGTGGCCTACCCGAAGACGCACCGGCCCGACGACGCGCCGGCGATCTACGCCTATGCCCGGGAGCGCGGCGGCCTCTTCGTCAATCCGGCGCTGAACGAGCCCTTCGGCCTGACCCTGCTGGAGGCCTCGGCGGCCGGCCTGCCGCTCGTCGCCACCGACAGCGGCGGTCCCAACGACATCGTCGAGACCTGCGGCAACGGGCTGCTCGTCGATCCCCGCGACCCCGCGGCGATCGCGCAGGCCTGCCTGCGCATCCTGGCCGATCCTGCCTTGCGCGCCCGCTACGTGGCGGGTGGGGCCCGGGCCGCGGCGGCCTATGACTGGGACCGGCACGCCGCGCGCTACCACGCCCTGCTGCGCGCCCTGCTCGCCCCCGAGCCGCCCCTGCGGACACCCTGGCAGCTCCTGGTCTGCGATATCGACAACACCCTGGTCGGCTGCGAGGCGGCGCTCGGCATCTTCCGGCGCTGGCGCAGCCAGCAGACGGGCCTGGCCTTCGGGGTCGCCACCGGCCGCTCGTTCCACAGCGCCATGGCGGTGCTGGAGCAGCAGATGAGCCCGCGGCCGCAGGTGATGATCACCTCGGTCGGCTCCGAGATCTACCATCTCGACGCCAACGGCGTGACCTACACGGCCGACGCCGCCTGGCGCGAGACCATCGCGGCGGGCTGGGACCGGGCGGCGGTGCGCGCGGCGCTGGCCGGCATCGACGGCCTCCTGCCCCAGGGCCCGCTCGAGCAGCGCCCGTACAAGCTGAGCTATTTCGGCGGGGCCGCCGCCGCCCGCCGGGTCGGCGCGCATCTCGCCGAGGCCGGCCTCGCCGCCCGGGTGATCCACAGCCACGACCGCTACCTCGACGTCCTGCCGGCCGAGGCCTCGAAGGGCACGGCGGTGGACCATGTCCGTGCTCTCTACGGCCTGCCGGAGCGGGCGGTGTTCGTGGCCGGGGATTCCGGCAACGACGTCGAGATGCTGCGCGCCCGGGTGCAGGCGATCATCGTGGCGAATTATTCCGACGATCTGGCCAGCAACGCGGCGCTGCAGCACTCCTACGTCGCCCGGGCCTCGCATGCCCGCGGCATCATCGAGGGCGTGGCGCATTTCCGCCGGATGCTGGCCCATGCCTCCTGACGTTCAGCCTCCTGACGTTCGGCCTCCTGTCATGCGGCCCGCTGGGGCGCCCGCGACGAGCGTGCTCACCCTGGTGCGCGGCCGGGCGGCGAGCCTGCGCAACCTGATGCACGGCCTGGCCCGCCAGAGCACGCCCCCCGGGGAGCTCGTGATCGCCTGGATGCAGCCCGAGCCGATCCCGGACCTGCCCGATCCCGGCTGCCCGGTGCGCCATCTCCACGTCCCTGGCGAGCCGATGCCGCTCGCCGCCGCGCGCAACCGCGCCGCCGAGGCCGCCGCCGGCGACCTGCTGATCTTCCTCGACGTCGATTGCATCCCGGCCTCCGGCCTGGTCGGCGCCTACGCGGCCGCGGGCGCCGAGGGCCTGCTCCTCGGCGAGGTCCTGTACCTGCCGCCGGAGGCCGGCCCGGCTCTGGACGCGTCCGATCTCGACGACGCGGCCCTCGACCGCCTCGGCCGCCCGCACCCGGCCCGGCCGAAGGTGCCGGAGACGGGCCTGCGCCGGGAGCCCGATCCCGGCCAGCTCTGGGGCCTGTCCTTCGCCCTGCCCGCCCGGGCCTGGCGCTCGGTCGGCGGCATGGACGAGGGCTTTACCGGCTATGGCGGCGAGGAGACCGACTTCGCCGCCCGCCTCGCCGCCACCGGGCTGCCGACCGACTGGGTCGCGGGCGCCCGGGCCTACCACCAGCACCACCCGGTCCACGTCCCGCCGCTCCAGCATTTCGCGCCGATCCTGGCCAATGCCGCCCGCTTCCGCGCCCGGCACGGGCGCTGGTGCATGACCTACTGGCTCGGCCAGTTCCGCGCCGCCGGGCTGATCGAGTGGGACGACACCGCCCCGGCGATCCGCCTGATCCGCCCGCCGACCGCCCCGGAGATCGCCGCGTCCCGGCGGCCCGACGCCCTGTTCTCGTGAATCAGACCATGAAGAAGCCGATCGCGTTCTTCGTCCACCACCAGGGCCGGGGCCACGCCAACCGCACCATGGCGGTGGCCGCCGAGTTCGCCCGCGACCGCCCGGTCTCGGTGCTGACCGCCGGCCCGCACCTGTTCGACGGCTTCGCGCGCGACATCGAGATCGTGCCGCTGCCCGACATGATCGGCGCCGCCGTGCCGACCCCGCGCCTCTACGCCGAGCCGACCCCGCAGGTGATGCATTGCGTGCCCCTGGGGCTCGCCCCGATGCGCCGGACCATGCGGACCATCCTCGACCATCTCGACGACCGCGCGGTCGGCCTGTTCGTGGTCGACGTCTCGGCCGAGATCGCGCTGCTTGCCCGGATCGCCAGCGTGCCGGCGGTGCAGATCCGGATGCACGGCGACCGCTCCGATATCGGCCATGTCGGCGCCTACGAGGCCTGCGTCGGGATGCTGGCGCCGTTCGACGCCCGGCTGGAGCAGGCCGACTATCCGGCGTCCCTGCGCGCCAAGACCTTCTACAGCGGCGGCCTGTGCACCAGCCTCGACCGCGTCCTCGACCGGGCCGAAGCGCGGGCCAAGCTCGGCCTCGATCCGCAGCGCGAGATCATCGTCGCGGTGACCGGCGGCGGTGGCAGCGGCACCCCCTACGCCCCGCTCACCGTGGCGGCGCGCGCCGAGCCCGACGCCCTGTGGCTGACCCTCGGGCCGACCCACCGGGAGGGCCACGAGACCGATTTCGCCAACCTGCGCGAGCTGGGCTGGGTGCCCTCCGTGACCGATTACCTCGCGGCCGCCGACATCGTGATCGCCTCGGCGGGCGACAACACGGTCCACGAGGTCGCCCGGGTCGGCGGCCGCCTGATCGTCATGCCGGAATGGCGCTACTTCGCCGAGCAGACCCGCAAGGCCGAGGCCCTGGTCCGGCTGGGCGCCGCCGTCCAGGCCCCCGTCTGGCCCGGCGACCTCCAGGGCTGGCGCGACCTCCTGGCCCGCGCCCGGACGCTCGACGGCGCCGAGCTGCGCGGCCTCTACGCCCCGGACGCCGCCCGGCGCGCCGCCGGCTGGCTCGAAGGGCTGACCGACGAGCTCTGGCAGGGCGCCGAGGAGCCTGTCGCGCCTCCCTGACCGGCCACCTGCGCTCGACCGCCGAGACAGGTTCGGGGCGCAATCGCTTTTGCAGGTCTCGACGCGCCCCCTCTCCCGCACGGGAGAGAGGACCCGCGCCCTTCCCAGGCGACGACAAAGCCCCATCGAAGATGCCCGCCCCTACCCCGTCCCCCATCAGCCGGAGCCCGACCGTCGCATGTCCACCGTTTCCGTCGTGACCCTGGCCAAGGGCCGGGCGGCGCATCTGCGCAACGTGCTGCGCGGCCTGGAGCGCCAGACGCAGGCCCCCGCCGAGTTCATCGTCGCGGTGATGCAGGACGAGCCCTACGACCTGCCCGAGACCTCGTTTCCGGTCCGCCAGATCCGGGTTCCGGGCCGCGAGCTGCCGCTGGCGGCCGCGCGCAACCGCGGCGTGGACGCGGCCAGCGGCGAGGGCATCGTCTTCCTCGATGTCGACTGCATCCCGGCCCCCGACCTCGTGGCCGACTATGCGCGCGGGCTCGGCGAGCTCGACGGCCTGCTGATGGGCGAGGTGCTGCACCTGCCCGAGCACGCCACCGCGGGCGCCTGGCGCTACGCCGACCTCGCGGCGAGCGCGGAGCGGCATTCCGACCGCCGCGGGCCTCCGGCCTCCGGCATCGAGTTGTGCAACGATTACCGGTGCTTCTGGTCGCTCAACTTTGCGATCCGGCGGGACACCTTCCAGGCGCTCGGCGGCTTCGACGAGCGCTATACCGGCTACGGCGGCGAGGACACCGATTTCGGCAAGATCCTCGACCAGGGCGGCACCCCGATCGCCTGGATCAAGGGCGCGCTGGCCTATCACCAGTACCACCCGCACCACATGCCGCCGATCCACCACCTCGACAGCGTCGTGCGCAACGCCGAATTGTTCGAGGCCAAATGGGGCTACCGAACCATGGGCCACTGGCTCTACGCGTTCCGGGTCATGGGCCTGATCGACGACACGCCTGACCAGCCGATCCGCATCCTGCGCCGGCCCGACGCCGACGACCTCGCCCTGACCGGGCAGCAGAGCCACCAGCCCTACACCAACTCCGCCTCCGTCATCCGGTATCTGGAATCCCGGGTCGGCGCGGCGGCGACCGCGTGAGGATCGCGCTCCTCGCCCATATCCGCTACCCGGTCGCGCCGCCCTTCACGGGGGGCATGGAGGCCCATAGCTGGCACCTCGCCGCGGGGCTCGCGGCCCGCGGCCACGACGTCGTGCTGTTCGCCGCCGGCGACAGCGACCCGCTTTTCGCGATCGACGCCGTGGTGCCGGAGCATCACGAGCGCCGCTTCCCGGGCCTGGAGCATCGCGGCGATCCGGGGCTGCGGGCCTATGTCGATGACGGCTACGCCGCCGCCTGCGACCGGATCGCGGCGGGCGGGTTCGACGTGCTGCACAACAACAGCCTGAGCCGGCTGCCCCTGGAGCGTCGGCGGACCGCGCGGGTTCCCACCGTGACCTCCCTGCACGTGCCGCCCTACGACGCCCTGCGCGGCTTCGTGCACGACAGTCCCGCGCCCGGTCACCGGATCACCGTGACCTCCCGGGCGCAGCTGCAGGCCTGGTGGCCGGAGGGCGCACCGCCGGAGGCGTCGGTGCTCCACAACGGCGTCGATCCCGCCGCCTGGCCGTTCCGGGACCGGGGCGACGGCAGCGCCGCCTGGTCCGGGCGGCTGGCGGCGATCAAGGGCGCGCATTGCGCCATCGCGGCGGCGAAACGCGCCGGCATCCCGCTGACCCTGTACGGCCCGATCGAGGAGCCGGATTACTGGGCGGCGCGGATCGCCCCGGAGCTCGGCGGCCCGATCCGCTACGGCGGCCATCTCGACGGCCCCGCGCTCGCCGCCGAGATCGGCCGCGCCTCGGTGTTCCTGTTCACCCCGTGCTGGGACGAGCCGTTCGGGCTGGTGGCGATCGAGGCGATGGCCTGCGGCCTGCCGGTGGCGGGCCTCGCCAACGGCGCCGCCCGGGAGGTCATCGGCGAGGCCGGATGCCTCGTGGAGCCCGGGGACGCGGCCGCCCTGGCCGGGGCGATCGGCGCGGCGCTCGCGATCCCGCGCCCGGTGCCGCGGGATCGGGTCCGGCGCCTGTTCAGCCGCGACCGCTGGCTCGATGCCTGCGAGGCTCTGTACCGGCAGGCCCGGGCCGGGCTCTAGGGCCGACCCTGCGCGTCGGCCGGGCGCCAGCGGTCGAGCTCCCGGTCGATCGCGCCCTCGGTGCCGCGCAGGAACTCCGCCGCCGGCAGGCCGGGGGCGAGGGCCGCGAGGTAGCTCACCACGATGGTGCCGGCCCGGGTGGCCGCGCCGCGGGGCCAGAACAGGCCCGAATTCACCGCCACCGGCACCACCGGCAGGCGCAGCCGGCCGTAGAGCAGCTCGACGCCGCGCTTGAATTGCAGCGGATCCCCGGCCCGGCCCCGTGTGCCCTCCGGGAAGATCAGCACCGAGCGGCCCGCCGCCACCGCCGCCTGGCTGCCCTCGATGATCGCCCGCAGGGCCTGGGTGCCGTTGGCGCGGTCGATCACGATCATCGGCGAGCGCCGCAGGAACCAGCCGACCACCGGGATCGCCAGCAATTCGCGCTTGGCCACGATCGCCACGTCGGGAACCAGCACCAGGAAGGCCAGCGTCTCCCAGGTCGATTGGTGGTTGGCCACGAGCAGGCAGGGCTCGTTCGGGATGTGCTCGCGCCCCTCCTCGACGTAGCGCAGCCCGACGATGCGGTGCAGGCCGGCCAGGACCCCGCGCGCCCAGAGCCGCGCCGCCGTGCGGACCGGCCGGGCCGGCGCCCCGGCGAGCGCCAGGACGACGAGCGGCGCCAGGAACAGGGCCGTCCAGGCGGTCCAGTAGGCGACGAACAGGAGGGAGCGGGTCTGCGCCAAGATCGGGATTCGCGTCGGGCCCCGGAACGGGGCGGATCCCCGGCATAGCGCCTCGCGGATCGGGGTGCACGGCAATTCAGGACGGCGCGAAAGCCGCAGCCGCCGTCCGCGGCTTTCGTTTATGCGGGTCGGCGCGCGCGGGTGACACCGGCCGGGCCCCGTAACCGCCTGCGCCGACCTTGAGAACGGCCGCCGCCCTGCTGCGTTATCGGAAGGTCCGGCGAGCGGGCGCTGGCGCGAAGGAGACCGGGTTGGACAGGGTGACGGGGCGTGCGGATGACGGAGGCGCTCTGTCGGACCAGCGGGCGACCGGACCGGTTTCCATCGTGGGCGGCGGCGCGACCAGCGCACTCATGCGGGCGTTCGACTGGTCGTCCTCGCCCCTCGGCCCGCCCGAGGGCTGGCCGCAGTGGCTGCGCGCCGCCGTCAGCCTGATGCAGGGCTCCGGCTTCCCGATGTTCGTGGCCGCCGGGCCGGAACTGGGGTTCCTCTACAACGACGCCTACACGGACGTGCTCGGCAGCAAGCACCCGGCCGCGATGGGCGCGCGCTTCCCGGAGGTCTGGGCGGAGATCTGGCCGGACATCGCGCCCCTGGTCGAGGCCGCGATGTCCGGCGCGGCGAGCTGGGTCGAGAACCTGCCGCTGGTCATGAACCGCCACGGCTATCCCGAGGAGGCCTGGTTCACCTTCTCCTACGCGCCGCTCCGGGACGAGGCCGGCGCGGTCGTCGGCCTGTTCTGCACCTGCACGGAGACGACCGCCCGGATGCGGGCCGAGACCGCGCTCCGGGAGAGCGAGGCGCGGTTCCGCAACATGGCCGACCACGCCCCGGTGATGATGTGGGTGACCGGCGCCGACGGGGCCTGCACCTACCTCAACCGCCGCTGGTACGCGTATACCGGCCAGACCGAGACGGAGAGCCTCGGCCTCGGCTGGCTCGACGCGGTCCACCCGGACGACCGGGATCCGTCGGCCCAGGCGTTCCTGGATGCCAATGCCCGGCACGGGCCGTTCCAGGTCGAGTACCGCCTGCGCGGCGCCGACGGCCGCTATCGCTGGTTCATCGACGCGGCCCAGCCCCGTCGCGGCGAGGATGGCGGCTTCCGCGGCTATATCGGCTCGGTCACCGACATCCATGACCGCAAGGCCGCCGAGGAGCGCCTGGTCGAGACCACGCGCCGGCTCGACGCGATCCTCAACAACACCTCGCAGGCGATCTTCCTGATGGATGAGCGCCAGCACTGCAGCTACATGAACCGCGCCGCCGAGACCCTCACCGGCTTCGCCCTGGAGGAGACCGAGGGCCGCGCCCTGCACGACGTCGTCCACCACACGCGGCCGGACGGATCGCCCTACCCGCTCTGCGAATGCCCGATCGACCAGGCCTTCCCGGAGAACGAGCGCGAGCAGGGCGAGGAGGTCTTCGTCCACAAGGACGGCTCCTTCTACCCGGTCGGCTTCACCGCCAGCCCGATCCGGAACGAGCGCGGCGAGCCGATCGGCACCGTCATCGAGGCCCGCAACATCGAGGAGGAGCTGCGCGCCAAGGCTGCCCTGGAGGCGTTCAACGCCACCCTGGAGCGGCGCGTCGAGGAGGAGGCCGCCCGGCGCGAGAAGGTCGAGGAGGCCCTGCGGCAATCGCAGAAGATGGAGGCGGTCGGGCAATTGACCGGCGGCATCGCCCACGACTTCAACAACCTGCTCACCGGCATCTCGGGCAGCCTGGAGCTCCTGCAGACGCGCATGAGCCAGGGCCGGATGACCGACCTCGACCGCTACATGACCGCCGCCCAGGGCGCGGCCAAGAGGGCAGCGGCGCTGACCCACCGCCTGCTCGCCTTCTCGCGCCGCCAGACCCTCGACCCCAAGCCCACCGACGTGAACGCCCTGGTCCACGGCATGGAGGAGCTGGTCCGCCGGACCGTCGGCCCGTCGATCCATATCGAGGTGGTCGGCTCGGTCGGCCTCTGGCCCGCTTTGGTCGATCCCGGCCAGCTCGAGAACGGGCTCCTGAACCTGTGCATCAACGCCCGCGACGCCATGCCGGAGGGCGGGCGCATCACCATCGAGACCGCCAACCGCTGGCTCGACGACCGCGCCGCCCGGGAGCGCGACCTGCCGCACGGCCAGTACCTGTCGCTGTGCGTGAGCGATACCGGCACCGGCATGCCCCCGGAGGTGATCGCCAAGGCCTTCGACCCGTTCTTCACCACCAAGCCCATCGGCCAGGGCACCGGGCTCGGCCTGTCGATGATCTACGGCTTCGCCCGGCAATCCGGCGGGCAGGTGCGGATCTATTCCGAGGTCGGCCGGGGGACGACCGTGTGCCTCTACCTGCCCCGCTTCCACGGCGACATCTCCGCCGCGGTGGCGCTGCCGGACCCCGCGGCGGCGCCCCGGGCCGAGCAGGGCGAGACGGTGCTGGTGATCGACGACGAGCCGTCCGTGCGCATGCTGGTGACCGAGATCCTGGAGGATCTCGGCTACACGGCGATCGAGGCCGCCGACGGCCCGTCCGGGCTGAAGGTCCTGCAATCGGACGTGCGGATCGACCTGCTGATCACCGATGTCGGCCTGCCCGGCGGGATGAACGGCCGGCAGGTGGCCGATGCCGCCCGCGAAACCCGTCCGGGGCTCAAGGTGTTGTTCATCACCGGCTATGCCGAGAACGCCGCGGTGGGCAACGGCTACCTGGATGACGGCATGCAGGTGCTCACCAAGCCCTTCGTGATCGAGGCCCTGGCCGCGCGCATCCGGGACATGATCGAGGGATGAGGCCCGCGCGCCCTCCTGCGGCGCACGGGCGCCTCATGGCTGCGGCGCCGGCGGCACTGACAAGGCGGGGCACGGTCGCTACCGTGCGCGCCGCACCGGGGACGCGTGGGACCGCGGGGGAGCGTAGGGCAAGCCGATGACCGATACCGACACGGCCCCGCGGCTCTCGACGGGTGTTCCCGGCCTGGACGACATCCTGTGCGGCGGGCTGACGCCGAGCCGGCTCTACCTGTTGGAAGGCACGCCCGGCACCGGCAAGACCACCCTGGCGCTCCAGTTCCTGCGCGACGGCGCGGCAAGGGGCGAGGCGACGCTCTACGTCACCCTGTCCGAGACGAGCCAGGAGCTCCGGTCGTCCGCCGCGACCCATGGCTGGTCGCTCGACGACATCGAGGTCTACGAGCTCGTCAACGAGATGGGGCTCGATCCCGACAGCGAGCAATCGATCCTCCACCCGTCCGAGATCGAGCTCGGCGAGACCGTCCGCGAGGTGATCGCCCGGGTCGAGGCGCTGAAGCCCGAGCGGGTCGTGTTCGATTCGCTCTCGGAGCTGCGCCTGCTCGCCCAGAATCCGCTGCGCTACCGCCGGCAGATCCTGGCGCTCAAGCAGTTCTTCGCCAAGCGCGCCTGCACCGTGCTGATGCTCGACGACCGCACCTCGGAGACCGGCGACCTGCAGCTCCACAGCATCGCCCACGGGGTGATCTCGCTGGAGCAGGCGCCGCGCGAGTTCGGCTCGGAGCGGCGCCGGCTGCGCATCGTCAAGATGCGCGGCATCAAGTACCGGGGCGGCTACCACGATTTCTCGCTGGAGACCGGGGGCATCCGGGTCTTCCCGCGCCTGATCGCCGCCGAGCATCACACCGCCTTCGACCCGCAGGCGCGCTCCACCGGCACGGACACGCTCGACCTGCTGCTCGGCGGCGGATTGGTGCCCGGCACCAACACCCTGCTGCTGGGCCCCTCGGGCGTCGGCAAGACGACCATGGCGATCCGCTGCATGCTGGCCGCCCTGGAGCGCGGCGAGACGGCGACCTACTACCTGTTCGACGAGGGTCTCGCGACCCTGCTCAGCCGGGCCGCCATCCTGGGCATGGACCTGTCCCCGCATCTCGAGAGCGGGCGCCTGACGATCACGCAGATCGACCCGGCCGAGCTCTCGCCCGGGGAATTCTCCAGCATGCTCCGGCAGGCCGTGCAGGAGCGCGGCTGCAGCTTCGTCGGGCTCGACAGCCTGAACGCCTACCTGCACGCGATGCCGGGCGAGGAGTTCCTCATCCTGCAAATGCACGAGATGCTGAGCTACCTGAACCAGCAGGGCGTCACGACGCTGCTGGTCCTGGGGCAGCACGGGGTGATCGGCGAGGTCCGCACCGATATCGATCTCAGCTATCTCAGCGACGCGATCCTGCTGTTCCGGTTCTTCGAGGCCAAGGGCGAGGTCCGCACCGCGTTGTCCGTGGTGAAGAGCCGGGTCAACGCGCATGAGCGCACCATCCGCGAGATGAAGCTGTCGGCCCAGGGGATCCAGGTCGGCGAAGCCCTGACCGATTTCGAGGGCGTGCTGACCGGCCTGCCCTCCTACCGCGGCGCGGTGGCGATGCTGACCGGCGACGTCGCCGGCGGCGAGCGGTGACGGTTTCAGCGCCGGAGGAGGCGCGCGTCCTGATCCTGGCGCCGCGGGGGCGCGACGCCGCGGTGGCCGAGCAGGTGCTGGCCCGGGCCGGAACGCAGGCCGTCATCTGCCCCGACCTGCACGGCTGGCTGGACGCCCTCCGGGCCGGGGCCGCGGCCGCCCTGGTCACCGAGGAGGCGCTCGGGGACGGGGAGCCCACGGCCCTGTTCGCCTGGCTCGAGGCGCAGCCCGCCTGGTCGGACTTCCCCTTCATCGTGCTGGCGACCCGTCAGCACGGGCACCGCTCCCGGCAGGCGTCGCAGCTGCTCGCCAAGCTCGGCAACGTCGTCCTGCTGGAGCGCCCGATCAACGCCGAGACGCTGGTCAGCGCCACGGCCGCCGCCCTGCGGGCGCGCCGCCGCCAGTACCAGGCGCGCGAGCGCTTGCAGGAGCGCGAGCGCGACCGGGAACAGCTCCGTCTCGCCAACGAGGGGCTGGAGCGGCGCGTCTCCGAGCGGACCCAGGAGGTCGAGACCGCCCGCGAGACCCTCGCCTTCGCCCTCGACGCCGCCGGGATGGGATCCTGGGACATCGATTACGGCACCGGCGCGTCCCGGCGCTCGCCCCGCTTCGACGCGGTGTTCGGCTACGACGCGCCGCAAACGTTCTGGACCCGGGAGACCTTCCTGGCCCATGTCGTCGACGAGGATCGCGCGGGCGTCGACCGGGCCTTCGCGAGCGTCGTCCAGACCGGCCGGCTCGACCTCGAATGCCGCATCCGCCGGGCCGACGGGGCGGTGCGCTGGATCGCCCTGCGGGGGCAGGTCAAGTACGACGAGGCCGGCACCCCGACCCGGATGGCCGGCATCCTGATGGATCGCACCGACCAGCACGTCACCGAGGAGGCCCTGCGCCAGGCCCAGAAGATGGAGGCGATCGGGCAGCTCACCGGCGGCGTCGCCCACGACTTCAACAACCTGCTCACCGTCATCGTCGGCGGTCTCGACATGGTGCTGCGGCGACCGGAGCAGGTCGACCGGGTGAAGCGTCTCGCGGAGGCCGCCATGGGCGCGGCCCGGCGCGGCGAGCAGCTGACCCAGCAGCTCCTCGCCTTCTCGCGCCGCCAGATGCTGCGGCCCCAGACGCTCAATCCGAACCGCCTGCTCCTTGACTTCAAGCCCCTGGCGGAGCGCGCCGCCGGCGGCGCGGTCGAGCTCGCCTTCGACCTCGACCCGGCCCTCGATCCGATCCGGATCGACCCGGCCCAGTTCGAGGCCGCGGTGCTGAACCTGATCGTCAATGCCCGCGACGCCATGGAGGGCCGGCCGGGCCATACCCGGATCGCGGTGACGAGCCGCAACGTCCATCTCGGCACCGGCGCGGTGGCCGAGAAGGGCGTGGCGCCCGGTCCCTACGTGCTGGTCTCGGTGACCGATACCGGCGCCGGCATCCCGCCCGACAAGCTCCAGCGGGTGTTCGAGCCGTTCTTCACCACCAAGGAGGTCGGCAAGGGGACCGGGCTCGGGCTGAGCCAGGTCTACGGCTTCACCCGCAGCGCCAACGGCTTCGTCGACATCGCCTCCGAGGTCGGGGCCGGCACCACCGTGAACCTCTACTTCCCCCGCTCCACCGACCCGGCCGACGAGGAGACCGGGGCCGGCGCCCTGCGCACCATCCCGCTGCGCCGCGCCGGCGAGGGCGAGACCGTGCTGCTGGTCGAGGATGACGAGCAGGTGCTCGGCATGGCCGTGGAGAGCCTGGAGGAGCTGCGCTACCGGGTGATCGTCGCCCGCAACGCCGCCGAGGCGCTGGCGCATCTCCGGGACGTGGAGCGGATCGACATCCTGTTCTCGGACGTGGTCATGCCGGGCGGCATGAACGGCTCGCAGCTCGCCGCCGAGGCCCAGCGGGTGCGCCCCGGGATCAAGGTGCTGCTCACCTCGGGCTACGTCGCCAATCTCGACGAGGGCCAGATGATCGGCCACGGCGAGTTGCCGGTCCTAAACAAGCCCTACCGCCGGGACGAGCTCGCCCGCTCCCTGCGCCTCGTGCTCGGCGGCGAGAGCCGCTGAGCCCCGAACGCAGAAAACCC
>NZ_AKFK01000054.1:7500-214211 GCF_000272495.1 Methylobacterium sp. GXF4 | reverse complement strand
CCGCCCCGCCGCCCCCGGCCGAACCGCCCGCCGAGCCCGTGCCGGCTCCGCGGCCGGAGTCGAAGGCCGCCGGCAACCCGTTTTCCGTGGAGGAGATCGAGGCCGAGTTCGCGCGCCTGCTGGGCCGGCCTCTCGACAAGCGGAGCTGACAGCGGCCGTTTACGGACGGTTAACCGAATGCCGGAAGGCTCGGACCTCACAGGAGGATCCGATGCTCAACCTGGATGCACAGACCGCTCAGCGAAGCCGCGCCTATCGGGCGTTCAAGCTCGACCGTGCCGGACGCGTATTCTCGGCCGAGGTCGTCCCGGCCCAGGACGACACCCAGGCGCGCCGCCGCGCCCGGGCCATGGCCACGGACGAGGCGATCGAGCTGTGGGACCGGACCCGGTTCCTCGGCCGCTACGAGCCGGCCGCCCCGATCCGCGCCTGACTGATCCGTATCTGCGAACCGGGACCGTCAGTCGTGCGCGGTCTCGCGCATGGCCAGGACGGCAACGAAGCTCAGCACCGCGGCGACGGCCAGGTACAGGCCGACGAACCCGATCCCGCCATAGGAGGCCAGCTCCTGGGCGATGTAGGGCGCGCCCGAGGCGCCCAGGATCCCGGCGAGGTTGTAGGTCACCGACGCGCCCGTGTAGCGGACCCGGGTCGGGAACAGCTCGGGCAGCACGGCGCCCATCGGGCCGAACACCCAGCCCATGGTCAGGAGGCTGAGGCACAGGAAGCCCAGCACCGGCGGCCAGGTCCCGGCGGCGGCCGCGTTCCCGAGCATCGGCCCCATCAGGAAGCCGAGCAGGAAGACCGCGACCATGCCGGAGAGCAGCACCGGCTTGCGCCCGAGCCGGTCGGCCGCCGCCCCGGAGATCACGGTCCCGATCGCCATGAAGCAGACCGCGATGCACTCGAACAGCAGGAAGGTCGGCCGGGTGTAGCCCAGCGTCCCCGTGCCGTAGCCGAGGGCGAAGACCGTCGAGAGGTAGAACACCGCGTAGACCGCCACCATGGCGAAGGTGCCGATCAGGACCGCGCGGCCGTGATGGGTCAGCATCGTCGCGAAGGGCACGCGCTCGGGCCGCGCCTCCGTCAGCGCCGCCTTGAAGGCCGGCGTCTCGGTGAGCTTCAGGCGGACATAGAGCCCGACGCCGACCAGGGCGGCCGAGGCCAGGAACGGCAGGCGCCAGCCCCAGGCCTGGAAGCTCTCGGGCGTCAGGCCGAAGCTGAGGCACAGGAAGCCGAGATTGGCCAGGATGAAGCCGACCGGTGCGCCGAGCTGCGGGAAGATGCCGTACCAGGCGCGCTTGCCCGGCGGCGCGTTCTCCACCGCCAGCAGGGCCGCCCCGCCCCATTCGCCGCCGAACCCGATGCCCTGGCCGCAGCGCAGGACGCACAGGGCGGCGGGCGCCCACCAGCCGGCGGTGGCGTAGGTCGGCAGGCAGCCGATCAGGACGGTGGATACGCCCATGATCAGCAGGGACGCCACCAGGGTCGCCTTGCGGCCGACCCGGTCGCCGAAATGCCCGAACAGGGCCGCCCCGAACGGCCGGGCGATGAACGCGATCGCGAAGGTCGCGAACGCGCTGAGCTGCTGCACCCCGGGGGCGCCGGGCGGGAAGAAGACCGGGCCGATCACCAGGGCGGTGGCCGTGGCGTAGATGTAGAAATCGAAGAACTCGATCGCCGTGCCGACGAAGCTCGCGGCCAGGATGCGACCGGGGCTGGCACTCGGTGCGGCGCCGCCCGGGCCTGCGGTCTCGACAGTCTGCAGCATGATCTGTTGGTGCTCGGGCGGTACGGTGCCGCTTCAGATTGAACGCGGCGCTTTCGCACGGGGCGGCCCCGGCGGGAACCCTGAATCCGCCCCGCGGACGGCGTAGCTGTGTGAGGCCCGCGCAGCGGCCTTGCGTTCGCCCGCCCCGTTCGCCAAGCTGATCGGCCTGTTTTCGTGAGGGATGCCGGCCGCGGCGCCCTCCCCCATCACTTGAGTACTGCGATGAGAGTCACCGTCGAGCGCGCGGCCCTGCTCAGGTCGCTCGGCCACGTGCACCGGGTCGTCGAGCGCCGCAACACGATCCCGATCCTGTCGAACGTGCTCCTGCGTTCGGACGGCTCGAGCCTGCAGCTGCGCGCGACCGACCTCGATATCGAGGTCACCGAGAGCGTGCCGGCCGACGTGGCCGATCCCGGCGCGACCACGGTGCCGGCGCACGTGATCTACGACATCGTGCGCAAGCTGCCCGACGGCGCCCAGGTCTCGCTGGAGACCGGCGGCGAATCCGGCCAGATGACGATCCGCTCGGGCCGGTCGCGCTTCGCGCTCGGCGCGCTGCCGGAGGGCGATTTCCCGGATCTCGCCGCCGGCGAGATGCCGCACGGCTTCGAGGTCGCCGCCGCCGACCTCAAGCGCCTGATCGACAAGACGCAGTTCGCGATCTCCACCGAGGAGACGCGCTACTACCTCAACGGCATCTACCTGCACACGCTGGAGACCGAGAGCGGCCCGGTGATGCGCGCGGTCGCCACCGACGGTCACCGGCTCGCCCGGGTCGAGATCCCGGCCCCGCAGGGCAGCGTCGGCATGCCCGGCGTGATCGTGCCCCGCAAGGCGGTGGCCGAGATCCAGAAGCTCCTGGACGACGGCGGCGAGACCGTCGCGGTCGACCTGTCGCCGGCCAAGATCCGCCTGCGCTTCGCCGGGGGCCTGACCCTGATCTCCAAGCTGATCGACGGCACCTTCCCCGACTACCAGCGGGTGATCCCGGCCAACAACGACAAGCGGCTGACCGTGGAGCGCGACGCCTTCGCCAAGGCGGTGGATCGGGTCTCGACGATCTCGTCCGAGCGCGGCCGCGCCGTGAAGCTCGGGCTCACCGAGGGGCGCCTGGCGCTCTCGGTCAACAACCCGGATTCGGGCAGCGCCACGGAAGAGCTCGACGTCGATTACGAGGCGGCGGGCCTCGATATCGGCTTCAACGCCCGCTACCTGCTCGACATCACCGCGCAGCTCGAGGGCGACACCGCCCTGTTCAAGCTCGCCGACCCGGGCTCGCCGACCCTGATCCAGGATCGCGAGGGCGCGCCGGCCCTGTACGTGCTGATGCCGATGCGGGTGTAGTCGTAGGCCGCCATGCCGAAAGCCGTCATCCTCGACCCCTTTCAGGAAGCCTCGCTCGATCGTCTGGTCGCGGCGGGTCGCTACGGTTCACCGGAGGAGGCGGTCGCCGCCGGTGTCGCGTTGCTGCTCCAGCACGAGGATCGCCTTGGGACGATGCGCGAGGCTTGGCGGGAGGGCGTCGAGAGTGGAGATTACGAACCGCTCGACGCCACGCTGGATGCCTTGGAGGCGCGCTATGCCGCCATGGAGAAGGCTGCTCCTTGAAGCCTGTCGTCGTGTCGCGACGCGCCCGAGCCGATCTGCGCGAGATCGGTGACGTCATCGCGGCTGACAATCCCGCCCGCGCTCGCAGCTTCGTCGCGGAGCTGCGCACCCGATGTCAGGCGCTCGGTCGGCAGCTGATAATGGGCAGGCCCGCGCCGGAGATTGCTCTCACCGTACGGATCCTCATATTCCGATCTTACCTGATCCTTCATCGCGTCCTCGACGACCAAATCTTGATCGATCGCGTGCTGCACTCAGCGCGCGACCGGTCCAACGTGCCGCCTTATGAGTGAACTCGACACCGCTGGATCCACACGCCTTACCCGGTTGATCGCCCGCGACTTCCGCAATCACGCCGATCTTGAACTCAACCCCGGCGCCCGCTTCGTGGCCCTGGTCGGCGAGAACGGCGCCGGCAAGACCAACCTGCTCGAAGCGATCTCCCTGTTCGTGCCGGGGCGGGGCCTGCGCCGGGCCGAGTTCGCCGCGATGGCGCGCGCCGACGGCCCGGGGGGCTTCGCCGTGTCGCTCACCCTGGACCGGGACGGCGCCGAGCATCGCCTCGGCACCGGCCTTGAGCCGCCGGGGCCGGACGGGCGCTCGAGCCGGCTGTGCCGGATCGACGGCGCCCCCGCCCCCTCGCCGGTGGCGTTCAGCGAATTCGTCCGGGTGGTCTGGCTGACCCCGGATCTCGACGGCCTGTTCCGCGGCGCCGCCGGCGACCGGCGCCGGTTCCTCGACCGGCTGGTCCTGGCGGTGGATGCCGGCCACGGGGCACGGGTCTCCGCGATGGAGCGGGCCCTGCGCTCGCGCAACCGGCTGCTCGAGGACCGGCCCGATGACGGGCGCTGGCTCGATGCGGTCGAGCGGGAGGTGGCCGAGCTCGGGGTCGCGGTGGCGCTCGCCCGCCGGGAGACCGCCGAGCGCCTGGACCGTCTGATCGCCGAGACCCGCGATGACGCGCAGCCCTTCCCCTGGGCGTCGATCCGCCTGGAGGGCGACCTCGACGACCTCGTGGCGGTCTGGCCGGCGATCGAGGCGGAGGACCGCTTCCGGCTGGCCCTGCGCAACGGCCGCAACCGCGACCGGGCCGCCGGCCGCACCCTCACGGGGCCGCAGACCACCGATCTCGTGGTCCGGCACGGCCCCAAGGACGTCCCGGCCGGCACCGCCTCGACGGGCGAGCAGAAGGCCCTGCTGATCGGCCTGGTCCTGGCCCATGCCCGCCTGGTGCGGGCGATGAGCGGCATCGCCCCGATGATCCTGCTCGACGAGGTCGCGGCGCATCTCGACCCGCGCCGCCGGGCCGGCCTGTTCGAGGCCCTCGACGCGCTGCCCGGCCAGGTCTGGATGACCGGCGCCGACCCGGCCGCCTTCGCGCAGGCGGGCGACCGGACCGAGGTGCTGCGGATCGGGGGGTAACGGGAGGCGACCGGGCAATCGGCCGCCTCACCCGCTCGTCAGCATCGGATCCGCGTCACGACGCCGGCCGCAGGGTGATCCGCGTCAGCTCGGACGGGCGACCCAGCCGAAGGGCGAAGCCGGGCCACAGCGCGGTGCCGTTGCTGACGTAGAGCAGCATGCCGCCGACCCGGTACGCCCCGGAGACGAACCCGGCATTGCCGCGCGCCACCAGCCGGTCCAGGCCGCGGATCATGCCGCCATGGGTATGCCCCGACAGCTGCAGCGCCACCCCACGCGACGCGGCCCGCGCGGCCCGGGCCGGCTGGTGATCGAGCAGCACGATCGGCGCGCCCGCCGGGGCCCCTGCCAGGGCGGCCTCCAGGTCGGGCCCCGGATGGCCGGTGGCGGGGGCCGAGCGATCGGTGACGCCCGCCAGCACCAGCGCATGGTCGTCGCGCCGCAGGACCGTGTGGGCGTTGGCGAGGATGCGGATCCCCAGCCCCGCGAGGTGGCGCATCCAGGCATCGTGATCGAAGAAGTATTCGTGGTTGCCCGGCACGGCCCAGACGCCGTCCCGCGCCCGCAAGGCGCGCAGGGGTTCGACATCGTCCCGCCGGGACGCGAGGGAGCCGTCGATGAAGTCGCCGGTCACCGCGATCAGGTCGACCCCGAGGTCGTTGGCGCGTGCGACGACGGTTCGCGCCCAGGCGGCCGGGAACAGCCGGCTGATATGCAGGTCGGTGAGGTGCAGGATCGTGTAGCCGTCGAAGCCGGGGGGCAGGTCCGCGATCGCGACGGTGAGGTCCTTCAACGGCGGCACGCGCACGGCCTGCCGCACCGCGATCGCCGCGAGGAGCGCCGCCGCGAGGGCAGCCGCGTAGCGCCAGGCGGTGGGGATCGCCCAACCACCCCCGGGGAGGGCCAGGGATGCCAGCGCCACGACGTCGAGGGCGAGCAGCATCAGGGCCGCCAACGCGATCGCGCCGAACGCCCAGTTGAACAGCACCACCAGCGGGCGGGGGAATTCCGGCGCGAAGACCGAGCCCGAGGAGATCCGGCTCCACAGGTGGTACTGGGACGCGACCAACAAGACGCCGGCCAAGCCCAGCTTGAGCGCGAGCGGCCATGGCAGGGGCCACGCCCCCCGCGCGATGACGTAGAGAGCGGGCAGGCTGGGGATGAGGCGGATCATGGGCCGCTACATGGACCGGGCGACGACCCGAAGGCAAAGCGTGCCGCGATCCCGGGGATCTGCGGGCCCATTCGGATCCGCCGTCCGATCCGGACGCCGCACGGTTTCGGCCACACTCGCGACGTAAAGGCCGAGCTTGCCTAGAGAGATCGGCCTTGCCAATCTCAGCTTAGCCGTATGCGCGACTGATGTCGCCCGGAGCGTTACCGCATCGGGCCGCGGGTCATAGGAAGTCCGGGATGATGATCAGGGACGGTTGGAACGCCGGTGCCGGCGACAGGGACGAGGCGGCTCTGCGCGGGCGCCCGGCGGGGCTTCTCAGCCGCCGGTCGTTTCTGGCCGGATCGGCCGCCGGTCTCGGCGCGCTGGGACTGGCCGGCTGCGCGACATCCGACGGCCTGCTCCTCGCCGAGGCGGCGAAGGTCTACGGGCCGATGCCCGACGAGAAGTTCCCGATCCCGGCGGTCGACATCAGCAAGGTCAATCCGAAATATTATCGCCGGACGGTCCGCTACGACACGAAGGAAGCCGCCGGCACGATCATCGTCGATCCCAGCAACTACTACGTCTACCGCGTCGAGGGCGACGGATCCGCCACCCGGTACGGCGCCAATGTCGGCCGCGACGGGTTCCTGTGGAGCGGCGACGCCTATGTCGGGCGCAAGTCCGAATGGGCGACCTGGACGCCGCCCAAGGAGATGATCAAGCGCCAGCCCGAGGCGGCGAAATACGCCCGCGGCATGCCGGGCGGCCTCGACAACCCGCTGGGCGCCCGCACCCTCCATCTCTACCAGAACGGCGCCTATACGCTCTACACGATCTACGCCAGCAGCGACCCCGAATCGATCGGCTCGGGAATCACGAGCGGCTGTGTCGGCCTGCTCAGCCAGGACATGATCCACCTCTACGCGCGCACGCCGGTCAAGACGAAGGTGGTCGTCCTGCCGGCGTAGAAGGCGGATCTTCGGATCACGCCGCCCGCACGGTGGCGAGGAAGCGCGAGACCTCGGCGCCGAGATGCTCCGACTGGCGCGACAGCTCGCCGGCCGCATCGAGCACCTGGCTGGCCGCGGAGCCGGTCTCCTCGGAGGCCTGGGCGACGCCGGCGATGTTGGTCGTGACCTCGTTGGTCCCGATGGCCGCCTGGGCGACGTTGCGGACGATCTCCTGCGTGGCCGCCCCCTGCTCCTCGACGGCCGCGGCGATCGAGGTCGCCACCGAATCGATCTCCCGGATGCGGGCCGTGATCCCTTCGATGGCCGAGACGGCCTGGCCGGTCACGCCCTGGATCTGGCCGATCTGCTGGCTGATCTCCTCCGTCGCCTTGGCGGTCTGCGCGGCCAGCTCCTTCACCTCGGACGCCACCACGGCGAAGCCCCGACCCGCCTCCCCGGCGCGGGCCGCCTCGATGGTGGCGTTCAAGGCCAGCAGGTTGGTCTGGCCGGCGATGTTCGAGATCAGCCCGACCATGTCGCCGATACGGGTGGCCGCCTGGCTGAGCGCCTGGACGAGATGGTGCGTCTCGTCCGCCTCGCCCACCGCAGCCTGGGCGAGGTTGGCCGAGCCGAGGACCTGCCGGCCGATCTCCTGGACCGACGAGCCGAGCTCCTCGGCGGCCGCCGCGACGGTCTCGACATTGGCGGCGGCCTCCTCGGCGGCGGCCGCCACCGTGGTCGACTGGCTGGCGGTCTCGGTGGCGCTCGCCGTCATGGTCTGGGCGGTCGCCTGCAGCTCGGTGGCCGAGGACGAGACCAGGCCGACGATGCCGCCCACGGCGCGCTCGAAGCCGTCGGCGAGTTCCAGCATGGTCCGGGTCCGCTCGGCCGCGGCGGCGGCGTCGGCGGCGCGCCGGATCTCGGCCTCCTCGGCGGCCTTCCGGGCCACCATCGCCTTGATGCCCTCGACCGCCTTGCCGACCGCGCCGATCTCGTCCTTGCGGGCGGCCTCCGCGATCTCGGCGTCGATCTCGCCCCGGGCCATCCGCTGCAGCACGGAGACGAGGCGGTCGAGCGGGCGGGTGATGCCGATGGCGGAGATGAACACGGCCGCGAGCAGGCCGGCCAGCATCCCCAGGGCGCTGAACAGGATCAGGCTGAAGCAGGTCGCGTTGGTCTGGTCCGTGAGGTCGTCCGAGCCCTTCACCATGTAGGTGCCGATGTCGTCGGCGAGCGTGTTGCCGTTCTCCACCAGCTCGGAGAAGACCGGATCCAGCGCGGTGTGGACCAGCGCGATGGCCTTGTCGTTCTGGTTGCTGGTGCCGAGCCGGCGCACCTCGCCGACATCGCGCATGAACCGCTCGATACGCCCGTTCTGCTGGTCGATCCGGGCGGTGAAGGTGGGAGCGCTCTTGCGCAGGGTTTCGAGGGTCGGCTTCACCTTGAGCACGGCGGCCTCGAAGCCGCGATTGGCGCTCTGCATCTGCGCCTCTTCGGTCTCGGCGATGATTCGGTAGACCCAGTAATTGAGCTCGAACACGAGCCGGTTGAGCCGGCGGGCCTCGGCGGTCGCGGCCGCCTCGTTGTTGATGAAGGCGCTGTAATCCTGGTCGATCTGGCGCATCCGCGACTGGGCGTACCAGACGCAGCCGCCGACGATGACGCCGATCAACGTGAGGATCACCATCAGCTTGGTGAAGATCCGGATGTTGGACAGGCGCAGCATGGAGCTTCCGTTTTGTTTGGCCCGGCCGGGCAGCACGGCATTGATATCTATCAACGTTACAGCAAACGCGTTAAGCGTGCGCTAAAATCTGCATGTCACGCATGAGGATGGTCAATTCTTGCCGCGAAGGCAATGTCGGATGCTTCGGAATCCCCATTCAGCCGTCTGATACGGCAGGGCAGCGTCCGAAATGGGCGCATGAATGCATGAAGTGCGGAATGAATACATTCCATAATTAAGTCATGAAAGAAATTGTGGGGTTGTATTAGAGATCGTCCGATATTGGGCGGATCTGTCTTGGTAACCGCGGCCGGACATGGGCGGTCGCTGCCGTGGCGCTGTGCAGCCGCCGATCCGATGGGAATGGCGGCAGGCCGGCCCTTTCCGCGGCAGCGGGCCGGCGCCACATAGGCCGCGTCCGACATTCTTCGCACGATCCGGAACCGCCGCCGCATGTCCAAGCCTGTCCACGCCATGATCCGCGTCCGCGACGAAGCGCGCGCGCGGGATTACTACGCGCGCGCCTTCGGCTTCGAAGTCGCGGACCGCTACGATTTCGACGACTTCACCCTGATCTACCTGCGCGACCCGGCCTCGCCGTTCGAGCTCGAGCTCACGGTCAACAAGGGCCGCGACAAGCCCTACGATCTCGGCGACGGCTACGGCCACATCGCCGTCGTGGTCGACGACGTCGAGGCCGAGCACGCCCGGCACGTCCGCGAAGGCTTTCCGGCCACCGACGTGAAGACGCTCAAGCACGGCGAGACCGTGCTGGCGCGGTTCTTCTTCGCCACGGACCCGGACGGCTACAAGATCGAGGTCATCCAGCGCGGCGGCCGCTTCGCCTGAGCGTTCCGCCCTCCCGCCACACGCCACAGCCGAGCCTCATGCCCGAGACCACCCGCATCATCTGCATCCGCCACGGCGAATCGACCTTCAACGCCGCCCGCCGGCAGGGCGGCAGCGATCCCGGCCTCCTCGACGCCCGGCTGACCCCACGGGGCCAGGCCCAGGCCTCTGAGGCGCGGGAGCGCCTGAAGGACATCCCGTTCGAGCTGGTGGTGGTCTCGCCGCTGACCCGGGCGATCGAGACCGCCGCGATCCTGTTCGGCGAGCACCCGAGCCGGCCGCGCGTGCTGGTCGAGGTGCTGCACCGGGAATGCCAGGAGAGCAGCTGCGACGTCGGCCGGGCGGCCTCCGAGATCGCCGCCGAGTTCCCGCATCTCGATGTCGGGCACCTGCCCGAAGTGTGGTGGCATGCCGAGCCCGGCTGCGAGGTCGGCGGCTACCCGGTGGAGCCGCGGCACCTGTTCGACGCCCGCGTCGCCGGATTCCGGGACTGGCTGCGGGCGCGCCCCGAGACGACCATCGCGGTGGTCGGCCACGGGACGTTCTTCTACCACCTCACCGGCACGTTCCTGGAGAACTGCGCCTCCGTCGAGCTGGACCTCGCCGCCGAACCCGTCCTGGCCTGATCAGGCCGGGACCCGGCCCCGGGCGGCATCGAGGCGCGCGCGGGCGCCGCGGAGGTCGATCTCCGGCGCCTGCCGGCCGATCGCCAGGGCATCGTCGAGGATCGCGCAGGCCCGCACCCAGACGTCCGGCACGAACGGGGCCGCGCCCTCGGCGACCTCGGCGGCGCAGCGGGCATCCTCGGCGGCGCGCTGGGCCGCCGTCGCGGTGCGGGCGACCGCGGATTGTAGGGCGCCGTCCCGCCAGCGCCGCGCCCGGGCCGCCTCCTGCGCGAGCGCGCCGCCCTGCCACGCGGCCGACCGCGCCGCCGCCAGAGCCAGGGCCAAGTCCGGTGCGCCGGCGCAGGCCTCCTCATGCTCGGCCATGCCGGCCCGGGCGCAGAGCGGCGCCAGGATCCGCCGGATGCTCTCGAGCGCGAGCCGCCGGGTGCGGGCGGCCTCGACCTCCGGCCGGTCGGCGCTGCCCGACAGCCGCAGCACGAAGGCGATGAGCTGCGTCCGGGCCTCATCCGGCATCGCGTCGTTGAGGCCGAGCGCGTAGGCCGCGATCGGCCTCGAGAAGCAGGGCGGGCAATCGGCGCTGGAGCGGATCGCCCGGTAGGGCAGCCCCGCGGCCACGATCGCCGCCTCGTTGATGCAGGTCCCGCCATCGGGGCCTGGGAAGGGATGCGATCCGGCCAGCAGGCGCCAGTTCAGGATCGTCTGGAAGTCGGCGTGCATCCGCGCTCCTCCACCGCAAGAATGCAGCGTGACACGCGCAAGTCCCGTTGGCGAGACGCGATTTCGCGTCCGGCCCCCAGCTGCCAGGGCCCTGCCCTGGACCCGCAAGAGGTCCCGGCCTTTTAGTCCGGGATCAGCCGCCGAGATTCAGCGCGAGGCCGGACAGCATCGCCACGCCCAGCACCAGCACGAAGGCGGCGGCCAGCAATTCCAGGCCGCCGATCGCCAGCACACCCCCCTGGCCGCGGCCGCCCGCGAGCCGCAGGGCCGCGCGCTTGGCGAAGACCGCCAGGCAGGCCAGGGCCGTGGTGGTCAGCGCGGTGCCGAGAGCCATGGCCAGGACCGCCAGGATCCCCGCCCCCGGCACCCCCTGCGAGACCGCGAAGACCAGGACCAGAACGGCCCCGGCGCAGGGGCGCGATCCCGCCGCCAGGACCACGCCGGCCCGCGCGCGCCAGCCATCGAGGGCGTCGATGGTCCGGGCGTCGGGCAGGTGGACGCAGCCGGGGCCGCAGGACGTCCCGAGCTGGACGAGCTGCCCGGCCTTGCGCCAGGTCAGCGCCAGCCCGACCAGGGCGACGAGGGCGAAGCTGACGGTCTCGATCAGGGTTCCGGCCCGGGTCACGCTCGCCGCGGTGGCGTTGAGCACCACGGTGCCGATCCCGACGATCGCCCCCGCGACGAGGGCCTGGAGCAGGGCCGCGCAGGCGCTGAGCGCGCAGCCCCGGCGCAGGGCCCGCTCCCCGGCCAGGATGTAGCCGGCGATCACCGCCTTGCCGTGGCCGGGGCCGGCGGCGTGGAACACGCCATACGCGAAGGCCAGGCCGACCAGCGGCGTCCAGTCGCCGCCGCCCTTCAGCGCCACGACGGCGGCGTTGAGGCTGCGGGAAAAGCTCGCCTGCAGGGCCAGGATCACGCCGCCGAGGCCGGTGGCGGCCGGGGCCGCCTCGCGGAAGCCGATGCCGAAGGGCGAACGCGGCGGTGGCGCCGCGATCCCGGGAGCGATGAGCCAGGCCAGCCCGGCGGCCACGCCGGCGGCCAGCACGACGGCGCCGGCCATCAGCCCCAGCCGCAGCCCGAGCCGCCCGAACCGGGCCGGCGCCGCGATGCCGATCCCTACGGACACGCGACCAGGACCCGGCTGGCGAACTGGACGCCGTAGGACGAGGCCGCCGTGAGCGCCTCGAAGAACGCCTCGGTCATGCCCGGGGAGCCCGCCTCGGCGGTCTTGGGCTGCTCCGTCTTCGGCCGGGTCACGGTGGCGGCGCAGCCCTGCGGCGCGCCCGCCAGGGTGGCGGCGTCCGAGCCTTCCGCGAACGAGAAGGCGACGAAGTAGGTCGGGTCGTAGACCTCCAGGGCGGCCACACCCCGTCCCTGCTGGATCGGCGCCTTGAGCGGCAGCAGGAAGCTCAGCACCAGGGCCTTGCCGTCCAGGCGCATCGCCGGCTCCTTCGGGTCGGCGAAGGCCTGGTCCTTGCCGCCGACCTTCAGCTTCGTGAAGTAGCCGAATTCGGCGAGATTCGCGGTGTTCTCGGCGGCCAGCCCGGCCAGCTCGTCGGGCGCCAGCCTGCCGTCCTTGTTGGCGTCGAGGCCCTGGGTGACGAAGGCCGTGTATTCCGGGTCGAAGCTCCAGGTGTCGCGCACGCCGACGAGCTTGCCGTCCTGGTAGACGAGCTGCGCCTTCGCGGTGACCCAGACATGGGGATGGGCGGACGCGGCGGTGGCCGCGCAGGCGAGGCCGGCGGCCAGGACCAGGGCGGCCGTCTTGGGGAAAGGCGCGGCGATCGGCATGGGGCGGCGGCACGCTCGCTGCAGAGGGGGGGGACCACGAGAAACGCGGCCCCTTCCTCATCCGCTGGTTGGGCGAAAGCGAGGCACCGGGCGCGGGCGGCGGCCCGAAACGATCACTCCTGCGCGTCCAGCCCCATCAGCTGGAAGCTCGTGCGCAGGTCGTTCGACATCGGGATGTCGAGGCGCTCGCCGTTGGGCAGGCGCTTCAGGAACCAGCGCTCGTAGGTCCAGCGCAGTTCGCGCGATTCGGCGAGCCGGGTGAAGGTCTGGGTGACGATCCCGGCAAGCTCGGGATCGTCCTTGCGGAACATGATGCCGTAGGGCTCGTAGGAGAGCTTGTCGGGCAGCACCGTGTAGGTCGACCCGTCCTGGCTGTCGGTGGCGATCAGCCCGTAGAGCAGCACGTCGTCGGTGGCGAAGGCGTCCGCCTGGCCGGCCTTCACCATCGCGTAGGACGCGGCATGGTCGGGCGCCGTCACGATCTGCGCCTGGATCTTGAGCTTGGCCAGCAGGTCGCGCACCGCCTTCTCGTTGGTGGTGCCGGCCGTGACCACGACGGTCTTGCCGCCGAGGTCCCGATAGGAGGCGATGCCGGAGCCCTTCTTCACCAGCAGCTGCGTGGCGCTGATGTAGTCGACCGGCGAGAAGGCGACGCTCCGGCGCCGCTCGGCATTGGCGGTGGTCGAGCCGCATTCGAGGTCGATCTTCCCCGAGGTCAGGGCCGGGATGCGCGTCTCCGCGGTGACCGGCTCGTACCGGACGGCCACTTTCCGGCCGATCGCGGCCTGGATGTCGTCGGCGATCTCGCCGCACAGGTCGATGGCGTAGCCGATCACCCGGGGGCTGCCGTCCCGGTGCTTGCCCTCCACGAAGGAGAACGGCACCGAGCTCTCCCGGTAGCCGAGCACGATCTCGCCCCGCTCGGCCACGCGCTTGAGCGTGCCGGTGAGCACCTCGATGGCGGCGGCGGGGCGCGGGAGCCCCGCCAGCGCCAGGGCGAGGACGCCCGCCAGGACCGAGCCGCACCGCATCGCCGACATCCCGTGCCCTCCGCGTGACCCCGTGCCGTCCTACTCGGCCGGCGAGGGGACCGTGCCGACATGGTCGAGGCGCTGGTCGGTGGCGGTGAGCTGGCCCTCCCACTTGGCCACCGCCACGGTGGCGATGCTGTTGCCGAGCACGTTGGTCGCCGAGCGGCCCATATCCAGGAACTGGTCGATGCCGATGATCAGCAGCAGGCCGGCCTCGGGGATGTTGAACTGCGCCAGCGTCGCCGAGATCACCACCAGCGAGGCGCGCGGCACGCCGGCCATGCCCTTCGAGGTGACCATCAGCAGGAACAGCATCGTGAGCTGCTGCCCCCAGGAGAGCGGGATGTTGTAGGCCTGGGCGATGAACATCACCGCGAAGGTGCAGTACATCATCGAGCCGTCGAGGTTGAACGAGTAGCCCATCGGCAGCACGAACGAGGTGATGCGGTTGGGCACGCCGAACTTCTCGAGGTTGGTCAGCATCTTCGGGTAGGCCGCCTCGCTCGACGCGGTCGAGAAGGCGAGCACGAACGGCTCCTTGATCAGGTTGAACAGCCGCATGATGCCGCTGCCCCCGAGCATCAGGAAGCCGACACCCATCAGCAGCGCCCAGAGCACCGCGAGCCCGGCATAGAACTCGACCAGGAACTTGCCGTAGGTGACCAGGACGCCGATCCCTTGCGTCGTGATCGTCGCCGCGATGGCGGCGAACACCGCCACCGGGGCGAACAGCATCACGTAGCCGGTCACCTTGAGCATGACGTCGGCCAGGCCCTCGATGCCCTGGGCCAGGAAGTGCCCCTTCTCGCCCAGCGCCGCCAGGGCGACGCCGAAGAAGATCGAGAACACCACGATCTGCAGGATCTCGTTGTTGGCCATCGCCTCCACGGCGCTCTTGGGCACCAGGTGGGTGACGAATTCCTTCAGCGACAGCGAGGCGGTCTTGAGGCCGGTGCCGGCGCCGACATCGGGCAGCGGCAGGTTCAGGTTGTGGCCCGGCTGCATCAGGTTGACCAGGATCAGCCCCAGCATCAGCGAGCAGAACGAGGCGCCGACGAACCACAGCAGCGCCTTGCCGCCGACCCGGCCCACCGCGGCGGTGTCGCCGAGATGCGCGATGCCGACCACCAGGGTCGAGAACACCAGCGGCGCGATGATCATCTTGATGAGGCGCAGGAAGATGTCCGACACGAGGGCGATGTAGCCGGCGATCTCCTTGGCGGTCTGCGGATCCGGCCAGGTGATGCTGCAGGCGTAGCCCACCGCGATCCCGAGCAGCATACCGATGAAAATCAACGTGGTGAGCCGTGAACCCGACATCGGTACTGCTCCTCGTCGCCGCCCGGGATGGACCAGCATTGATTTTCGTTAACGTGAAGCACGAACTACGCCAGGCGCAAGCCCATTCGGGGCTTGTTACTGACCTGCCCGACTGTTTTCTCGGGACGTTCGCCCGGGGTTGAAACCTGTGGCCGGAACGACGCAGCTGCGGTACGGGACTTGCTCTCCCAGCTCGCCTGCCGTCTCTGCAGGCTGGACGAAAAACCTGCGCCCGCGAGAATACATGGACGTCTTCGTACAACAGCTGATAAACGGGCTCACGCTCGGCTCGATATACGGTCTGATCGCGATCGGTTACACGATGGTGTTCGGCATTATTGGAATGGTGAACTTCGCCCACGGCGATGTGTTCATGGTGTCGTGCTTCATCGCGCTGATCACCTTCCTTCTTCTAACGACCTGGCTGGGCGTTAGTTCGATCGCCCTGGCGTTCCTGGTCGTCCTCGTGGTCGCCATGATTCTGACCGCCCTGTGGGGCTGGGCGATCGAGCGCATCGCGTATCGGCCGCTGCGCGGCTCGTTCCGGCTGGCGCCGCTGATCTCGGCGATCGGCGTCTCGATCTTCCTCTCGAACTTCGTCCAGGTGGTGCAGGGCGCGCGCAACAAGCCGACGCCGCCGATGCTCTCGGGCGGCATCACGCTGTTCGAGCGCGACGGCTACGCGGTGTTCCTGGCCTACAAGCAGTGCCTGATCATGGCGGTCACGGCCGTGCTGCTCACCGGCTTCTGGTACCTCGTGCAGCGGACCCCGTTCGGCCGGGCGCAACGCGCCTGCGAGCAGGACCGCAAGATGGCCGCGCTGCTGGGCATCGACGTCGACCGGACGATCTCGCTGACCTTCGTGCTCGGCGCCGCCCTGGCCGCCGTCGCGGGCGTCCTCTACCTGATGTATTACGGCGTCGTGTCCTTCTCGGACGGGTTCGTGCCCGGCGTGAAGGCCTTCACCGCGGCGGTGCTCGGCGGCATCGGCTCGCTCCCCGGCGCCGTGCTCGGCGGGCTGATCATCGGGCTGATCGAGACCTTCTGGTCGGCCTACTTCTCCATCGAGTACAAGGACGTCGCTGCGTTCTCGATCCTGGCCATCGTGCTGATCTTCATGCCGTCTGGCATCCTGGGCCGGCCGGAGGTCGAGAAGGTCTGATGGCGAACTCCAAGCCCGCGACCCAAGCCGCCATCCCCGAATCGGCGATGGCCGGCATCCTGCGCGACGCCGCGCTCTACGCGCTCGTCGCCTTCGGCCTCTGCGTCCCGATCATCGCCTACCGGACCGATCCCGGCCCGGGCAGCGACCTGCTGCTGACCCCGCGCTGGGGCCTGGTGGCATGCCTGTGCGCGGCGATCTTCGTCGCCCGCATCCTCCAGCGCCTGGTGCTCCTGCGCCGGGACGCGCGGCGCGCCCTGACCCCCTCCCCGGCCCAGGCCACCGAGGCGGTCCACGCCGAGCCCGATGCCGGCCAGAAGACGTCGAAGCTCGGCCTCTGGCTGTTCGTCGGCATCGCCCTGACCCTGCCGGCGATCGCCGCGGCGGCCACCGGCGGCCTCTCCTCGGCCCGCTACTGGATCGATCTCGGAATCCTGATCCTGACCTACGTGATGCTCGGTTGGGGCCTGAATATCGTGGTCGGCCTCGCCGGCCTGCTCGACCTCGGCTACGTCGCCTTCTACGCGGTCGGCGCCTATTCCTACGCGCTCCTGTCGACCACCTTCGGCCTGTCGTTCTGGATCTGCCTGCCGCTGGCGGGTGTGTTCGCCGGCCTGTGGGGGATGCTGCTCGGCTTCCCCGTGCTGCGCCTGCGCGGCGATTACCTCGCCATCGTGACGCTGGCCTTCGGCGAGATCATCCGCCTGGTGCTGATCAACTGGACGGACGTCACCGGGGGCGGCGCCGGCATCTCGTCGATCCCGCGGGCGACCTTCTTCGGCATCCCGTTCAGCGCCGGCGAGGACGGCTTCGCCGCCCGGTTCGGCATCCCCTACGATTCGATGCACCGGCTGGTGTTCCTCTACTACCTCATCCTGGCGCTGGCCCTGTTCACCAACTTCGTCACCTTACGCCTGCGCCGCCTGCCGATCGGGCGGGCCTGGGAGGCGTTGCGCGAGGACGAGATCGCGTGCCGGTCGCTCGGGATCGACACGACGGCGACCAAGCTCACGGCCTTCGCCCTGGGGGCGGCGTTCGGCGGCATCGCCGGCTCGTTCTTCGCGGTGCGCCAGGGTTTCATCAGCCCGGAGAGCTTCAACTTCCTGGAGAGCGCGATCATCCTGGCGATCGTGGTGCTGGGCGGCATGGGCAGTCAGGTCGGCGTCGCCATCGCGGCGGTGGCCATGGTCGGCGGCCCCGAGATGCTGCGCAATCTCGGCTTCCTGAAAGCCGTGTTCGGCGAGGGCTTCGATCCCAATGAGTACCGCCTGCTGCTGTTCGGCCTCGCCATGGTGGCGATGATGGTCTGGCGGCCGCGGGGGCTGATCTCGGTGCGCCTGCCCTCGGTGTCGCTGGGCGAGCGCCGCGCCGTCTCGGGCGCGCATGTGAGCGAGGGGCACGGCTGATGGCGCTTCATCCGGAACCCCGGGCGCAGGCGCAGGCCTCCGCCCCGCCGGTGCTCGCCGTCGAGCACCTGACCATGCGGTTCGGCGGGCTCACCGCCGTCTCCGACCTGTCCTTCGAGGCCAGGCGCGGGGACATCACCGCCCTGATCGGCCCCAACGGGGCCGGCAAGACCACGGTGTTCAACTGCATCACCGGCTTCTACAAGCCGACCGAGGGCATGCTGCGGCTCGCCCATGCCGACGGCACCACGCACCTGCTGGAACGGCTGCCCAATCACGCGGTCAACAGCACCGCTCGGGTGGCCCGGACCTTCCAGAACATCCGCCTGTTCCAGGGCATGACGGTGCTGGAGAACCTGCTGGTCGCCCAGCACAAGCCGCTGATGCGCGCCTCCGGCTACACCCTGTTCGGGCTGCTCGGCCTCAAGGGCTACCGGGATGCGCAAGGGGCGGCGATCGAGCGGGCCAAGGCCTGGCTCGACCGGATCGACCTGATGGCGCGGGCCGACGATCCGGCGGGCGCCCTGCCCTACGGTGCCCAGCGCCGGCTGGAGATCGCCCGGGCGATGTGCACCGATCCGGTGCTGCTCTGCCTCGACGAGCCGGCCGCGGGCCTCAACCCGCGCGAATCGGCCGAGCTCAACGCGCTGCTGCGCCACATCCGCGACGCGCACGACACCTCCGTGCTGCTGATCGAGCACGACATGTCGGTGGTGATGGAGATCTCGGACCACGTGGTCGTGCTGGATTACGGCCAGAAGATCGCCGACGGCACCCCGACCGAGGTGCGGGCGGACCCGAAGGTGATCGCCGCCTATCTGGGCGTCGAGGACGACGAGGTGGAAGCCGTGGAAGCCGAGGTCGGCATCACCGTGCCGCACGGGGACCCGACCCTTCCGGACGTGAACCGCTCGGAGGCGTCGCTATGAGCGTGGCCGGCATCAACGTCCTGGTCGAGGAGACCCGGGCGATCCAGGCGGGGGGCAAGCCCCCGCTCCTCGCGGTGCGCGACGTCTCGACCTATTACGGCAGCGTCGCCGCCCTCCGGGGCGTCGATATCGACGTCGCCGAGGGCGAGATCGTCACCCTGATCGGCGCCAACGGCGCCGGCAAGTCGACCCTGATGATGACGATCTTCGGCAGCCCGCAGGCGCGCACGGGGACGATCACCTATGACGGGCGCGACATCACCCGGATGCCGACCCACGCCATCGCCCGGCTCGGCGTCGCCCAGTCGCCGGAGGGCCGCCGGGTCTTCGCGCGCATGAGCGTGTTCGAGAACCTCCAGATGGGCGCCTCGCTCCACGGCGAGCGCTACTTCCAGGAGGATCTCGAGAAGGT
The DNA here is from genome assembly GCF_000272495.1 of Methylobacterium sp. GXF4. Classification (NCBI taxonomy): domain Bacteria; kingdom Pseudomonadati; phylum Pseudomonadota; class Alphaproteobacteria; order Hyphomicrobiales; family Methylobacteriaceae; genus Methylobacterium; species Methylobacterium sp. GXF4. The sequence goes on along the minus strand of NZ_AKFK01000054.1, from coordinate 195,332 downwards.
CTGCACCCTGTTCCCGCGGGTGAAGGAGCGCCTGCACCAGCGCGCCGGCACGATGTCGGGCGGTGAGCAGCAGATGCTCGCCATCGCCCGCGCCCTGATGAGCCGGCCGCGCCTGCTGCTCCTCGACGAGCCGTCGCTCGGCCTGGCGCCGCTCGTGGTGAAGGGCATCTTCGACGCGATCCGCGAGCTGAACCGCACGGACGGCATGACGATCTTCCTGGTCGAGCAGAACGCCTACCACGCCCTCAAGCTCGCCCATCGCGGCTACGTGCTGGTCAACGGCCGGGTCACGATGAGCGGGACCGGGCGGGCCCTGCTCGACGATCCGAACGTCAAGGCCGCCTATCTGGAGGGGGGCCATACCGGCCCGGTCGGGGCATGAGCATGCTTCAGGGGATCCTGTACGAGGAGCAGTCGGCCTGGCTGTTCCTGCTCGTCACCGTGGTGATGGGCGGCTGGGCCGGCTGGATGGCCGCCCGCGCGATCGCCCGGGGCTGGCGGCCGTTCTGGCAATGCCTGGGGGCCCTGCTCCTCGTGGCCGCTTCCGTGCGCTTCATCCATTTCGCGCTGTTTTCGGGCACGCTGGTCTCGCTGCACTACTATGCGATCGACGCGATCGTGGTCATGATCATCGGCACGGTGGGCTTTCGGTTCACGCGCACGCGCCAGATGACGAGCCAGTACCGCTGGCTCTACGAGAAGACCTCTCCGCTGACGTGGCGCGAACGCACGCCCGTCTCCGGCGGGGTCGGGTGAGTTCGGCCGGATCCACCGGGGCGGACCGAGTATCGAAGGGGATGTTCGCGATGAGATCGATTCTGCTGGCCGGGCTCGCCCTCGGCACGATGATCGCTGCGGCCCAGGCCGCGGAGGTGAAGCTCGGCATCGCGGCGCCGATCACCGGCAACAGCGCCGCCATCGGCGTCCAGTTCAGGAACGGCGCCAGCCAGGCCGTCGAGGACCTCAATAAGGCCGGGACCCTGAAGGGCACGACCATCACCGTCCTGGTCGGCGACGACGCCTCCGACCCGAAGCAGGGCGTCTCGGTGGCCAACAAGTTCGCCAGCGACGGCGTGAAGATGGTGGTCGGCGACTACAATTCCGGCGTGTCGATCCCGGCCTCCGACGTCTATCTCGACGCCGGCATCATCCAGGTCACCCCGGCGTCCACGAACGTGAAGTTCACCGAGCGCGGGATGTGGAACACGTTCCGTACCTGCGGCCGCGACGACCAGCAGGGCGCGGTGGCGGGCGCCTATCTCGTGGCGAACTTCAAGGACAAGAAGATCGCCTTCGTCCACGACAAGACCCCCTACGGTAAGGGCTTGGTCGACGAGACCCTGATGGTGCTCAAGGCCAAGGGCGTGAAGCCGGTGATGTTCGAGGGCATCAACCCGGGTGAGAAGGATTACTCGGCGCTGGTCTCGAAGCTGAAATCGGCCAACGTCGACGTGGTCTATTTCGGTGGCTACTACACCGAGGCCGGCCTGATCCTGCGCCAGATGCGCGACCAGGGCCTCAAGGCCCCGATGATGGGCGGCGACGGCATGGTCGACCGCGAACTGGTGGCGATCGCCGGCCCGGCCGCCGAGGGCACGCTGACCACCTTCCCGCCGGATGCCCGCAAGAACCCGAACGCCAAGGCGGCGCTGGCGGCGTTCAAGGCCAAGAACATCGATCCCGAGGGCTACACGCTCTACTCCTACGCGGCCGTGCAGGTTCTGGCCAAGGCGATGGCCGAGACCGGCTCCAGCGACGGCAAGAAGCTCGCCGAGTGGCTGCACCAGGGCAAGCCGGTCGACACGGTGGTCGGCCCGATCGCCTACGACAAGAAGGGCGACATCACTCGGCCGGACTACGTCCTGTACGAGTGGAAGAAGGGCGCCGACGGCAAGATCGACTACACCGGCAACGAACTGACCAAGTAGTCCGACCCGCATTCCGGGCCGACGCCGTCCTGCATCGCTATGCGGGGCGGCGTCTCTGTGTTCGGCGCAGTGGATTCGTCAGCCTTAATCGTTATTGCGGCCGCACCGCCGCGTGCGTACGCCCAAGAATTGTGCATGATGCCGGCGGCACGGGGAGCAGGGTGTCTCGACGGGCCGGAGGAGGCCGAATGACGGCGGAGGGGCACGCAACCGTGGACGCTCGCGCGGCGGCGGCTGGTCCTGCGTCGTCTGCCGCGGTCCCGCGCGGCACCGCGGCCGGCCTCCCGGCACCATCATTGCAAAGGCCTCGCCCGAGCGGGCGGGCCCGAGCGCCGAGCCGCCAGCCGATCCCGTTCGGCCTGATCCAGGAGTTCCGTACCGATGCAGTCTGATATCGCTCGCCGCGGCCTTGCCGCGGCGCTCGGCCTGAGCCTCGCCCTGGCCCCCCTCAGCCTGCGGGCCGAGGAACTGACCGGTACCCTCAAGAAGGTGAAGGATAGCGGGGCCATCGTCATCGGCTACCGCGACGCCTCGGTGCCGTTCTCCTATCTCGGCGGCGACCAGAAGCCGATCGGCTACGCCCTCGACATCTGCTTCAAGATCGCCGACGCCGTGAAGGCCAATCTCGGCCTGCCGAACCTCGAGGTGAAGCTCAACCCGGTCACCTCCGCCACCCGCATCCCGCTGATGGCGAACGGCACGATCGACCTCGAATGCGGCTCGACCACCAACAACGCCGAGCGCGAGAAGCAGGTGAACTTCACCAACTCGCACTTCCTGACCGCGACCCGCTACGTGTCGAAGAAGTCGGCCAACCTGCACACGATCGACGACCTGAAGGGCAAGACCGTCGTGTCGACCTCGGGCACCACGAACATCAAGCAGATCAACGAGGCCAACACCGAGCGCAAGCTCGGCCTGACGATCCTGCCCGCCAAGGACCATGCCGAGGCGTTCCTGATGGTCGAGACCGGCCGCGCCGTGGCCTTCGTGATGGACGACGTGCTGCTCGCCTCGCTGGCGGCCTCCGCCAAGGACCCCTCGGCCTACGAGATCTCCACCGAGGCCCTGTCGAAGCCCGAGCCCTACGGCATCATGGTGCGCAAGGACGACCCGGCCTTCAAGAAGGTCGCGGACGAGGCCACCGCCAAGCTCTACACGAGCCCCGAGGGTAAGGCGCTCTACGACAAGTGGTTCACCAAGCCGATCCCGCCGCGCAACATCAACCTCAACCTGCCGATGAGCGCGGAGATGAAGAAGCAGTTCACCACGCCGATCGCCAGCCCCGATCCGGCCGCCTACTGAGCGTTCGCCGCGAATGATGCGCACCGCGGGACCGATCCCGCGGTGCGTGTTTGCAAGATCAGGATAGAACCGGCGCGATGAACTACAACTGGAACTGGCGGATCTTCTTCGACGCCTCGCCCGAGGGCACCGGCACCTATCTCGACATGCTGCTCTCCGGGCTCATGTGGACGATCGCCACCGCCCTGTGCTCCTGGATCATCGCGTTCTTCCTCGGCTCGTTGATCGGGGTGATGCGGACCCTGCCGTCCAAGACCGCCAACGCGATCGGCACGGCCTATGTCGAGCTGTTCCGCAACGTGCCGCTGCTGGTGCAGATGTTCCTCTGGTACTTCGTGCTGCCCGAGGTGGTGCCGACGCAGGTCGGCGACGCGATCAAGCAATTGCCCGACGCGCCGTTCTACACGGCCGTGGTGTGCCTGGGCTTCTTCACCGCCTCGCGGGTGGCCGAGCAGGTCCGGGCGGGCATCCAGTCGCTGCCGCGCGGCCAGCGCATGGCCGGCACCGCGATGGGCTTCACGGTCTACCAGACCTACCGATACGTCCTGCTGCCGAACGCCTACCGGATCATCCTGCCGCCGATGACCTCGGAATTCCTGAACAACCTGAAGAACACTTCCGTGGCCCTGACCATCGGCCTCCTGGAGCTGACCGCCCGGGCCCGCTCGATGCAGGAATTCTCGTTCCAGGTATTCGAGGCGTTCACGGCGGCGACGCTGCTCTACGTGATCATCAACCTCGTGGTTGTCACCGCCGCGACCTTCCTGGAGCGCGCCGTCACGATCCCGGGCCAGCGCTGAGGCGCCGGCCCGCCCCCCGACCTCCCCGCTCCGCCGGCGCACGGCCACCGCGAACAGGCCCCGATGCTCTCGAATTTCGACTTCAACGTCATCCTCTCGTCCCTGCCCTACCTCTTCGGTCAGGGCATGGTCTTCACGGTGACGCTCACCGCCATGGCGGCCGTCGGCGGCGTGATCATCGGCACGTTGCTGGCGATGGCCCGGCTGTCGAGCGTGCCGGGGCTCAGCCACATCGCCAAGGGCTATGTCGAGCTGTGCCGCTCGCTGCCGCTCGTGCTGGTGATCTTCTGGTTCTACTTCCTGGTGCCGTATATCGGCGCCTACGTGACCGGCGCCTCGACCCCGATCCAGGTCGGCGCCTTCCCGTCGGCCCTGATCACCTTCATGGCCTTCGAGGCGGCCTACTTCTCCGAGATCATGCGCGCGGGCATCCAGTCGATCCCCAAGGGGCAGACCGGGGCGGCCTTGGCGCTCGGCATGAACTACTGGCAGACCATGGCCAACGTCGTGCTGCCTCAGGCCTTCCGCAACATGCTGCCGCTTCTGCTGACCCAGACCGTGGTGCTGTTCCAGGATACCTCGCTGGTCTACGTGCTCTCGCTCACCGATTTCATGGGCGCCGCCTCGAAGGTCGCCCAGCGCGACGGCCGCCTCGTCGAGATGTATATCTTCGCGGCCATCGTCTACTTCGTGATCTGCTTCACGGCCTCGTTCCTGGTGCGTCGCCTGCAGCGCCGCGTCGCCATCATCCGCTGACCGACACTGGAGTCCGCGCCATGACCTCGACCCCGATGCCGGCCCCGTCCGTCAAGGAGCCCGTCGCCGACGCCGCCCATGCCCCCCGGGATGCCGGGCTCCAGCCCGGCACCCTCGTCGCCGGCGTGCCGGATGCCGCGCCCGGCGAGACGATGATCGCCATCGACAACATCAGCAAATGGTACGGCGACTTCCAGGTGCTGACGAATTGCACCACCAAGGTCGCCAAGGGCGAGGTCGTGGTCGTCTGCGGCCCGTCGGGCTCGGGCAAGTCGACTCTGATCAAGTGCGTCAACGCCCTCGAGCCGTTCCAGAAGGGCCAGATCACGGTCGCCGGCACCAAGGTCGCCGACAAGGCGACCAACCTGCCCAAGCTCCGCTCCCGGGTCGGCATGGTGTTCCAGCATTTCGAGCTGTTCCCGCACCTGTCGATCACCGACAACCTCACCATCGCCCAGCGCAAGGTCCTGGGGCGCAGCGCCGAGGACGCGAAGAAGCGCGGCCTCGACCTGCTGGCCCGGGTGGGCCTGAGCGCCCATGCCGACAAGTTCCCGGGCCAGCTCTCGGGCGGCCAGCAGCAGCGCGTGGCGATCGCCCGGGCGCTCGCCATGAACCCGGTGGTGATGCTGTTCGACGAGCCGACCTCGGCGCTGGACCCCGAGATGGTCGGCGAGGTGCTCGACGTGATGGTGGAGCTCGCCAAGGAGGGCATGACCATGATGGTCGTGACCCACGAGATGGGCTTCGCCCGCAAGGTCGCCGACCGGGTGATCTTCATGGATCGCGGCGAGATCGTCGAGGATGCCAAGAAGGAGGACTTCTTCGGCAGCCCCCGCTCCGAGCGCGCCCAGACCTTCCTGTCGAAGATCCTGCAGCACTGATTGTTTTGGGATTTGGCCGAAGGATCTCGGATATTGCCGCGTGACGAAGGGCATGTCTGCCCGCGTCACGCCGTCCGCTTGCGACCGCGCACGCCGGTCTTGAGACCGGCCGCGAGAACCTCGCCCATCCGCACCTGCCAGCCCGGGCCGGTGGCCTGGTAGCCCTCGATCACGTCCGGCGGCAGGCGCAGGGTCACGAGCTTCTTGCGGGTCGCCGATCTCGGACGGCCACGCTGCGTGAGTCTGGCGAAGAGTGCCGGATCCAGGGCCTCGGAGGCCGGACGTGCCTGCGCGGCCTGTTCGTCGGTGACCTCCGGTGCGTCCGGATCGCGGGCGATCGCGGCCTGGATCCGGGCCTCCTCGGCGTCGCTGATCGGGCCTGCCTTACGCTTGGTCATAGAGGCTCCTCTCCTTGCGGCTGGCCGGGCGGAGGCTGATGGCCGTCACCGCCTCCGTCCCGAGCGGCGAGAACACCAGCGCCCGCAAATGCTCGTCGAGCCAGCCGATGGCGATGAATCGCGGGCGGCCGTCCGGTCCCGGATAGGTCGGAACGATGACGGCGCTGTCCCATTCGAAACGGTCGCGGGCATCGACGAAATCGAGACCATGCCCCTCCGGCTCGGGGCGCAGGTTGATCGCGCGCTTGCGCTCATCCCAGACCATATGCACGGCAATATCGTAGTTACAGAATAGCCAGCCGACAAGGACGTTCGCACAGCGATCCCCGTGCCCTGTCCGGGCTCTTCGATCGGCCGCACAAGAGGCGCAAGACGGTCCTAACCCACCCCCGCCTGCGCGGCCCGATACTCGCGCCCGTGCTGGCAATAGCCCTCGACGATGCGGATCATCATCGCGCGCTTCTCCGCGTCGAGGGGGGACAGGATCCGGGCCGGGCGGCCGCCCCAGAGATAGCCGGCCTCCAGGATCTGGCCGGGATCCGTGGTGGCGCCGGCCGCCAGCATGACGTCGTCGGCGATCAAGGTGCCGGGCGCCACCGTGGCGCCGATCCCGATCAGTGCCCGGGCGCCGATCCGGCAATCGGCGATCCGGACGTTGTGCGCGATGGTCGTGTCGCGCCCGATCACCACGCCCTCGGCCCGGGTGCGGATCGCGGTGTTGTCCTGGATGTTGGTGTCGGCCCCGACCACGATCGGCCCGACCTCGGCGTTCAGGTCGCAGCAGAACAGCACGCTGGCGCCGGCCCCGAGGCTGACCCGGCCGCGCAGGCGCGCGGTGCGGGCGACGAACACGCTGTCCTCGACCTCGGGCGGCTGCCCGGGATCGGCGGCCGCGCCGTCGCCCATCCGCTCGCGCAGGCGCTCGGCCCGCTCGGCGACCTCGTCCGGGCCCACCGGCCGGCTCGGCCGCGCCGGGCTGCCGGCATAGGCGTGGCCGCCTTCGAGCTTCATGCGGGGGAACACGGTCGCGCCGGCCTCGATCACCGCGTGGTCGCCGATCTCGGCCCCGTCGAGGATCACCACGTCGTCCTCGATCACGACGTCGGAGCCCACCGTGCAGGCATGCACGACGCTGTTGCGCCCGACCGTGACCCGGTCGCCGACCTGCGTCCCGTGGGTGAGCGTGGCGATATGCACCGTCGAGCGATGGCCGAGCCAGAACCGGTCCCCGAGGGTGATGGCCTGCCCGTCGGCGCGGATCACCGCCTCGTCGCCGATCCAGGCCTGCGTACCGATGCGGGCGGCGCCGATCACCGTGCTGCCGCGCCCGCACCAGACCGGGCGGCTCGCGAAATCCGGCAGGACGCCCGCGTAGGGCAGGATCAGGTCGGGGGTCACACAGTCATCCTTCTCCGCCGGTTGCCAACCGATCACGCCCGCGGGCGAATGCGGCTCAGCGTGCCATATAGAGGCGCAGCCGGGTGTGACAGGCGCGGGAGCGTCCCGCGCCGCCCGAAGACCGCCGGACGAGGATCGTTGGACCCGACCATGAGTGCCCCCGCCCCGAGCGTCGCCATCCAGGCCGAGCCCTTCGACACCGCCGCCGAGATCGCCCAGATCGGCGCGGAACTCGGCGGCCGGGCCGGCGCGATCGTCACCTTCACGGGCCTGTGCCGGGACGAGGGCGGGCGCCTCGCCGCCCTGGAGCTCGAACATTATCCCGGCATGGCCGAGGCCGAGATCCTCCGGGTCGCCGAGGCGGCCGTCGCCCGCTGGCCGCTCCAGGCCCTGCGGGTGATCCACCGGCACGGCTTGGTGTCGCCGGGCGATGGCATCGTGCTGGTGGTGACCGCCTCGAGCCACCGGGTCGCGGCCTTCGAGGCGGCGGATTTCCTGATGGACTATCTCAAGACTCGCGCGCCGTTCTGGAAGCGCGAGCACCTGGCCGACGGCACCACCGGCGGCTGGGTCGAGGCCGCCGCCCACGACGATGCGGCGGCCGAGCGCTGGCGCTGATCCGGCCTACAGGATCGCGTTGAGCAGCACGGCCGCGAGGCCGCCCGCGATCGCCAGGCCGAGGAGAACCACGCTGCTGAGCTGGTCCCCCGTATCCACGGTCCGGCCGGGGCCGAGGGAACGGGTATGGGGCTCGTTGCTGCTCACGCGGTCTCTCCTGGGGGCGCCCGGCCCCCTGCGGGAGCGGCTGCGCGGGCGGACAACGCGCGAAACGCCGTCCGGTCTCGGCGCACCGCACACAAGCTGATAGAGAGCCACACTTGACCATGGCCGGCCCGCGGCGTTCGTGAGCCCGCGGTACGGGAGCGGTGATGACGGACGGTCAATCTCGGGACTTGGACGGCCCGGTCGGCCCCTGGCAGGGCGCCTTGCCGCTGGCGGCCTCGGGCATCGCCGTCGTCTGCTTCACGGCGGCGCTGGCGCTCGCCTGGATGTCGGTGGGCACGCTGCTCCTGATCTTCGCGGGCGTGCTGCTCGGCGTGTTCCTCGACGGCCTGACCCGGGGGCTCGGCCGCGTCCTGCCCCTGCCCCGGGGCGTGCGCCTGACCATCGCGAGCCTCGCGGTCGCGGTCGCGGCGATCGGCTTCGGGACCTATGGCGGCGCCACCATCGTGCAGCAGGGGCGCGACCTCGGCACCACGATCAAGGACCAGGCCGGCACCGTGTCGAGCTGGCTGTCCGAGCGCGGCATCGACGTGCCGAGCCTCGCCCCGCAGGGCGGCGGCAAGGACGGCTCCACCGACGCGAGCCAGCGGGAGGGCGGTCTCGGCGGCCTCGCCAACGGCCTGCTCAAGGGCAGCAGCTCGATCGTGTCCGATGCGGGCAGCGTCCTCGGGCCGGCGGCGGCCGTGATCCTCGGGCTGTTCGACGCGCTCGGAAACCTGCTGGTGATCGCCTTCCTGGGGCTCGCCTTCGCGGCCGACCCGGAGGCCTACCGCGACGGGGTGCTGCGCTTCGTGCCCCCGCAGAAGCGCCGCCGCGCGGCCAAGGTCCTCGACGGCGCCGGCGAGACCCTGCGGCACTGGCTTTTCGGCCAGTTGATCATCATGGCGGTGATCTTCGTCTGCACCTGGGCCGGGCTGGCCTTCCTGGGCATCGGCGGCGCGCTGATCCTCGGCCTCCAGGCCGGGCTGCTGGCCTTCGTGCCGACCGTGGGCCCGCTGGTGGCGGGGCTCGTGATCATCCTGGCGGCCCTGGCCTCGGGCCTGAAGGCGGTCATCGGCTCGATCGGCGTCTACCTGGCGGTGCAATGCCTGGAAAGCTACGGCCTGACGCCGTTCATCCAGAAGCGGGCGCTGGACATCCCGCCGGCCACGATCTTCGCCGGCCAGCTGATCCTGGGCGTGATCTTCGGCCTCTGGGGCATCGCCCTGGCGCTGCCCCTGATGGCGGTGATCAAGGTCCTGCTGGAGCAGCTCTACGTCGAGGACACGCTGCACGAGCAGCCGAGCAGTTGAGGCGCGCGGCGCGCCGCCGTCACGGCCAGATCGGCGCGCCGTCCAGCCCCGCGGTTTCCGGCAGGCCGCAGATCAGGTTCGCGTTCTGCACCGCCTGACCGGCGGCGCCCTTGCCGAGATTGTCGACCACGCCCATCGCGATCACCAGGTTGCGCGCGGGATCGGCCGCATAGCTGACGAAAGCCAGGTTCGAGCCGGTCGCCCATTTGGTCTGCGGCGGCCTGTCGGTCACGCGCACGAAGGCCCGCCCGGCATAGAAGCGCCGGGCCGCGTCCAGGCACTGGCTCGTGGTGGCCTGGCCGCGGCCGTAGATCGTGACGAGGATGCCGCGTGTCATCGGCACCAGATGGGGCGTGAACACCAGGCCGGCCGCGCTGCCGCCGCTCAGCCGCTCGATCGTCTCGGCGATCTCGGGCATGTGGACATGCTCGAGCAGGCCGTAGGGCACGAGGTTCTCGTTGGTCTCGGCGTAGCCGAACCGGCTGTCGGCGCCGCCCCGGCCGGCTCCGGAGAGGCCGGTCTTGGCGTCGATCACGATGTTGCCGGGCTCGATCAGCCTATCGGCCAGCAGCGGGGCCAGCGCGGTCAGCGTCGCCGCGGGGAAGCAGCCCGGGTTGGCGACGCGGGTCCGGCCCGCGATCTGAGCTGGCCAGACATCGGCCAGGCCGTAGGCCCAATTCGGGACGTAGCGGTGGTCGCCGCCGATATCGACGATCTTCACGTCCGTGGGGACGCGCGCCAGCGCCGCTTCCGACATGCCCGTGGGCAGCGACGCGAACAGCACGTCGAGCTTCGGCAGGGCCTCGGGGTCCCATGGCTCGATCCTCAGCTCCGCCAGCTTGGCCGGGACACCGGGAAAGCGCTCCACCAAGCGGCTGCCGGCGCTGCTTTCGCCCGCGGCGTAGACCAACTCGAAGGACGGGTGGCTCGCGATCAGGCGCATCGCCTCGCCGCCGCCAAACCCGCTGATCCCGACAATGCCGACGCGGAGGCTCATGGTGGTGTCCTTCTGGAGTTCGGGCAAAAGAAAACCCCCGGAGCCGAGGGCTGCGGAGGTTCAGGAACGCGGGCCTGGGCCGGTCCGGCGGGCGAGGCCTACGGTGAGGCCGTCACGACGCGGAAGGACACGGATCGACGCGCAGCCCGAGAAGCCGCTGCTTGGGGGCAGCGACGTCGGCGTCGGTCACAGAGGGTCCGGTTCCTGGGCATGGCGCGCGAGCATGTTGCTGCCCGCCGGCCTCGTCAATCGGAATGTCGGCCCAGCCCCCGGGCGGGGACGCGGGCAGCGGCCGCGCCAGGACCCCTTCCGGGATGCCTAGCGTGGGTTGGAGCCGCTCGGTGGAGCCGGCGACCGGACCAGTGGGCGCGATCGCCCCGGGCCTCGCCCGGTTCGGTCAGACCTGCGCTTGGCCGCCGTCGACGAAGAACTCGGCGCCGTTGACGAAGCTCGCCGCGTCCGAAGCCAGGAAGAGAACCACCTTGGCGATCTCTTCCGGCTCACCGACCCGCCCGAGCGGGATCCGCGAGCCCAGGGCGTCGAGAAGGCCCTGCTGCTTCTCCACATCCTCGCCGGCCAGGCCGACGAGGCCCGGCGTGCGCGTCGCGCCGGGGCTGACGACGTTGACGCGGATGCCGCGATCCTTGAGGTCGAGGATCCAGCTGCGGGCGAAGTTGCGCACCGCCGCCTTGCTGGCCGAGTAGACGCTGAAGGCGGGCGTCCCCTCGATGCCCGCGGTCGAGCCGGTCAGCACGATCGCGCCGCCATCCTTCAAGAGCGGAAGGGCTTTCTGGACGGTGAAGAGCGTGCCCTTCACGTTGGTGTCGAAGGTCTGGTCGAACTGTTCCTCGGTGATGGCACCGAGCGGGGCGAACCCGCCGCCACCCGCATTGGCGAAGACGACATCGATCTGCGCGTGCTTCTGCTGGACCGCATCGTAGAGGCGGTCGATGTCGGCGAAGGTCGCCATGTCGCCGCGCACGCCTGTCACGCGACCGCCGATCGCCGTGACGGCCGCGTCCAGCGCATCCTGACGGCGTCCGGTGATGAAGACGGACGCGCCTTCCTGCGAGAAGGCCTTGGCGGTCGCGAGACCGATGCCGCTCGTGGCGCCGGTCACCACCACCACCTTGTTCTCAAATCGGTTGGTCATCGTCGTTCCCTTCGGTTCAGCGGCGCGGCGGCCGATGCCGAGAGAGATTCGCCGACAACGATGATCCTTGCAGAGGGCAAATCCGGCACTTAGCGTTCCATTCAAGGAACGATGATGCGCCACAATCTCAACGACTACGTCTACTTCGCGGAGGTGGTGGCCCATGGCGGCTATGCCGCGGCCGGCCGGGCGCTTCGCGAGCCCAAATCGAAGCTCAGCCGCCGCATCTCGGCGCTGGAGGCGCGGCTCGGTGTGCGGCTGATCGAGCGCTCCAGCCGCCGCTTCCGCGTCACCGAGGTCGGGCAGAGCTTCTACGAGCGCTGCCGCGCGATGATGCTGGAGGCGGAGCGGGCTGAGGCGCTCGTCGCCGAGGCACAGGCCGAGCCGCATGGCCGCATCCGGATGAGCTGCCCGGCGAATCTGGCGAAGGTGATATCCGCGATCGCGCGCGGCTTCCTCGCCCGTTACCCGAAGGTCCAGCTCCAGCTTGTCGTGACGGATCGGGCGGTCGATCTCATCGAGGAGCGGGTCGACCTCGCCCTGCGCGTTCGCCGCGCGCTGACGAGCGACGCCTCCCTCACCCTGCGCGTGCTCGGCAACTCGCGCTGGATACTCGTCGCCAGCCCCCAGACCGCGAGCCAGCTCGGCGCCGACATCGCGGATCTCGCGTCCTTCGCGACGCTCGGCACCAACGACGAGGCGGGCGAAGTCACCTGGACCCTCGAGCGCGACGACGGGGCCGTGCATGTGCTGCGCCACGAGCCGCGCATGACCTGCGCCGATTACGCCGTCCTCTGCGACGCGGCCGCGGACGGGCTGGGCGTCGCCTTCCTGCCCGACCATGCCTGCGCGGCGCATGTGGCCTCCGGCAAGCTGGTCCGCATCTTCCAGGACTGGCGGAGCAAGGACGGCATCGTCCATCTCGTCTTCACGACCCGGCGCGGCCTGCCGCCCGCCGTACGGGCCCTCATCGACCACGTCGCCAAGGAGTTTCCCGAGCTGTGAGCGGAGGCGGGTTTCGGACGTGCGCGCGGCGCCGGCTCCCCGTCAGCCGCGCAGGGCGTCCTCGATCATCCGGGCCACCGCCAGCGCCCGGCCGTCGTCGCCGAAGCGGCCGATCACCTGCACGCCCACCGGCAGGCGCTCGCCCGGCACCGGCACGTTCACGCAAGGCACGCCCATCAGGGTCCAGAGCTGGTTGAAGCGCGGATCGCCCGTGGAGGCCAGGGTCGCTGGGGCCGGGCCCGGGGCCGAGAAGGTCAGGATCGCGTCGTACTCGGAGAACAGGCCCTTGAGCACCCGGCGGGCCCGGTGGGCATGGCGGCGGGCATCGTCGTATTCCGCCGCCGCGATCGCCGCGCCGGCATCGAGATGCTCCCGGACCCGCGGCGGCAGGGCGTCGCGATGCGAATCGTACTCCCAGGCCAAAGCCAGCCGGCCCTCGTAGTTCTGGATGATCCGGTGGCGCTCCCAGGCGAGTGCCAGCTCCGGCGGCAGCGCGAGGTCGGTGACCTGCGCCCCCGACCGCTCGGCCGCCTGCCGGGCGCGGGCCAGGGCGGCCTCGGCTTCCGGCTCCGGCGCCTCGGCGAAATCCTGCCGCACGAGGCCGATGCGCGGCGCCGAGCCGGGCTCGCACCGGGCGATCTCCGGGCGGCCGGTGACCAGCGCCAGGGCGTGGGCGACATCCGCGACACCGGCCGCGAACAGGCCGACCGTGTCGAGCGCCCAGGAATAGGTCTTCACCCCGACCGTCGGGATCAGCCGGAAGGACGGCTTCACCGCCGCGCAGCCGCAATAGCTCGCCGGCCGGATCACCGAGCCCGCCGTCTGGGTGCCGAGCGCGAGGGGCAGCAGCCCCGCCCCCACCGCGGCGGCCGAGCCCGCCGAGGATCCGCCCGGGCTGTGGCCGGGATCGTGCGGGTTGACCGTCTCGGTCGGGTCGCTGCTGGCAAACGCCGTGGTGGTGGTCTTGGCCAGGGCCACCGCGCCGAGGCCCTTCAAGCGCGCCACCACCGCGGAATCGCCCCGGGGCCGCCAGCCTTCATAGAGCGCGGAGCCCATCTGGGTCGGCAGGCCGGCGCTGTCGATGATGTCCTTCACGCCGACCGCGATGCCGGCGAGCGGCCCGGAATCCGGGATGGCCGGGTCGTCGTCCAGGGTGACCAGCGCCCGCAGCTCCGGCTCCCGCGCGGCGAGGGCCGCGCGGCACAGGTCGATCGCGCCCGCGGGCGTCAGGGTGCCGGCTTCGATGCGGGCGCGGAGGTCGAGGATTGACAGCATACTGTATTCAGTCCCCAGGCCGGGTCGCTGTCAACTCAAGCGCTCGCCGCCGAAGTGGAGGCCGGTTCGGCCTCGGCGAGCGCGTGACATCGAGGGTTGAGAACCGCCCCCGACCGCATGGCGACCGGGGGCGGTTCTCGAAGGCCACAGGCCGGGCCATTCGCGAATCGGCGTTGACGAACGCTTTACGCGACCGTGCGCATCGTCTGGGTCATGTGGCGTGGCGTATCCCTGTTCTCCGCCCTGGCGCTGTTCGGCGCGGGGCTCACCGCTTGCTCGATCAACCGGTTCGAGCGGCGCGACCCGTGGCGCGACCAGGCGGAGCAAGTCTGCCTGGCGAAGAAACTGGTCGAGCCGACCGAGTTCATCACGCCGATCGCGGCGATGGACGGGCCCGGCCCCTGCGGCATGCAGCAGCCCTTCCGGGTGACGCGGCTCGCCGGCGGCACGGTGGTGATGAAGCAGCGGATGACGCTGGGCTGCCCGGCGCTCGCCGAGGCCGAGGCCTGGCTCGCCGACACGATCCAACCCGCCGCGAACCTGTATTTCGGCGTCCCGGTGGCCGAGATCAATGCCGGTTCCTATTCCTGCCGGGGGCGCAATAACCAGCCCGGCGCCAAGCTCTCCGAGCACGGCTTCGGCAACGCGATCGACGTGATGTCGATCAAGCTCGCCGACGGCCACGTCATCACGATCAAGGGCGGCTGGCGCGGGACGGAGGCCGAGCAGGGCTTCCTGCGCGAGATCTTCCTGGGCGCCTGCCAGCGCTTCACCACGGTGCTGGCCCCGGGCTCGAACGTGTTCCACTACGACCACATCCATGTCGACCTCGCCCGGCACGACCCGCGCGGCCTCAAGCGGATCTGCCAGCCGCTGATCAAGTTCACGCCCCAGCTCGGGACCGGGGCCGAGCGGCCCCTGTCGCGCCCGCTGCCGCCGCCACGCCAGCCGGCCGCCCCGCAGGCCCCGGTGGATATCGAGGAGGACGATCCCTACGGCGTCGCGCCGATGTCGAAGGCCGCGAGCCCGACCCAGGTCGCCCGCGCCCCGACCCGCCTGCCCGCGGCCTCGGCCTACACCGCCGCGCCGCCGGTCCGCCCCGCCCCCCGGGTCGCCGCCGCCCCTGAGGAGCCGGCACAGGATTACGACGAGCCGCTGCAGCTCGGCGCGCCGCCGCCGAGCACGGGGCCGATCTACTGAGACGGTCGGTTTTCGGCGACTCGAAAAGAGGCCCGGACCTGTAGCGGCCGAGCCGCACAGATCGGCTAAAGCGTGCCTGTTTGCATGCGGGAGCTTGACTGGCGCCCTGGCGGGGCCATCGTCTCGCGCATGCAGGACAGCACCCCCGCCGAGGCACGCGCCATGCGCCCGATCCTTCACAGCCTGGCCCTCGGGCTGGCCCTCCTCTCCGTCGCTCAGCCGGCTCTGGCCCGCTCGGCCCGGGAGGATATCGAGCCCGCCGAGGAGCGGATCTTCCCGTTCGACGCCCAGATCCCGGGCTGCCAGGATCCGAGCGTCCTGGAGCGGGTCTCGACCAACTTCGCCGAGAAGGAGGCGAAGTACTGGAATTCGTCGATGACGATCCGGTCCTTCGACACGATCGAGCGCACCGCCTGGCGGCCCTGGGGCCTGGACACCTATCCGCGCCGGTTCTGCTCGGCCACCGTCACCACGTCGGACGGCGTGCGCCGCAAGGTCGATTACTCGGTCCGCGAGAGCCTCGGCATCATCGGGGCGACCTGGGGCGTGGAGTTCTGCGTCCACGGCCTCGACCGCGACCTGGCCTACGCCTACGCCACCGCCTGCCGGATGGCGCGGCCCTGATCATGCGCGTCCGCGCCGCCTGCCTGGCCGGCCTGCTGCTCGCGGGGCCGGCCGCCGCCCAGGATTATGGCGGCTTCAGCCGCCGGGGCGAGCCGGGCGCGTTCGATTTCTACGTGCTGGCCCTGTCGTGGTCGCCGACCTACTGCGCCGGCGTCGGCGAGCGGCGCAACGACGTGCAATGCACCCCCGGCCGCGGCCTCGGCTTCGTGGTGCACGGGCTCTGGCCGCAATACACCCGCGGCTACCCGCAGAACTGCTCCGCGGTGGAGCGGGCGCCGACCCGGCAGGCGCTCGAGGTGGCCGGCCAGGTCTATCCGAGCGAGGGCCTCGCCCGGCACGAATGGCGCGCCCACGGCACCTGCTCCGGCCTCGACCCGGCCCGCTACTTCCAGGCCGCCCGCGACGCGCGCCTCGCCGTGACCATTCCCGACGGCCTGAAGGGGGGCGGCGCCCCGCAGAGCCTGGCGCCGATCGAGATCGCCCGGCAATTCGTCGCCGCCAATCGCGGCCTGCGCCCGGACATGATGGCGGTGACCTGCACCCGCGGGCAGCTGCAGGAGGTGCGGATCTGCTTCTCCAAGGACCTACGCGGCTTCACCCCCTGCCCCGAGGTCGCCCGCGGCAATTGCCGCGCGCCCGAAATCACCCTCGACGCCGCCCGCTGACTTTTTTGACCGTTTTCGCGGTTCGAGGCTGGACCCGGGCCGCGGGATCCGCTTGACGGCGACGCCATGAACTATCGGCACGCCTTCCACGCCGGCAACCATGCCGACGTGCTCAAGCACCTCGTCCTGGCGCGGGTGCTCGCCCATCTCTGCCTCAAGGACAAGCCGTTCCGGGCGCTCGACGCCTTCGCGGGCCTGGGCGTCTACGACCTGACCGCCGACGAGGCCTCCCGCACCGGCGAGTGGCGGGACGGCTGGGGCCGCATGGGCGAACCCTTCGCGCCCGAAATCGAGGCGCTGCTCGCGCCCTACCGGGAGGCGGTGGCGGCGGTGCAGGCCCGCTACGGCGCCACCGCCTATCCCGGCTCGCCCGCGGTGATCCGCGAGGCCCTGCGGCCCGGCGACAAGGGCGTGTTCGTCGAGCTCCACCCGGAGGACGCCGCGACCCTGCGGGAGCGCTACGAGTGCGACGGGCGCACCAAGGTCCTGAGCCTCGACGGCTGGACGGCGGTGAACGCTCAGATCCCGCCCCCGGAGCGGCGCGGCCTGGTGCTGATCGACCCGCCCTACGAAGTGCCGGGCGAGATCGAGCGGCTCGGGACCCACCTCGCCCGGGCGGTGGCTAAATGGCCGACCGGCCTGTTCCTGGCCTGGTACCCGATCAAGGATGCGGCCGCGATCGACCGCATGGTCCGGGACCTCGACGCCGCCCTGCCCCGCCCGGCCCTGCGCCTCGACCTGCTGATCGACCGGCCGGACGACCCGACGCGGCTGTGCGGCAGCGGCTTGATCGTGGTCAATCCGCCCTGGCGCCTCGCCGAGGAGGCGCTGCTGTTCTTGCCGGCTCTAGCTCAGCGCCTGGCCCGCGGGGAGTTCGGCGGGTTTCGCTGCGATCCGATCGGCCCGCGGGATTGATTCGTCACTATTGGGCCGAGTTCGCGCCGGCGTCGCACTTCCTTAAGACGTTTCGCGCAGGCGCTGGGCAAGCTGTTGTGGCGACAAAGCCACATTTCTCTGCAGACCCGCGGCGGCCCTGCAAGAATGACTAAAAACTAGGCAAGTGCCATTTGTTTGCTTTTGTGTCATCGGCGGGCCGGTGTCAGCTTGACCGGGAACCAATTCCAGCGAGCTGCGACATCATGCTGAAGCGATCCACCCTGGCCGGCTTGGCCACCGTGCTGCTCTCCTCGACCGGCATCCTCGCGGCCGACCTGCAAGCCCCCACCCCCGTGCCCGTGCCGCCCCCGGCCGAGCCCTGCAAGGCCACGCTGATCGGCCCGGCCTATGGCGGCGTCATCAAGGCCAACCCGAACCCGACCTGCTTCTCGGCCGGCCCGCTGGGGGATCTCTATGTCGGCGGCGCCGTGACCGGTTACGCCTACACCCAGACCAACCCGTTCGCGTCGTTCTCGACGCCCGCCGCCCCGAACGACCGGGACCGCTCGGCGCGAGTCGACTTCTCGAATCTCCAGGGCATCATCCAGAAGCCCGAAGGCGCGTTCCAGTTCTACGTTCAGGCGGGCGCCTACTCGATCCCGCAGCTCGGCTTCCCGACCCTCGGGACGTTCACCCAGACCGATCTGCTGTTCGGACCGGTCCCGGTGGCCTTCGGCCGGATCCAGATCAACGATGAATGGTCGGTCCAGGGCGGGCGGATGTTCACCCTGATCGGCACGGAGCTGCTGTTCACCTACCAGAACCTGAACATCAACCGCGGCCTCCTGTTCGTGCAGGAGAACTTCATCAACCACGGCGTGCAGGTCAATTACAGCAGCGGCCCGCTCTCGGTCTCGCTCGCCGGCACCGACGGCTTCTTCTCCAACGAGATCAGCTGGCTGACCGGCAACGTCGCCTACAAGCTCGACGACTACAACACGATCGGCGTGAACGGCGGCCTCAACCTCGGCCGCACCAACGCCCTCGACCGCAGCCCGCGCTACCAGTTCGCCACCCCGAACTTCCAGCAGAATAGCGGCATCTTCAACATCAACTACACCTACGCGAACGGCCCGTGGATCGTCTCGCCCTACTTCCAGTTCACCAATGTCGAGCGGGATGAGCGCGTCGGGATCACGAGCAGCGCGTCGACCTACGGCGGCGCCCTTCTGGCCGCCTACTCCTTCAACGACATCTTCTCCCTGGCCGGGCGCGTCGAGTACACCGAGCAGACCGGCGTGCGCGGCGGGACCACCCCCAACCTGCTCGGCTTCGGCCCCGGCAGCAACGCCTTCTCGGTGACCGTCACGCCGACCTTCACGTTCGACCGCTACTTCTTCCGGGTCGAATACGCCCATGTCGAGCTCGGCGGCATCACGCGCGCGTCCGTCCTGGACGGCGGGACGATCGCGCCCGGTACCGGCTTCGGCCGCTACGGCAACCGCACCTCGCAGGACCGCTACATGGTCGAGACCGGCATCACGTTCTGATCCGATTCTCCGGACCGGCCTCCGGGCCGGGCTTTTCGACGACCCCCGGGCAGCCGCCCGGGGGTTTTTTCATGCGCGAAGACAAATGCGCATGCCTCGCGCGGACCGGGTCGAATTCCGGTTTCCTCTGTGAGTTCAAATATAGAATATCTCTATCCTGATAGATGTCTTGACGTAGATCTCTGATGATCGAACGGTTCATCCGCGTCGCTGAGCGCGCGGAACTTGCGATGCGGGCGCGGAGTCACGTATTGTCCTTTGCCTATTGTGCATGAGTGGGTTGAGGACATTTGGAAATGCCGCAGATCAAGGCTTTGTCGGACACGTTGCGGAGTGTCGCCGCGCCCGGCATGACGCCGAAGGCGTTGCGCGCGGCCGTCCGCGAGAAGCATCCCGATGCGACCAAGAAGGATATCGTGCGGGCCGCCTTCTACGCCTTGACCGAGGAGCACTCGAAGGATCTGGCCTGCCTCGCCGAGCTGCACGGCTTCGCCCTGGTCGAGCGCGTGTCCGAGGATGAGCGGACGATCAGGGTCGACGGCCACAAGAAGAAGCGTCGGCAAAAGCCCGTCGCGGCGGCGCCCGCCGAGGCGGCGCAGGCCGCGAATTGACGGCACCGGCCGGGAGGCTGCCCGCCGGGCCGGCGTGATCGCGCCGAGTGCCGCTCAGCTCCTCCGGAGCAGGCGTCGGCCGGGACGATGCCCCTCCTCCCCGGTGTCGCGGAAGCCGAGCTTCTGAAGCAGCCCCCAGGAGGCGACGTTGCCGGGGCGGCATTCCGCCACGATGATCCGCGCCGGGAAACGCCGGACGAGAAGCCCGATGATCGCCGAGACCGCCTCGAAGGCGTAGCCGCGCCCGCGCGCCGCTCCGCCGATCCAGTAGCCGATCTCGATCGCCCCGGGGCCGCGCAAATGGGTGCCGACCACGCCGACGAGGTCGGGCCCGGCCGGGTCCGGGGAGGTCCCCGTGCCCGTCTCAGGCGCCCCCGCGGGGCGCGCCCAGGCCCCGAGGAAACGGTCGTGGCCGCGCGCGCCGCTGCGGATCAACTGCTCGGCATCGCGCACCGTGAACGGAGCCGGCAGGAAATCGACCGCCGCGGTGATCGCCGGGTCATCGGTGAGCCGGCGCAGATCCTGGGCATCCTCGGGCCGCAACGCCGCGATCGACAGGCGCGCGGTCTCGATCCGGGGCAGGTCGGCGAGGCTGTCGCGGGTGGCGCGAATGGTAAACATCGTTGCGATGTGGGGTCGCGGCCGGGCCGGGAAAGGCACGGTCATACCCCCGCGTTTCATCCCGCGAAGACTTTGACGACCTGTCGAACAGAGCGCGGCGGCGTCATGGATATGCCGGACGGGAACGGTTGCTTAACCTGAATCCGTCTTCATTGGGGCATCAAGTTGCGTCAGGCAAACGGGTGCGTCGATGCGGGTGCGTGGTACGGGTCGAGGGTTACGGACGCTGTCGCGCGTCGCCCTCATCGGCATCATCGGCGGCGGTGCCGCCGCCTGTTCCTCGGACGCATCGCGCCTGAGCAACCCATTCTCCAACCCCTTCTCGTCGGAGCCTGCCGCCACCGGCAGCCTGCCGGAGGGCGGCCTCAAGCCGGCGCCGGCGATTCGCACGGGCCGGATCCAGTCCGAGGCGCTCGGCGCCCCCGGTGCGGCTCCCCGCCCGGCCGCCACGGCGATCCCGGCCCCGACCCCGGCGGCCGCGCCGGCCACCCGCGTCGCCTCCACCGGCACCCCCGGCTGGAGCGCGCAGGGCGGTACGCAGATCACCGTGTCGAAGAACGACAGCCTGAACCAGATGTCGACGCGCTTCGGGGTGCCCGCCTCCGCGATCCTGTCGGCCA
Source organism: Methylobacterium sp. GXF4 (assembly GCF_000272495.1). Taxonomy (NCBI): domain Bacteria; kingdom Pseudomonadati; phylum Pseudomonadota; class Alphaproteobacteria; order Hyphomicrobiales; family Methylobacteriaceae; genus Methylobacterium; species Methylobacterium sp. GXF4. Next base: position 174,594 of record NZ_AKFK01000054.1, on the reverse strand, counting down.
ACGGCCTGTCCAATGCCAGCCAGATCACCCCCGGCCGGCAGATCGTGATCCCGGTCTACAACGCCTCCGGTCTGAACCCGGCCGCCGCCCCGATGACCGCGCGTCCGGCCCGGGCCGCCGAGGAGAAGCGCGAGGATGCGCGCCAGGTGGAGGCCAAGGTCGCCTCGAAGCGCGAGGAGGCCAAGGAGGCCGCCAAGCGTGAGGAGGCCAAGCGCGAGGAAGCCAAGGAGACCGCCAAGCGCGCCGCCGCCGAGAAGGAAGCGGACCGCAAGGAGGCGCTCGCCCGGGATACCGCCGCCCGCAAGGCCGCGGACGAGAAGTCCCGCAAGGAGGCGTCCGTGAAGGAGGCCGACAAGAAGCAGAATGTCCGCCCCGGCCAGGTCGCCAAGGCGGACGAGAAGAAGGCCGATCCGAAGGCGGACGCGAAGGCCAAGGCCGAGGCGAAGGCCCAGGAAGCCAAGGCCGAGGCCAAGGCGGCCGCGAAGGCCGAGGCCGCCCAGAAGCTCGCCGAGGCGAAGGCCGCCAAGGAGGCGGCCCAGAAGGCCGCCGCCGCCGAGAAGCCCGAGAAGGTCGCCGTCAAGGAGACGCCGAAGCCGGTCGCCGCCGCGGCGCCCGCCAAGCCCGAGCCCGCCGCCACCGGGTCCGTCGCCGACGCGACCCCGTCGGAGAGCTTCCGCTGGCCCGCCAAGGGCCGGGTGATCTCGGGCTACGGCACCTCCGGCAACGAGGGCATCAACATCGCGGTGCCGGAAGGCACGCCGGTCAAGGCCGCCGAGGAAGGCACCGTGGCCTATGCCGGCTCGGACGTGAAGGGCTACGGCAAGCTGGTTCTGGTGCGCCACGCCAACGGCTTCGTCTCGGCCTACGCCCATAACGGCGAGATCGACGTGAAGCCCGGCGACAAGGTCAAGCGCGGCCAGACCATCGCCAAGTCCGGCGCTTCCGGCAACGTGACCTCGCCGCAGCTGCACTTCGAGATCCGCAAGGGCGGCTCGCCCGTGGACCCGATGTCCCAGCTCGCCAGCAACTGAGACGACACGACGCGGTTTGAGGCGGCGGTCCCGGGAGGGGCCGCCGTTTCTTTGTCAGCGCACCTGCGTGCTGAAATTCGGCTGGGGTTTCAGGCGGCCATCCTCGCTCTGGGCCGCGACCGCGGCCGGCAGGAACTCGGCGAGTGCCGTCGCCACCCGCCCGGCGGGCAGGTTGAGGTCGTAGGCCAGCCGCTCGGTGACCGCATCCGGCAGGCATCGCGCCACAGCCTCGACCGGGACCGGGCGGTTCTCCCCGGGGCCGATCCAGGATTCGACGGCCTCGCCGTGGCCGGTCTCGCGCAGCCGGTCCAGGAAGGCGACGAGGCCGCCCGGGTAGAACTTGGCCAGCGCCAAAGCGAGCTTGCCGCTGCCGGTGCTCACGACCGCCCGGTCGGCCGCCGCGACCACGTCGCCGATCATGGTCTTCACACCGTCGAGCAGGCCCATCGCGTCGTGTCCCCCGGTTCCGTCACCGCGCCCAAGGTCGGGCGGATCGGGCCGCCGGCAAGAGCGCATGCGGCAATTGCGCGGGGGTCGTATAGGATGCCGTCGTCATCGAGGGCGTGATCCATGAAGCGCGTGCAGGCCGGTGTACTCGACGTCGCCTACCGGGAGGTCGGCCCGCCGGACGGCAAGCCGGCCGTGCTGCTCCACGGCTTCCCCTACGACATCCACGCCTACGACGCGGTGGCCGAGCGCCTTGCCGCGGACGGCGTACGCTGCCTGATCCCGTATCTGCGGGGCTACGGGCCGACCCGGTTCCGCGACGACGCCACCCTGCGCTCCGGCGAGCAGGCGGCCCTCGGCGCCGACCTTCTGGCCTTCCTGGATGCCCTCGGGATCGAGCGGGCCGTGCTCGCCGGCTACGATTGGGGCGGCCGGGCGGCCTGCGTGGTGGCCGCGCTCTGGCCGGCCCGGGCGGCCGGGCTGGTCAGCGGCGGCGTGGCCTACAACATCCAGAATATCCCGGCCGCGGGCAATCCGGCCCCGCCGGACGTCGAGCACAGGCTGTGGTACCAGTACTATCTCCACGGCGAGCGCGGCCGCGCCGGGCTTGCGGCCAACCGCGCGTCATTCTGCGCCCTGTTATGGCGGCTCTGGTCCCCGACCTGGCAATTCTCCGACGAAACCTACGCCCGCACCGCCCGATCCTTCGAAGAGAACCCGGATTTCGTGGAAGTGGTGGTCCATTCCTACCGCCACCGCTTCGGATTGGTCCCCGGTGACCCGGCGCTCGTCGAGATCGAGGCTCTCCTGGCGGCCCAGCCGGAGATCACGGTTCCATCGGTCGCGCTGCTCGGCGCCGACGACGGCGTCGGCCCGCCCCCGGCGGAGGATACCGATGCCCGGCACTTCACCGGGCCCTACCGGCGCGCCATCGTCGCGGGGGTCGGCCACAACGTTCCCCAAGAGGCGCCGGACGCCTTCGCGGCGGCCGTGCTCGGCCTGCTGTGACGGCCTGAGCGCGGGGCGTTGCTTTCGGGAAGCCCCTGGCTATAGTCCGCGCGCTTTCAGACAGGTCTGCGGACGCCGTATCCGGCGGCAGGCCTGCGTGCCAATCGCAGGAGACGCTCGTTGATCACCCCCGCCTTCGCGCAAGGGGCCGCTTCGGCCGCTGGCGGAGCGGAGATCGCCTTTCAGGTGATCCCGTTCGTCCTGATCTTCGTGATCATGTATTTCCTGATCCTGCGACCGCAGCAGAAGCGGGTCAAGGACCACCAGGCGCTGATCCGGGCGGTGCGCCGGGACGACACGATCGTCACCAATGGCGGCCTGGTCGGGCGCGTGGTGAAGGCCGTGGACGACCAGCCCGAGATCGAGGTCGAGATCGCCCCGAACGTCCGCGTGCGGGTCGTGCGGACGATGATCTCCGAGGTCCGCGCCAAGGGCGGCCCGGCCAAGGCCGCCTGACACCCCCCGTGAAGCGGCCGGCGTAACCCGCCGGCCCGAAAGAGAAAATTCCGGCCGATGCTGCGCTTCTCCCGTGCGAAGATCATCACGACCCTCGCGGCGATCCTGATCGGCCTGATGCTGGCGGTCCCGAGCTTCTTCACGCCCGAGCAGCGCAAGGGCTTCGTGGCGAGCCTGCCGTCCTGGTTCCCGACCTGGATCGTCCCGACCCGGGGCATCGTGCTCGGCCTCGATCTCCAGGGCGGCTCGCAGCTGCTGCTAGAGGTCGATCAGAACGAGCTGATCGCGTCCCAGGCCAAGGCGCTGCGCGACGACGTGCGCCGCACGCTCCAGCAGGAGAATGTCCGCGCCGACGGCGGCATCGGCCTGCTCCAGCGCGGCGTCCAGGTGAAGGTTGCGGACGACGCGGCCAGGGCCAAGGTCCTGCCCAAGCTGCAGGAATTGTCGCTGCCGATCACCAGCGCGATCGGCCAGACTGCTGCCCGCACCCTCGACATCACCGAGCAGCCCGGCGGCGTGATCCGCCTGACGCTCACCGATGCCGGCATCACCGACCGCACCCGCCGGGCGGTCAGCCAGGGCATCGAGGTCATCCGCCGCCGGCTCGATTCCACCGGCACCACCGAGCCCTCGATCCAGCAGCAGGGCGCCGACCGGATCCTGATCCAGGTTCCGGGCGAGCAGAACCCGGAGCGGCTGGAGAAGCTGCTGGGCTCCACCGCCAAGCTCGAGTTCCGCATGCTCGCCGACAGCCCCTCGGGCGACGTCGACATGCTGCCCTCCAAGGACGAAAAGGGCGCCAAGGTGCCGGTCGAGCGCCGGGTCATGGCGGATGGCGGCGAGCTGACCGACGCCCAGCCGGCCTTCGACCAGCAGTCGCATGAGCCGATGGTCAGCTTCAAATTCAACCTGCGCGGTGCGCAGCGCTTCGGCCAGGCGACCTCCGAGAATGTCGGCCGGCGCATGGCGATCGTGCTCGACAACGAAGTGGTCTCGGCCCCCGTGATCCGCTCGGCGATCACCGGCGGTTCGGGCCAGATCACCGGCAACTTCACGGTTCAGCAGGCCAACGACCTGTCGGTCCTGCTCCGGGCCGGTGCCCTGCCGGCGAAGTTCACCGTGGTCGAGCGCCGCGTCGTCGGCCCCGGCCTCGGCCGGGACTCGATCCAGGCCGGCAAGCTCGCGACCCTGGTGGCGGCGGGCCTCGTCGTCTGCTTCATGTTCGCCACCTACGGGACCTTCGGCTTCATCGCCAACATCGCCCTCATGGTCCATGTCGGGCTGATCCTGGGCCTGATGTCGGTGCTGGAGGCGACCATGACCCTGCCGGGCATCGCCGGCATCGTGCTCACCATCGGCACCGCGGTGGATTCCAACGTGCTGATCTACGAGCGCATGCGCGAGGAGAGCCATGCCGGCCGCTCGCTGATCTCCGCGCTCCAGGCCGGGTTCGACCGCGCCTTCGCGACGATCATCGACTCGAACTCGACCATGGCGATCGCCGCGCTGATCCTGTTCTTTCTCGGCTCCGGTCCGGTGAAGGGCTTCGCCGTGGTGTTCATCCTCGGCATCCTGACCACCGTCATCACCGCCGTGACGCTGACCCGGATGATGATCGCGGTGTGGTATAAGACGTTCAGGCCGAAGGCCCTGCCGTTCTGAATGAACTTCCTTTCGGGAGATGCATCGCCGCCGGTGTGATCCGCCGCTCCAAACCCCGAACCTCATCCTGAGGTGCCCGCGCCAGCGGGCCTCGAAGGAGGGATCCAGGGACCGCGCGCAGCCTGGGGGCCTCCTTCGAGGCTTGCGCGGGGCGCAAGCACCTCAGGATGAGGTCGCGGGTGGGACGGGATCGTGCCGGTGCTGACATCTCCCACACGTTAGGTCCGAAAAAAATGCGCCTGCTCCGCCTCTGGCCCGATGAATCGCATTTCGACTTCATGCGCTTCCGGCGGCTCACCTTTCCGCTCTCGGCGGTGCTGTCGCTCGCCACCGTGGTGCTGTTCCTCACCATCGGGCTGAACTTCGGCATCGACTTCAAGGGCGGCACCCTGGTCGAGCTGCAGGCCAAGTCCGGCACCGCCGACGTGGCCGCGATCCGGCACACCGCGGTGGGCTTCGGCTTCGGCGAGCCGGAGGTGCAGGAACTCGGCAACCAGGGCACCGTGCTGGTGCGCCTGCCGCTCCAGCCCGGCGAGCAGGGCCAGACCGCGGTGATGAACAAGGCGCACGCCGCCTTCGACGCCGATTACGACTTCCGCCGCACCGAGACCGTCGGCCCGCGCGTGTCGGGCGAGCTGGTCCAGTCCGGCACCCTCGGCGTCGTGCTCTCGGTGGTCGCGGTGCTGCTCTACCTGTGGTTCCGGTTCGAGCGGGAACTGGCGCTCGGCGCCATCGTCGGCACGCTCCACGACATCGTGCTGACGGTCGGCGTGTTCATCATCACCCGCATCGAGTTCAACATGACCTCGATCGCCGCGATCCTGACCATCGTCGGCTACTCGCTCAACGAGACCGTGGTGGTGTTCGACCGGACCCGCGAGCTGATGCGGCGCTACAAGACGATCCCCACGGTCGACCTGCTGAACCTGTCGATCAACTCGACCATGTCGCGCACCGTGATGACCTCGATCTCGTCGGGCCTGTCGCTCCTGGCGCTGGTCCTGTTCGGCGGCGAGGCGATCAAGGGCTTCGCCATCGTGATGCTCTGCGGCGTCGTGATCTGCACCTACTCGGCGATCTTCGTCTCGACTCCGGTGTTGATCTATCTGGGGCTGATGCTCTCGGGCGCCCGGGCGGCGGCCGAGCGCTCCGCCGTCCCGCAACCCGCGGAGTAGTTTTTTCCCGAGATGGCCGAGCAGCCGAGTCCGAAAAGCTTCGAGTCCGGCTTCGTGCCGGGGCGCCACATCATCGACACCTACGGCAATGGCGGCTTCCGCTTCGCCGGGATGTCGCATCGCGGCTCGCTCCTGCTCCTGCCCTCGGGGGTGCGCGCCTGGGACGTGACCTCCCCGAAGGCGATCGACCGGACCTCCCTGCGGCCGGTCCAGGCTGAGGCGGCGGGGATCGAGCTGCTGCTGGTCGGCACCGGCCTCGACATCGCGGCGATCGACCCGTCCCTGCGCGGCTGGCTCAAGGATGCCGGCGTCGGCCTCGACGTGATGCAGACGGGGGCGGCGGCCCGGACCTACAACATCCTGGTGGCCGAGAACCGCAAGGTCGCGGCCGCCCTGATCGTGGTCGATTGATGCCGGAGGTCGACGACAAGCCCGCCGAGACCGGCCTGCCCTTCGCGCAGGCCCATTGCGAGCAATTGGTCCGGGAGGGCGACCCCGACCGCTACTACGCGACCCTGTTCGCCCCGGCCGCCGCCCGCCCCCACCTCTTCGCCCTCTACGCCTTCAGCCTGACCATTGCGCGGGTGCGCGAGGCCGCCTCGAACCCGATGGCCGGCGAGATCCGCCTGCAATGGTGGCGCGACGCGCTCCAGGGCGAGGCAAGGGGCGATGTCCGCGCGAACCCGGTGGCGGCGGCCCTCGAGGAGGCGATCCGCGTCAACCGCCTGCTGCGCCAGCCCTTCGTCGACCTGATCGACGCACGGGTGTTCGACCTCTACGAGGACCCGATGCCCCGGGTGAACGATCTGGAGGGCTATTGCGGCGAGACCGCCTCGGCCCTGTTCCGTCTGGCGAGCCTGGTGATCGGCAACGGCACCGAGCCGGGCGGCGCCGGGGCCGCCGGCCATGCCGGCGTGGCCTACGGCCTCACCGGCCTGCTGCGCGCCCTGCCCTGGCACGCCCGCTCGGGCCAGGTCTACCTGCCGGCCGACGTGCTCGGCCGCTACGGTGTCACCCGCGAGGACATCACCAGCGGCCGCGGCGGCCCGGGCCTGCGCCGGGCCTGCGCCGACCTGCGCGACCTCGCCCGGACCCATCTCAAGGCCTTCGAGGCCGCCCGCCCGACCATCGCGCCGCTCGCCGGCACGGCCTTCCTGCCGGTGGCCCTGGTGGAGCCCTATCTCGCGACGATGGAGCGAGCGAGCTACGACCCGCTCAACACGATCACAGACCTACCGCGCTGGCGGAGGCTGTGGCGGCTGTGGCGGGCCTCGCGCCGGATCGGGTGAACACCGTCCGGTGTGCCGTTCTCGCCTCCTGTCGAAGGACCCGCACCGTCATTGCGCGCGCAGCGAAGCACGCCAGTGATGCGCCACGTTTCGTGATCGGGAGCTGCCCTGGGTTGCTTCGCTGCGCTCGCAATGACGGCGTGGAACAGTGAACGTCAGAGCACCCGCGCCAACCCCGGCACCAGCGCCGCCAGGCGGGTGGGCGGGCCGAGGTCCGGCTCGGCCTCGGGGGTCGCCAGGGTCGCGATCCGGCAGCGGCCGTCCTGGATGAGCCCGGTCACCAGGCGGCCGCCCGGTTCCAGGGCCGCGCGCCAGTGCGGCGGGATGGAATCGACGCTGCCATGGACCAGGATCCGGTCGAAGCCGCCATCCGGCAGTTCGGGCGCGAGGCCGTCGGCCTGGACGACATGGACCTCCGACTGGGCGGTGAGCCGGGCGGCGGCCTCCCGGGCGAGCGTCGCGTAGCGCTCCAGGCTCAGGACCGCGCCGGCCCCGAGCTTGGCGAGCAGCGCCGTGGCGTAGCCCGAGCCGGTGCCGATCTCCAGCACCCGGTGCCCGGGCTCGACCCGCAGCAGCGCCAGCATCTGCGCCACCAGGGTCGGCGCGGTCATCGAGGCGCCGCAGGGCAGCGGCAGGGCGATGTCGCGCCGGGCCTGGGCGCGATGGGCGGGCGGGGCGAAGGGCTCACGCGGGACCTGCTCCATGGCCCGCAGGATCGCGGTGTCCCGCATCCCCCGGCCGCGGAGCGCCATGACGAAGGCCGCGTTGCCGGCAGCCTCCTCGAGGCCGCCCAGGTCGATCACGCCGAGAAGGCCTGCGCGAAGCGGGTCAGGGTCGGCTCGTCCGTGAGGTCGAGGCGCAGCGGCGTCACCGAGATCCGCTTCTCGGCGATCGCCTTCAGGTCCGAACCGTGGCCCGGCTCGAACCGGGCCTTGGCGAAGGCCAGCCAGAAATACGGGTTGCCGCGCCCGTCCACCCGGGCATCGATCGACAGCAGCGCCTGGTTGCGGAAGCCCTGCGCCGCCACCGCGACGCCCTGCACGTCGGCCGGCTCGCAATCCGGGAAGTTCACGTTGATCAGGATGCCGGGCTCGATCCCGGTCTCCAGGATCTTGCGGACGACCTTCGGGCCATGCTCGCGGGCGCAATCCCATTTGAGCGCGCTGCGCCCGCCGGCCCCGTAGGCCTGGCTCAGGGCGATCGAGCGGATGCCGAGGATCGTGCCCTCCATGGCGGCCGCGATCGTGCCCGAATAGGTCACGTCCTCGGCGACGTTCTGGCCGCGATTGACCCCCGACAGGATCAGGTCCGGCCCGTGCTCGCCCAGGATGTGGCGCACGCCGAGGATCACGCAATCGGAGGGTGTGCCCTTCACGGCGAAGCGCGTCTCGGAGACCTGCCGCAGGCGCAGCGGGTCGTTCAGCGAGAGCGAGTGCGAGACGCCGGATTGGTCGCTCTCCGGCGCCACCAGCCAGACGTCGTCGGACAGCTCCCGGGCGATCTCCTCCAGGGTGGCGAGCCCCGGCGCGTGGATGCCGTCGTCGTTGGTGACTAGGATGCGCATCAGCGGGCCCCTTCGATCCGGTTGAGCCCGCCCATATAGGGGTGGAGCACCGACGGGATCGTGATGCTCCCGTCCGGGTTCTGGTAGTTCTCCATCACGGCGATCAGGGCGCGGCCGACCGCGACGCCCGAGCCGTTCAGGGTGTGGACATAGGCCGGCTTGCCGTCCTTGCCCCGGTAGCGGGCGTTCATCCGGCGGGCCTGAAATTCCCCGCAGACCGAGCAGGAGGAAATCTCCCGGTGCGTGCGCTGGCCCGGCACCCAGACCTCGATGTCGTAGGTCTTCTGGGAGGCGAAGCCCATGTCGCCGGTGCAGAGCGTCATCACCCGGTAGGGCAGATCGAGCTTCTTGAGGACCGCCTCCGCGCAGGTGAGCATGCGCTCGTGCTCGTTGGCCGATTCCTCTGGCGTCGTGATCGAGACCATCTCGACTTTGTTGAACTGATGCTGGCGCAGCATACCCCGCGTATCCCGCCCCGCCGCCCCGGCCTCGGCCCGGAAGCAGGGGGTGAGCGCGGTGAAGCGCAGGGGCAGCTCTTCTTCGCGCAGGATCGACTCGCGCACGAGGTTGGTCAGTGGCACCTCCGCCGTGGGGATGAGCCAGCGCCGACTTTGATCCATCCAGTCGCGGACATCGTCACTTATAAATTCAGCCCCACTTCTACCGTTACCAGCGGCCCGCATGCTCGCAAAAGCATCGTAGACCTTCCTCAGGGACGAGCCGTCGACGATGGCGAACTGATCGTCCTCGAATTTCGGCAGCTGCGCCGTCCCGAACATAGCTTCGTCACGCACCAGCACCGGCGGCGCAACTTCCAAATATCCATGCTCCTGCGTGTGCAGGTCGAGCATGAACTGGCCGAGCGCCCGCTCCAGCCGGGCGAGCTGGCCTTTGAGCACCACGAAGCGCGAGCCGGAGAGCTTCGCGGCGGATTCGAAATCCATCAGCCTGCAGGCCTCGCCGAGCTCGAAATGCTCCTTCCCCTCGGTCAGGCGCTCGCGGGTTGAGGCGTGGCTGCGGTAGAGCACGTTGCCGTGCTCGTCGGCGCCGTCCGGCACGTCGGCCTTCGGCCGGTTCGGGATGGCGGCGAGACGGTCGAACAGCGTCTTGTCGGCCGCATCCTGCGCTGCCTTCAGCGCCGGCTCGGCGGCCTTGAGGGCGGCGACCTCCGCCATCAGGGCGGCGGCCCGGGCCTCGTCCTTGGCCTTCTTGGCGCCGCCGATCTCCTTGGCGAGCGCGTTGCGCCGCTCCTGGTTGGCCTGGGCCGCCGAGACGGACGATTTCCGCGCCTCGTCGAGGGCGATCAGTTCGGCCGAGAGCGGCGCGAGGCCCCGGCGGGCGAGGTCGCGGTCGAAGGCGTCCGGGTTGTCCCGGATGGCGCGGATGTCGTGCATCGTGTCGGCTCGGATCGGCGCGCAGGCTCGGGGCGCGCGGCCCCCGCTTTGCCGCATCGCGTCCGGTGGGACAAGCGCGGGGCCGCCCTCAGGCTTTCGGCGGCGCGATCTTCAGCTGGTCGATCGCCCAGAGCCAGGTGCCGTCCGGCTGCGCCCGGGCGACCTCCACCGAGAGCGTGCCGTTGGGCAGACGGGCGAAGGTCAGGGCGAGATCGCCGTTGCGCACGGGCTCGAGTGTCTCGGGGGCCGGGAAGTCGGATTTGCGCCCCAGCAGGTTGGCGTAGAAGGCCCGGATCTCGTCATGTCCGGTGGCGACCACCCGTCCGGCGGCCAGGACGGCCCCCGGCTCGTAGAGCGCCACCAGCCCCTCGACATCGCCGGCATTGGCGCGTTGGTTGAAGAGCTGGGCCAAGGCCCCCGGCTCGGTTGCAGCGTCCCGGTTGTCTTGGGCCATGCGTCGCTCCTGTGCAGGCTAGGGGGAACGTCTCGGGGCGAAGGGCGGATCATTCCGTCCGCAGAAACGCGGCGCGGCGGTCTTCGCCCGCGGGACATTCGGGATCCGGCCCGGGGCCGGTCATGCGAGGCGCCGCCCGCCGCCATCCTCGACCGTGACGGCGACCGGGATCCCGACCTTCACGCTCTCCGACACGGTGCAGAAGCGCTGAAACTGCTCCAGCACCCGGTCGATCCGGGGCATCGCGTCGGATTCCGCGCCGAGCAGGATGCGCACGTCGATCCCGGTGATCCGCAGCCGGCCTTCCGGGGTGCGCGCCACCCGGCAACTGGCCTCGGCGGCGACGCCCTGAGCGTCCTGCCGGAACTTGCCTAGGGCGAAGACCAGGCTGGCGCACAGGCAGTTCGCCACCCCGGCGATCAGCATCTGCTCCGGGACCGGACCGGTGCCACCGCCGATCGGGGGCGCCTCGTCGGTGAGGAGGCCGGGCAGAGCGGCGCCGAAATCGACGGTGAAGACGTAAGCCCCGACCTGGGCGATCCGGATCGTCGGTCCCGCTTCCATCCGCGCCCTCCCGGGGCCGACCCGGGCCGCCCTCGCGGAAGATCCAACGCCCGATTCGGCTTCGCGTTCGGAACGCCCCGAGACGGATGATTTCCGTAACCGAACGCCGTAGTACGGTTGCTCGACCGATCCGGCAGCCAAACCCCCCGATCCGATGACGAGCCTCGAGACCCTGATGCCGCTCCTGGAGCGGATCGCCACCGCGCTGGAGCGGGCCGCGCCGCCCGCGGCGCCGGCCTTCGACCCGAACGCCGCCGACGCCTTCCTGTGGGGGCCCGAGCGGCGGCTGACCCCGGTGCCGCAGGTGGCCCGGGTGGAGATCGGCCTCCTCACCGGCATCGACAGGGCCCGCGACACGCTGATCGAGAACACCGAGCGCTTCGCCCGCGGCCTGCCGGCCAACAACGCCCTGCTGTGGGGCGCCCGCGGCATGGGCAAGTCCTCGCTGGTCAAGGCCGCCCATGCCGAGATCAACGCCCGCCGGCCCGCGGGGGCGCGGCCGATGAAGCTCGTCGAGATCCACCGGGAGGATATCGAGGCCCTGCCCGACCTGATGGCGCTGCTGCGGCCCGATCCGCATCGCTGGCTGGTCTATTGCGACGACCTCTCCTTCGACGGCGACGACACTTCGTACAAGTCGCTCAAGACCGCGCTCGACGGCGGCATCGAGGGCCGGCCCGGCAACGTGCTGTTCTACGCCACCTCCAACCGCCGGCACCTGCTCGCCCGCGACATGGTCGAGAACGAGCGCTCGACGGCGATCAATCCCGGCGAGGCCGTGGAGGAGAAGGTCTCGCTCTCGGACCGGTTCGGTCTCTGGCTCGGCTTCCACAAATGCAGCCAGGACGAGTTCCTGGCGATGATCCGGGCCTATGCGGAGCGCTACGGCCTCGACCTGCCGCCCGAGCGCCTGCGCGCCGAGGCGCTGGAATGGGCCACCACCCGCGGCTCGCGCTCCGGCCGCACCGCCTTCCAGTTCATCCAGGATCTCGCCGGGCGGATGGGGAAGGTGCTGGATTGAGACGGTCCGGCGCCTGAAGCATCCGGCCCGCGCGCGCCCCCGTCATTGCGCGCGGAGCGAACCAACCTAGGGCTACGCACCCTCCTCGGATCGCGCGCTGCGCTGGGTCGCTTCGCTCCGCTCGCGATGACGGCTTGGCCTCTCAAAAGTCGATGGAAGCCGACAGCCAAACCGTGCGCGGGGCGCCCAGGATGAGGGCGCCGTTCGGGTTGGCGATCCAAAAGTGGTTGTCGGTGACGTTGCTCATCGTCGCCCGCAGCGTGACCGGCCTGTCCTGCACGAGCGTGGCGTAGCGCAGGCCGAGATCCAGGGTCGTCCAGTCCGGGATCTTCGAGAAGGGCAGGTTGGTGAACGTCGTGCCGGCATAGGACGCGCCGGTATAGACGACCGTGGCGATCGCCGTGAGGCCGCGCAGGATCGGCGTGTCCCATTCGAGGCCCGCGGTGGCCTGGAAGCGCGGCGCGCCGGTGGCGGGATTGCCGTCGTAGAGACCGCCCCGGGTCCGGCGCCAGCGGGCGTCGAGCAGGGTCGCGCCGGCGATGACGCGCAGGTCCGGGACGACCTCGCCGAAGATCGTCCCCTCGAAGCCGCGGTTCCGCTGCGTGCCGCCGACGCTGAAGACGTGGGTCACGGGATCGACGTTGCCGGCCGGCTGGGTGATCTGGAAGGCGGCGAGCGTCGCCCCGAAGGTCTTGAAGTCGAGTTTCGTCCCGATCTCGTATTGCCGCGACCGGGCCGGCGGGAAGGTCTGCGCGACGTTGACCGCGGAGCCGGGCGGTTTCAGCGCCGTCAGGCCCTGGACCGCGTTGGCGTAGAGCGACAGCACCTCGGTGGGCCGCACCACCAGGCCGAAGGCCGGAGTCGTCGCGCTCTTGTCGTAGGTGCTGCTCAGGAGGCCCGTGACCGGGGCGTAACTGCCGAGCTCGATCTCCTGCCGGCGCGCGCCGACCATCAGCTCGACCAGCCCGTCGGCGACCGACATCGTGTCGGCGACGGCGTAGCTCGTCATCCGGTTGTAGCTCGACCGACCCCGGGGGAAGGCAGCCTTCGGTTGCCCCGGCCAGGCCAGGCGGACCGGCGCGTAGAGGTTGGAGTCATAGTCCGGGTAGGTGATCTGTCCGAGCGTCAGATCCTGGTCGAGATACGTCGCGGTGAACACGGCCTCGTGCTTGATCCAGCCCGTGTCGAAGCGCGCCCGGGCCCCCGTCTCGCCCGACAGCGTCGCGGTGTCGCCGGTCTGGAAGATCGAGTTCACCTTGGTCCGCCCGGTCCGGTCCAGGAGGGTGAAGGCGGGGTTCTCCTGCTTGTCGTAGGTGAAGCGGTTGCCGCCGAGGGCCGCGAACAGCGTGATGTCCGAGGTCAGGTCGAACTCCGCCCGCCCGAGGGTTGTGAGGCTGTCGGACCGGGAGAAATCGAAGGTCTGGGACATGTTCCGGCGCGGGTCGGGCGCCCGGGGCACGCGCAGGCCCTCCACCGGATTGCCGCCGCGGGTCTGGGCGTCATAGGCGTCGTGCTGATAGATGACGTCGAGGAACAGCCGGAACCGGTCGCCGTCGTAGTCGAGGGCCAGCGACCCGACGCCGTTGCGCTGGGCCGTGCGGTCGATCGGCGTCGCACCGCCCAGGCCCGCGCCGTTGATCCGCACGCCGATCTGCTTCGCGTCGCCGTAGCGCCGCGCCACGTCGAGCTCTGCCCCGCCCCGCGTCGTGGAGGCGTAGTCGACGGTCGCCCGGTTCAGCGGCTCGTCGCCCGCGCGCTTGGTGACGACGTTCACCGTGCCGGCGATGCTGCCGGAGATCGAGGTCCCGAACAGGAACGCCGCCGGACCCTTGAGCACCTCGATCCGTTCGAGGGGGGCGGGGTCGATCCGGTAATCCGGCACGAGCCCGTACAGGCCGTTCAGGGCGAACTCGCGGTTGTCGACCCGGAAGCCGCGGATCGTCAGCGCGTCGTAGCGGTTGCCGCTGCCGATCGAGGCGCGCACCGACGGGTCCGTGCGCGTCAGGACGTCGCCGACGCTGACCGCCTGGAGATCGCGGATCGTCTTCTCGGTGTAGCTCGCCGTGCTGAACGGCGTGCGCATGTAATCCCGGTTGCCGAGAATGCCGAGCCGGCTGCCGCGGGCGACCTGGCCGCCGGAAAACGCTTTCGGCAGGCCGCCCGCCTCCCCCAGCCCGACCCGGCCCGCGGCCGGATTGCGCGACTCGACCGACAGCGTTTCGAGTTGGACCGCGGTTGTCGCGGGCTGGCCCGAGCTTTCCTGCGCCAGAGCGGCGTGGTGCGTCAGAAGGAGAAGCGTTGCCAAAGGTGCAACGTGGCGGACATGCGTGCAGGTCATGACGAAGCGGACGCCGATCAAGTCGTGAAACTATGTCGGCGGTCGATTCTTCTCTCCGCAGAGCGGATCGGCGTGGGAATCATTGTTGGGCCAACACATCGCCGCTAGCAGCGCCGAAATGTTCGAGCAAGAAATAAAACCTAGATTTTATAAATTATAAGCTGGCGGAATGATCTACTATAGAGTTTCGTGTTCGAGGATGAAAGGTATTACAGATCTGCGTTGATTTATAGAAACGAAATATCTCATATAATTGTCGGATAAACTTCAATCCTCGCCCGCATCCTCACGCATCGGGAGGGGAACGGCGGAGACGCGGGATGGGGCGGCGAACCGGATATCCGGCGGCCTCGCGCGGTCCCGGATCCGATGCGTGTCGCCTACCGTCCGCTCGACCCGAACCCGCCCGCGCCTCGGCCCGAGCCCGAAGCGGACTCGTCCTCCAGCACCGTCAGGACCGGCCGGGTCACCCGGGTGAAGACCAGCTGCGCGATCCGGTCGCCGGGCTCGATCCGGACCGGATTGGCGTCGTCGCGGTTCCAGGCCGAGACCATCAGGGGGCCCTCGTAATCGGCGTCGATCACCCCGGTGCCGTTGCCGAGAACCAGCCCGTCGCGGTGGCCGCGGCCGGAGCGGGGGAAGATCAGGCCGCACCAGTCGGGGTTGCGGATCAAGACGCAGAAGCCCGCCGGGATCAGGGCCGGGGCGCTGCGCGGCGGCAGGACCAGCGGGGCGTCGAGGCAGGCATGGAGGTCGAGGCCGGCGGCGGCCGCCGAGCCCCAGCGCGGAAACCCCCAGCCCAGCAGCCGGGGGTCGAGGAGGCGCAGCCCGACTTCCGGCAGCGCGCTCACGCGCCGAGCCGCGCGATCGCCTCGGCCAACGCCAAGGTGCGCCGGGCGGCCTCGACATGCAGGCGCTCGACCATGCGCCCGTCCAGCGCGATCACCCCATGCGCCTGAGTCTCGGGCGCGTCGAAGGCCGCCACCACCCGGCGTGCGTCGGCGATGTCCGCCGGGTCCGGCCCGAAGGCGGCGTTGGCCGGGCCGATCTGGCTCGGATGGATCAGCATCTTGCCGTCGAAGCCGAGATCGCGGCCTTCGGCGCATTCCGCCGCGAAGCCGGCGGCATCCCGCAGGTCCGTGAAGACGCCGTCGATCGCCTCGATCTCGTAGGCCCGTGCCGCGGCCAGGACGGTCATCAGCCAGGGACGCAGGGCGGCCCGTCCCGGGGGGCGGATCCGGCTCGCCTTCACCAGGTCGTTGGGGCCAATCACCAGGGCGGCGAGCCGTCCGTCCACGTCCCGGGCGGCGCCGGCGATCTCGGCGGCGTTGACCACCGCCATCGGGGTCTCGATCATCGCCCAGATCCGCGTCGCCAGCGGCGCCCCCAGCCGGCGCAGGCGCGAGCCCACCGCGATCAGCGTGTCGGAGCTGCGCACCTTCGGCACCAGGATCGCGGCGGCCCCCGCCCCCGCGAGCGCCGCGAGATCGGCCTCGCCGTCCTCCGTCTCGGGTGGATTGATCCGCACCACCACCTCGCGCGGGCCGAAGCCGGCTCCCGAGACGGCGGCGGCCACCATCGCCCGGGCCTCGGCCTTCTTCCCCGGGGCGACGCCGTCTTCCAGGTCGATCAGGATCACGTCGGCGGGGAGCGTGCGCGCCTTCTCCAGGGCGCGGGCATTCGAGCCGGGCATCGCCAGCACGCTGCGGCGGGGACGGATCTCGCTCATCACGCTTCTCCCGGGCCGGCGGGACGCCCTTCGGGTCGCCGATAGCTTTCCGCCGCGTCCCGGGCAAGAACGCATCGCGGGGCGAGATCGATACGGGGACGGGATGGCGCGCTGGGTCGCGGGGCTCGATGGCTGCCGGGGCGCCTGGGCGGGGGCCTTGCTGGATCTCGACGATCCCGGCCGGCACCGCTGCGCGCTGTTTCCCGATGTGGCGGCGCTGCTCGACGCGCCGGAGCAGCCCCTGATCGTCGGCATCGACGTGCCGATCGGCCTGCCGGACCGGATCCTCGGCGGCGGCCGGGCCGCCGACCGGGCCGCCCGCGCCCGTCTCGGACCCGCGCGGTCCTCGGTCTTCCCGATGCCGCCCCGGGCGGCGGTCTACGCGCCGGACTACGACGCCGCCAAGGCCGCCTCGCGGACGGCGAGCGAGCCGCCCTTCGCGCCCTCGATCCAGGGCTACAACATCTTCCGATATGTCCGGGCCGTGGACGAGCTGCTGCGGGCGCGGCCGGACGCGCTGGCGCGGGTGTACGAGGTCCACCCGGAGGTGGCCTTCCACGCTCTCAACGGTCTGCGCCCCCTCGGGCTGCCGAAGAAGGGCGCCCGGGCCCGGGAGGGCCTGGCCCTGCGCCGGAGCCTGCTCGCGGCGGCGGGCCTGCCGGCCGCCCTGCTCGACGTCCGGGCGAAGGGCGTGCCCGCCGACGATCATCTCGACGCGCTGGCCGCCCTGGTGGTGGCCCGGGACATCCTCGACGGGCGCGCGGTGCCCCTGCCGGACCCGCCGGAGCGGGATGCCCACGGGCTGCCGGTGGTGATCTGGGCGCCGGCCGTGCGGGTGGCGTGATCGGTCGCCTCAAGCTCTTGTGACCGATCACATCTTGCTGATCGACCGTGACCCATGTCCGTTCGGGCCGGTGCGCTCTAGCTCAGTCCCATGAGCGAACCGAGTTCCCCCCCGATCCGCCACATCGCCCGGGCGATCGTCCTCGACCCGCAGGACCGCATCCTGCTGATCGCCTACGCGTCGGTCCACGCCAAGGGACCGGATGGCGAGCCGCTGCGGTTCTGGTTCATGCCCGGCGGCGGGCTGGAGCCCGGCGAGGATCACGTCACCGCCTGCCGGCGCGAGCTGGGCGAGGAGATCGGCCGCGATGATGTCGAGATCGGCCCCCAGGTCGCGGTTTGCGACGGCCCGTTCCACCTGTTCCGGCAGTCACGCGACGCGCGCGAGCGCTACTTCCTGGTCCGCCTGCCCGACGACCGGATCGATACCAGCCGGCTCGCCGAGACCGAGGACAACCCGGTGATCGGGACGCGCTGGTGGCCCCTCGCCGAGCTCCGCGCCAGCGGCGAGCGCGTCGAGCCGGCCGGTCTCGCCGACCTGGCGGCCGATCTTGCCGCAGGGACTATTCCGACCCGGCCGCACGTTCTGACTTGGCACGATCACTGACCCGGATCTCGCACCTGCGAGATCACCCAAACTCGAGGAGACTGCATGTTCCCTGAATTCCTGACCGAGGGCTACCGCGCGTTCCTGGCGGACCGGTTCCCGACCGAGCGCCGGCGCTTCGCGCAGCTCGCCCAGAGCCAGGAGCCTCAGATCCTGGTGATCAGCTGCTGCGACAGCCGCGTCGCCCCCGAGGCGATCTTCGATGCCGGCCCGGGCGAGCTCTTCGTGATCCGCAACGTCGCCAACATCGTGCCGACCTACGAGCCGGACGGCGCCTATCACGGCACCTCGGCGGCCATCGAGTTCGCGGTCCAGGCGCTGGAAGTGAAGCACATCGTCGTGCTCGGCCACGCCACCTGCGGCGGCATCAAGGCCTTCGCCAACAAGGCCGCGCCGCTCTCGAGCAGCAACTTCATCGGCAAGTGGGTCTCGCTCGTAGCTCCCGCCGAGGCCAAGGCCGGGGATTCGAGCGCGCCCGACTACCTGACCCGGATGGAGCACGCCATGGTCAGCCAGAGCATGGAGAACCTGCTGACCTTCCCGTTCATAAAGGAGCGGGTAGAGGACGGCCGGCTTAACATCCATGGGGCGCATTTCGGCGTCGCCAACGGCGTGCTGCTGGTGCGCGATCCCGAGACCGGCGATTTCCACCCCGCCGTGGACCAGGCCGGCCGCAAGGTCCTGCCGACCGCGGTGGCCTGCGACTGAGGGACGGCCGCAAGGCAAAGCGCCGGGCTCGACCGCGATCCGGTCGAGCCCGGCTCATAGACCGCTTTGACGAGACGGGGCTCCGCGGGACGACCTATCCGCGCGCCGGATATCCGAACCTCCGCCTCATCCTTCGAGACCCTCTGGCGCGGCGGCGTCGCGACCAGACACGAAAAAGGCGGCGGGCTCGCACCCGCCGCCTTTTCCTATGCCGCCCGGCCGAGGCCGGGCGATACGCGAACTTACATGGCGCCCGGCAGACGCTGAGCGTGGTCGTAATGCATCTGCAGGGCCGGCAGGGCCTGCTGGGCGTAGTTGCGCAGGGCCGGGTTCGGGCCGCCCTGGGCATAGGCCTGGGTCATCGCGATCGACATCTGATGCGCCTGGATCTGCTGGCTGGCATAGAGGCGATCGAAGCGCGGGCCGGCCGGGGTCGCCGACAGCTCGGCGAGCATCGCCTGCTGCTGCGCGTTCGGCGGGACGAGCGTGGAGGCGCCGGTGGCGGTGGCATCGCCGCGGCCGAGGCGGCTGCCCGCCTGCGCGCCGTTGGCGGCGCCGGATCCGATGCCCTCGAGGCCGCCGACCGGGCCGCCCGCCAGGGTGCCGCCGACCACGCCGGTCGCCGCGCCGACGCCGGCGCCGACAGCGCTCCCGGCCACCGACAGCGGCGCCGTCACGAGGCCGCCGAGGCCCGGGTCACGGCCCGCCATGGAATTGGTCTCGCCGCCGGCCAGCGCCACGTTGGCGGCGCGGTGATCGCGGATCGCCTCCTGGGCGTAGGACCGCACCTTCGGGTTGCGCGACTTCGACAGGGCGATCTGCGAGGACTGGATCTCGAAGGAATTCGCCTGCATCGACTGGAGGCGGAAATCGTTCGCGTCCTGCGCGAAGGCCGGGGTCGACACAGCCAGGACGAGCGCGGACGCAGCAGCGTAATTCTTCAGCATTGTGACCTCAGTACATGATGGGAACGCGAGCCGGCACGCTGGGCCGGATGGTGGAGCCTAGACCTCTCCCGAGGGCCAAGACCTCGCAGCCGAGACCATGCGGCGACATGCTCGCGAATTGGTTCGTCAACGGGGCTATGGACTTATGGTTCCTGCTGATTTTTTGCTTAGCCAGCGGGATTGAGGGGATTCTACTGATGCCGGCAGCGCCGTGATCCTGTTCGAAGTCCAGATCCTGCGCGCCGCGGCCGCCCTAATGGTGGTCTGGCACCATGCGCGCCACGAGGCCGGGCTGATGGCCGCCCGCGGCGCGGGGCCGGCCCTCGATCCCGGTACGGCGCTGCCGTGGTGGGGCGGGGTCGACCTGTTCTTCGTGATCTCGGGCTTCGTCATCGTGCACGCGAGCAAGAATCTGTTCGGCGCGCCGGGCGGACGCGCCCGCTTCCTGGCCCACCGGGCCGCCCGGGTGGTGCCGCTCTACTGGCTGGTGAGCCTGGTGTTCCTGGCCGTCGCCGTGGTTCGACCCGATCTTCTCGGGGATGCGGCGGCGCTGCTGAGGGCGCCCGGCACCATCCTGGCCGGGTTCCTGTTCTGGCCGGCGGCCCGGCCCGACGGCACCATCCAGCCCCTCTACGGGCTCGGCTGGACCCTCAACTACGAGGCGTTCTTCTACGGGCTCTTCGCGATCGGGCTCGGCTTCGGCCGGCGCGGCGCCGTGGCCTGGCTCGCCCTCGCCCTGGTGACCTTGGTGACCGTCGGCCTGCTGGTACCCGGGCTGCCGGTGCCGATCCGGTTCTGGGCGGACCCGATCGTGCTGGAGTTTCTGCTGGGGGCCGGGCTCGCCCTCGCCTACCGGGAGGGATTTCGGCCGAGCGGGACGCTCCGTCTCGGCCTCGCCTTCGCTGGGCTCGTGGGGCTGGCCCTGGCCGCCCGCCTGCTCGTCGGCGAGGGCGCGGGCGACGGCGTCCTGCGCCCGCTGCTCGTCGGTGTGCCGGCCTGTCTGCTGGTAGCCGCGGCCCTGGGCCCGGAGCGCGCTGCGGCGCAGGTCGCGGCGGTGCCGGCACCGGTGCGCGCTCTCGTGGTCCTCGGCGACGCCTCCTACGCCCTCTACCTCGTGCATCCCTTCGCCCTGCGGCTCGGGCGCGAAGTGCTCGTGCGGCTCGGCCTCGCCCCGGCCCTGCATCCGTGGGGCGGCCTCGCCGTGATGGTCGCCGCCAGCGTCGTGGCCGCTCTGCTGGTGCACCGCTTCGTCGAGCGCCCGCTGACCCGATGGGCGAGAGCCGTCCTCGATCCGCGGGACGCGCAAAACCGTGTGCGCGCGGCCCCGACCCCGGTTCCCCCCGGGCGCCGGGCGGATTAGCCTCACGCACCGGAGGAGGAAGCCGCGATGAAGACCCTGCTCGTTCCCGTCGCGATGCACGACGGCCTGACCTCCGTGTTCGAGACGACGCGGCTCGCCGCGACCCGCTTCGGCAGCCTGATCGAAGGTGTGTCCCTGCGCCCGGCCCTCGCCGAGTACGTGCCGGTCGACATGGTCGGCGGCATGACCTGGCTGCGCGACGAGGAGGCCGACCGGGCCGAGGCCGAGGAGGCGGGCGGGCGCTTCGTCGCCTTCATGGACGGGGCCGGCATCCCGCGGCACGCCCGCGACGGGCTGTGCATCCCCGAGAAGGTCGCGGATGCCGGGCCGCGCTACCGTTGGCGGCAGGACGTGCCCACCGGCGACGCGTTCCTCGGCCAATATGCCCGGCTGTTCTCGGCCACCGTGGTCGGCCGGCCTGGGACGACCGACAACGCCCCGCGCATGACCACCTTCGAGACCGCCCTGTTCGAGGGCGGCCGCCCGATCCTGCTGGCGCCGCCGACCGCCCCCACCACGCTCGGCGACGCGATCCTGATCGCCTGGAACGGCTCCACCGAGACCGCCCGGGCGGTGGCCTTCGCGATGCCGTTCCTGCGCCGGGCCGAGCGGGTGCTGGTGCTCAGCGTCGAGGGCGGCATGGTGCCGGGGCCGAGCGCCCAGGACCTCGCCCAGGCCCTGGCCTGCGAGGGCGTGGCGGCCTCGCACCGGGCCCTCCCGGCCGGCCGGCGGGCGCCGGGCGAGACCTTCCTCGCCGAAGCCAAGGCGTTCGGCTGCGATCTGCTGATCAAGGGCGCCTATACCCAGAGCCGCCTGCGGCAGATGATCTTCGGCGGCGTCACCAGCCACGTCCTGGCCCATGCCGACATGCCGGTTCTGCTCGCGCACTGAGCGCGACGGGAACCGGCGCCCGCCCCTGGCGTTCGGCCCCCGCAGCCGGACCAGGATCCCCGTGACGACATCCGTAACCCGCTTCCTCCTCGCCGCCCTGCTGACGGTCGTTGCCGCGACCGCTGTCCGGGCGCAGCCGACCACCGCCCGGTTCCGCGGCATCGTGGAATGGGCGGAGGCCGACCGCATCCAGATCCGCCGCCCCGGCGGCAGCACCCTGACCCTGCGGATGAACCCGCGGACCCGCGTCTTCGCGGTGACCGAGGCGGCCCTGCGCAACATCAAGCCCGAGAGCTACGTCAGCGTGCTGGCCGCGTCCGGGCCCGAGCCGCGCCGCGCCAAGGCGGTGACCCTGTACTCCCCCTCCGAGCGCGGATTCGAGGCCGGCACCCAGCCCTGGGATACCGATCCGGGCGCGACGTTGACGGCGGGCTGGGTTGCCGACCTGAAGGGCGGGCGCCCGCTCCGGCTGACCCTGGGCTATGGCGGCGGCCAGTCGAGCTTCGAGATCCCGGCCGGGACCCCGGTCACCGCGATCGCGCCGGGCGAGAAGGCCCTGCTCGAGCCCGGGGCCGCCGTCACGCTGTTCGCCCAATCCGGGCCGGACGGCGCCCTCTCGGTCGGCACGATCGCGGCGGGCCGTCAGGGCGCCGTGCCCTCGTTCTGACGGAACGGAAGACCACCCACCTTGCGTCATCGATCCGCGGCCGAGGGAGGCGCGCCGCAGCGCAAGCTGCGCTACATCGTCTGTCCATGACCGAGTCCGCCTTCGCCCTCGATCCGCGCCTGGCCGCCGACACCGTCGAGGTGGGCGACCTCGCCCTCTGCCGCGTGCTGCTGATGGACGATGCCCGGTTTCCCTGGCTGATCCTGGTGCCGCGTCGGCCGGACGTCTCCGAGATCACCGACTTGTCCGAGGCCGAGGCCGCGGATCTGTGGCGCGAGACCCGCATCGCCACCGGGGTGATGCAGGCCCTGTCGAAGCCCGACAAGGTCAATGTGGGCGCGCTCGGCAACGTCGTGGCGCAGCTCCACGTCCACGTAATCGGCCGCTTCCGCTCCGACCCGGCCTGGCCGGGGCCGGTCTGGGGCTTCGAGACCCGCAAACCCTACCCGTTCCATGCCCGCGCCCAGCTGATCGAGCGCGCCGGCGCCCTGTTCTCCGCGGCCTGAACCCGAATGACAGATCCCCGCGACACCCTCGGCTTCGTCCGCAATCGCCTCGACCGGCACTCGGCCGAGCAGCCCGAGGAGGCCGTGCCCGCCTTCGACGCGCCGGATGCCCGCCTCGTCCTGATCTGCGGCGACCGGATCGTGCTGCGCGGGCCGACCGCGCTGATCACCCCCGCCGACGCATCCGAGCTTTCCGGGACGCGGATCTTCCTGGGGCACCGGGACGGCCGGCCGGTCTTCGCGGCCTCCGCACCGGCCGAAGCCGCGGAGGGGTTTGCTGCCGGCGAGACCCGCACTCTCGACCTGCGCAGCATCGCGACCGAATCCGCCGTGGAGGCCGAGGAGCTGGGCCTGCTGGCGGTGGCCAAGTCGATGCTCGACTGGCACACCCGGCACGGCTTCTGTGCCAATTGCGGCACCGCCACCGTCGCGAAGGCGGGCGGCTTCCGGCGGGAATGCCCGGCCTGCAAGGCCCACCATTTCCCCCGGGTCGATCCCGTGGTGATCATGCTGGTGCGCCGGGGCGAGACCTGCCTGCTCGGCCGCGGCCCGCATTTCCGACCCAACATGTATTCCTGCCTCGCCGGCTTCCTGGAGCCCGGCGAGACCATCGAGGACGCGGTCCGCCGGGAGGTCTTCGAGGAAACCCGGATCCGGGTCGGCGCGGTCACCTACCGGACCTCGCAGCCCTGGCCGTTCCCGTCCTCGCTGATGCTGGGCTGCGCGGCCGAGGCGCTGGACGGCGCCATCGTGACCGACCCGAGCGAGCTGGAGGATGCCCGCTGGTTCGACCGCGCTTCCGTCGCCGCCATGCTGGACGGGACCCATCCCGAGGGGATCCAGGCCCCGCCGGCCATGGCGATCGCCAATTACCTGATGCGCGCCTTCGTGGCCGGCGAGACCTGATCGAGCCGCAAGGGCTCAGCCCTTTCCGCCGCTCGGCCGGCTCGGGTCGTCGGCCGGGTTGATGTAGTTCAGCCCGAACGGGCCTGAACCGTTGACCTGCAGTTCGACCGGCTCGTCGGTGGTCCAGAGGGAATGGGGCATGTCCTCCGGCAGGTAGACGAAGCCGCCGGCCTTCAACGCTGCGCCCTGCGCCTTGTCCAGGGTCCGCCCATGCGCGTGGTGGATCGAGCCGGACAGGATCGTCAGCGTCTCCGGCTTGGAATGCGTGTGCGGGGCGATCACCGTGTTGGCCGGGAATTTCAGCCGCAGCACGAACGGCCCGGGCTTGGCCGGATCCCCGGCGACCTGGCTGATCTGCGTGCCCTTCGGCAGGTTCGCCGGCCCCGGCCCGTAGACCACCGACGCCGCATCGGGCTTGACCACCATCCCGGGCGCGTCGTGCTCCGCGGCCAGGGCAGGCCCGGCCATGATGAGCATGGCCGCAACACCGAGCCAAGAACCTGTCGTCATGGAGCGCCTCCCGGATCCCGCGGGCGTCTTTCGCCGCGCAGGCCTTTTCTGGGGCCGGCCTGGCGGTTTCCCAGGCACGGGCGCTTGCGCAGATCGTCGCGGGTTGGGCGAACGCCGCTTCGGCCGGTCAGAGGCGGCCGACCTGCTCGACCGCATTCATCGTTTCCGAGCCGTCCGGTACACGTCATCCCGGCTGCGCTTGCCGACGGCCACCACGGTCACCGTGATCGCGGCCTCACTGACCCGGTAGACCAAGCGATAGCCCGAGGCGCGCAACTTGATCTTGTAGCAATCCTTGAATTCCGCGCCGTGCAGCCGGTCCGCCGGGACATGCGGTGATGCCAACCGCTCGGCGAGCTTGGCCTTGAACTGCTGGCGGATGGTGTCGCCCAGCTTGCGCCATTCCTTCAGAGCGGAGGGAAGGAATAGCAGCTCATAGTTCATCCAGCCCGACCTTCACCGGTACCTCGTCGGACCGCGCCCGGATCACGGTAGCCAGCTCGGCGTCGTCGATCAGCTCCATCATCGCCTCGTAGGCGGCCGGCGGGACCATGTAGGCCATGACCCGGTTGTGGTTGAGGATCGCGACGGTTTCGCCCTGCGCCTCACTCAACACGCCGGTGGGGCTCCTCTTCAGATCCGATACGCTCACAGCGACGTTCGCCAGCACGGCCTGCATCTCAAGCTCCGAAAGATCGCGTTCTGTCGCCTCGATTCGATACCAGATTCGGTGCTGAATTTCGACGCGTCGACTGAGACTGCCTGCGCTCAGATCGCTAATCGCGCCCGTCCCGCCTCGGCCGGCACCGCGGCCCGCATCTCCGAGAACGCCTCGCCGACCATCAGGAGCGCCGGGCCGTCGAGGCCGGCGGCTTCCACCCGGTCGGCGAGGTCGGCGGCGGTGCCGCGCAGCGAGGCCTGGTTCGGGCGGCTGACGTTGAACACCAGCAGGGCTGGAGTCGTCGGCGCCAGGCCCTCGTCCACTGCCCGGGCGAGCAGCGCGCGCAGGGTGCGCTTGGGCATGTAGACCACCGTGGTCACGCTCGGATCGGCGAGCGCCCCCCAGTTCAAATCGTCCGGCAGGGCGCCGCGGCGGTCGTGGCCGGTGACGAATTGCAGGCGGCGGGCGGCGTCGCGATGGGTCAGCGACAGGCCCAGCGCCGCCGCCGCCCCCTGCGCGGCCGAGATGCCCGGCACCACGGTCACGGGGATGCCGGCGGCCCGGCAGGCCTCGATCTCCTCGCCGGCCCGGCCGAAGACCAGCGGGTCGCCGGATTTCAGCCGCACCACCTGCTTGCCGGTGCGGGCGAGCTGAACCATCAGGGCGTTGATGTCGTCCTGGCGGCAGGAGGGGCCGTGCCCGGTCTTGCCGACCAGCATGGTCCGCGCCTCGCGGCGGGCATAATCCAGGATCTCGGGGGCGACGAGGTCGTCGTACAGGATCACGTCGGCGTTGCGCAGCGCCCGCAGGGCCTTGAGGGTCAGGAGCTCCGCGTCGCCGGGGCCCGCCCCGACCAGCGTCACCGCGCCGCCCTTCGGGGCCGCCTCGGTGTCGCCGAGCAGCTCGGCCAGATCCTGCTGCGTCGGCGCCCGGTCGGGCTCCGCGAAGGCGCGGTCGGTGAAGCGCTCCCAGAAGCTGCGCCGCTCGGCAAAGCCGTGGAACCGCGCGGTGACGCCGTCGCGCCAGTCGCGGGCGGCCCCGACCCAGCGGGCGAACCCGCGGGGCAGCATCGCCTCGATCCGCGCGCGCACGGTCTGGCCGAAGACCGGGGCCGCACCTTCCGTTGAGATGCCGACCACCAGCGGCGAGCGGTTGACGATGGCGCCGAACTTCACGTCGCAGAGATGCGGCCGGTCGACCGCGTTGACGATGGCGCCGGCGCCCCGGGCCGCGACCACGAAGGCGACGCAGTCGGCCTCGTCCTCTAGGGCACCGATGCAGAAGGCCGCGCCCCAGAGGTCGTCCGGCGTCCAGGCGCGCGCGTGCAGCGCGACGCTGCCGTCGACGATCTCGCCCGGCACCGCGCGCAGCTCGTCGCTGGGCTCGGGCGCGTAGACGTCGACATGGGCGCCGGCCGCAGCCAGGACCTTCACCTTCCAGGGCGCCCCGCCCGAGGAGCCGGCGAGCACGACCCGCTTGCCGCGCAGGGGCACGAACACGGGCAGCACCGCCAGGGGCTCGAGGCCGGCGGATTGGGTCTCGCGGGGGGCGCGGGCTGCGCGCAGGGGGACGGGGGAATCGGTCACGAGTCTGTCCTGATCGTCCTGAGCCGGATGGTCCCGTCCGTCCCCTCATCCTGAGGTGCCGGAGCGCAGCGGAGGCCTCGAAGGAGGCCTCCAGAGATCGCGCGGCCGTCTGGAGGTCTCCTTCGAGGCCCGCTGACGCGGTCACCTCAGGATGAGGGGATCTAGCAGGAGCAGCCAGCCACTCTTCTCTCGCCAGCATATCAGAAAATCACGCGGCGCGGGCGGTCTGGCCGGGGAGCATCTTGCGGATCTCCGGGATGCAGGAGCCGCAATTCGTGCCCGCCTTGCAGGCGGCGCCCACCGCCTCGACCGAGCCGGCCCCTGCCGCGATCGTGGCCGCGATCACGTCGGCGCCGACGCCGTGGCAGGCGCAGACCACCGGGCCTGCCGGCGCCGTGGCGGCGCGGCCCGAGAGCAGGGCCCGGCGCTCGGCCGCCTCGGGCTCCGCGACGGCGAACAGGGCTTTGGCCGCCTCCCAATCGGGGCGGGCCTCCGCGGGGGCGTAGGCGAGGCACGCGACCAGCCGCGCACCGTCATAGACGGCGCAGCGGTAGCGGTCGCGGGCGTGGTCGGCATATTCGGCAAGCTCGAAGCCGGCCAGCGCCTCGCTCTGGATCAGCCCGCGGACCATCAGCGCGACGGCGCTGGAGCTCGCCGCCGTGGCGAATTGCAGGCCCCAGCCGCCGGTGATCGCCGCCCGCGCCCACCACCAGCCCTCCGGCAGCGCCACCTGCCGGCGCGACAACAGGTAGCCGCGGGCGCGATACGCGACGGGCTCCAGCGCGGCCGGGGTCGCCTTCAGCTCGGGCTGGCCCGAGACCGGATCCGGCACGCCGCGCACCAGGGCGCCGACCCGGGCCTTCGACGCGTAGGCGCTGCCCCAGTGCATCGGCATGAATAGGCTGCCCGGCACTACGCTGTCGGTGATCATCACCTCCAGCTCGGCCTCGCCGTGCTCGGTGCGCAGACGTGCGATGCCGCCCTCCGTCAGGCCGAGCCTGGCCGCATCATCTGGGTGGACCTCGATAAACGGGACGGCGCGGTGGGCCGAGAGGCGCTGGCTCTTCCCGGTACGGGTCATCGTGTGCCAGTGGTCGCGCACCCGGCCGGTGTTGAGCACGAAGGGGAAATCCTCCGAGACCGCCTGCGCCAGGCCCGGCGGCTGCACCGCGACGAAGCGGGCGCGCCGGTCGAAGGTATAGAACCGCCCGTCGCCGAACAGCCTTGCCTTGCCCTGCGGCGCGCCCCGGGGGCCGGAGCGCTTCGGGATCGGCCATTGCACCGGCAGGTTGATGTCGTAGGCGGCGTCGCTGATGTCGGTGAGCGCACCCAGATCGAAGTCGCGGGTGCCGTTGTTCTCGTAGGCCGAGAGGCCGGCATGCTCGCGGAACACCGCGGCGGCCGAGGGGAACGCGAAGGCCTTCTCGTGGCCGAGCCGGCGGCCGATCTCGGACAGCACCGCCCAGTCGGCGCGCGCCTCGCCGGGGGCGGCCAGGAACCGGCGCTGCCGGGAGATCCGCCGCTCGGAATTGGTGACCGTGCCGTCCTTCTCGCCCCAGGCCAGGGCCGGGAGCAGCACCGTGGTCTTGCCGAGGCCCCGCACCGTGTCGGAATCCGCCATCACCTCGGAGACGACGTAGAGGTCGAGCCCCTCGAGGGCCTCGCGGATTAAATCGGCGCGGGGCATCGAGACCAGCGGGTTGGTGCCCATCACCCACAGGGCCTTGATCTTGCCCCGGCTGACCGCCTCGAACAGCGCCACCGCCTTCATGCCCTCGCCGGTGATGATCCGGGGGGCGCCCCAGAACCGGCGCACCCGGTCCACCTCTTCGGGGGCGAAATGCATGTGCGCGGCCAGCATGTTGGCCAGGCCTCCGACCTCGCGCCCGCCCATGGCGTTGGGCTGGCCGGTGAGCGAGAACGGCCCCATCCCGGTCTCGCCGATGCGGCCGGTGATGAGGTGGCAGTTGATGATGCTGTTGCCCTTGTCGGTGCCCTGGGCCGACTGGTTCACCCCCATCGAGAAGGTGGTGACCACCCGGCGGGTGCCGGCGAACAGGTCGTAGAAGGCGGCGATGTCGGAGTCCGGCACGCCGGTGGCCGCCGCGACCGCGGCGAGGTTCGGCGCGATGAGGCGGGCGCGGTCGAGGGCCGCGTCGAGCCCGGCGGTGTGGGAGTCCACGAAGGCCCGGTCGCGGAACCCGTTATCCGCCAGGTGGACGAGCAACCCCGAGAACAACGCCACGTCGCTGCCGGGCCGGATCCCGAGGAACAGGTCGGCCTCCTGGCCGGTCTGGGTCCGGCGCGGGTCGATCACCACGAACTTGGTGCCGCGCCGCGCCTTGGCGTCGGCCATCCGGCGGAACAGGATCGGGTGGCACCAGGCGGTGTTCGACCCGACCATGACGATCAGGTCGGCCTCGTCCAGATCCTCGTAGCAGCCCGGCACCGTGTCGGAGCCGAAGGCGCGCCGGTGCGCCGCCACCGCGCTCGACATGCACAGCCGCGAATTGGTGTCGACATGCGGCGTGCCGATGAAGCCCTTCGCCAGCTTGTTGGCGACGTAATAATCCTCGGTGAGGAGCTGCCCCGAGAGATAGAAGGCGATCGCGTCCGGCCCGTGGGTCTCGGCCACCGCGCGGAGTCTGTCCGCCACCGTGCCGAGCGCGGCATCCCAGGAGACCCGGGTCCCGTCGATATGCGGGTGGAGCAGCCGGTTCTCCAGCGACACGGTCTCGCCGAGGGCCGAGCCCTTCGAGCAGAGCCGGCCGAAATTGGCTGGATGCTCGGTATCGCCCGCGATGGCGACGCCGCCGGTCCCGTCCGGGGTCGCGAGCACGCCGCACCCGACCCCGCAATAGGGGCAGGTCGTCCGCACCGTCGGGTCTGCCACGGACAGGGTCATGGCTCGGTCCTCGAAAGTTTTTGTTCGACATCCGCCGCAAGAGGTGGGCCGCGCTTCCTGTCACCTGACAGCGCGTGGATCGTCCCCGTTGCCGGATGGGCGCGGGTCCCCTCTCCCGTGCGGGAGAGGGGGCGCGTCGCGTTCCGCATGGGCCGCGGCCCGCACGGAGAAGGCGCGGCTAGTACACGTCGGCCTGGTAGCGGCCGGTCTTCTTGAGGGCGGCGAGGTAGGCGACCGCGTCCTCGGGGCTCTTGCCGCCGAACTGGGCCGCCACGTCGATGATCGCCCGCTCGACGTCCTTGGCCATGCGCTTGGCGTCACCGCAGACGTAGAAATGCGCGCCGCCTTCGAGCCACTTCCACAGATCGGCGCCGTTCTCGCGCATCCGGTCCTGGACGTAGGTCTTCTCGCTGCCGTCCCGGGACCAGGCGAGCGACAGGCGCGTGAGGATCTTGTCGTCCTTCAGCTTGGTCAGCTCGTCCTTGTAGAAGAAGTCGGTGGCCTGGCGCTGGTGGCCGTAGAACAGCCAGTTGCGCCCGGGCGCCCGGGTGGCGGCGCGCTCGCGCAGGAACGACCGGAACGGCGCGATGCCGGTGCCCGGGCCGCACATGATCACGTCCTTGGAGAGATCCGCCGGCAAGGCGAAGCCGTGGGCCTTCTGCAAGTAGATCTTCACCTTGGTCTGCTCGGGCAGGCGCTCGCCGAGATGGGTCGAGGCCACGCCCAGCCGCAGCCGGGAGCGGTGGTTGTAGCGCACCGCGTCCACGGTCAGGGACACGATCCCGGCATCCATCTTCGGCGAGGACGAGATCGAGTAGAGCCGCGGCTGCAGCTCGTCGAGCGCCTCCAGGAAGACCTCCGCGTCGGGCCGGGCGCCGGGGAACTTGTGTAGGGCGCCGAGCACGTCGAGATAGGCGGCGTCGCCGTCCGGGTCCTCGCCGGAGGCCAGGGCCTGCGCCTTCTTGCGGGCCGCGCCCGAGGTGAGCAGCGACAGCAGCTGGTAGAGGCTGTCGGGCGCCGCGCCGAGCGCGTAATCCTTGAGCAGGTGGTCGCGCAAAGTCTTGTCGCCGATCACCCGCTCGGGCCGCGCGCCGAGCTCGGCGATCACGGCGTCGACCAGGGCCGGGGCGTTGGCCGGGAACAGGCCGAGCGAGTCGCCGGCCTCGTAGGTGATCGGCGTGCCGTCGAGCCCGATCTCGATATGCCAGGTCTCCTTCTCGCCGCCCGGATCGTTGAGGCGGCGGCGGGACAGGAACAGCGCCTCGACCGGGTTCTCCCGGCAGAAGCCCAGGGGACCGAGATCGGCCGCTTGCTTCGGCGCGTCGCCCTCGGCCTTGGCGGCGGCGGGCGCGCCGGACGAGGCGCCGAACTCCTCCTCCAGCTTCTTGAGCATGCGCAGGGTCTCCTTGCCGCCGGGCTGGCAAAGATTCAGGCGCTCCTCGTTCTTCAGGAAAATCGCGTTGGCGTAGTCGGCGCAATTGTAGCCGCACTGGCCGCAATCCTGCTGGGCCATGGCGGCCATCAGCTTCTGCGGCTCCGGCCGGTCCTTGGCCAGGGCCATCCGGTCACCGATCGGCACCGACGGGTCGTGCCAGGGCGCGTCGTCGTTGTCGGCAAGCTTAGGGCCGCCGGGGGGCGCCTCGCCCGGTGCGAGCGCGGTCGCTCCCGTCACCGTGGGGCCGAGCAGGGCCGCGAAGTAGCCCGAGAGCCACGAGCGCTGGTCGGCGTCGAAGGGCGCGGTCTCGGGGATCAGGACGAGGGGGGGCGCGACGTGCTCGCTCATGCTGCGGCCTTCAGGGCTGGCTGTTCCTCGGCGGCGTCCCGCAGGGCTTCGGCGCCGGTGCGGGCGGTGAAGGCCTGGAAGCTCTCGTCCGGGCCCTGCCGGCGGGCCAGGTAGGTGCGCAGCAGCGCCTCGACGCGGAAGGGCGCGTCCTCGGCTCTGACGGCCTTCCAGATCTCGGTGCCGATCTTCGGATTCTCGGCGAAGCCGCCGCCGACCACGATGTCGTAGCCCTCGACGGTGTCGCCCTCCTCCGAGACGACCACCTTGGCTCCGATCAGCCCGATATCGCCGATGTAGTGCTGGGCGCAGGAATGGTGGCAGCCGGTGAGGTGGACGTTCACCGGCACGTCGAGCTCGGTGACGGCACGCTCGACATGGTCGGCGATGATCAGGGCGTGGCCCTTGGTGTCGGAGGCGGCGAACTTGCAGCCCCGGGCGCCGGTGCAGGCCACGAGGCCGGAGCGGATGCCGGCCGCCTTGATGGTGAGCCCGAGCGCGTCCACACGGCTTTCGACCTCAGCGACCTTGGCGTCCGGAACACCGGAAAAGATAAAGTTCTGCCAGACGGTGAGGCGGATCTGGCCGTCGCCGCACTCCCGGGCGATCTCGGCCAGCGCCCGGACCTGGTCGCTGGTCATCTTGCCCACCGGCAGGACGACACCGATCCAGTTGAGGCCGGCCTGCTTCTGGGCGTGCACGCCGACATGGGCGAACCGGTCGGTTGGCCGGCGCGGCGCGACATGGGCGGGATCGACCCGGTCGAGCTTGCGGCCGAGCTTGTCCTCGACGGCGGCGAGGTACTTGTCGAAGCCCCAGGCGTCGAGCACGTACTTCATCCGGCTCTTGTTGCGGTTGGTCCGGTCGCCGTTCTCGATGAACACCCGGATGATCGCGTCCGCCACCGCGTTGCAATCCTCGGGCTTGAGCACGATGCCGGTGTCGCGGGCGAGGTCCCGGTGGCCGGAGATGCCGCCGAGCACGAGGCGCATGTAGATCCCGGGCGCTACCGCGGCGCCGTCCAGCACCTCGATCGCCTGGAAGCCGATATCGTTGGTCTCCTCCAGGGTCGGCATCACGCCGCCGCCGTCGAAGGCGACGTTGAACTTGCGCGGCAGGCCGTAGAGCGAGCGGTCGTTGATGATCCAGTTGTTCCAGGATTTCGCCAGCGGGCGGGTATCCAGCAATTCCTGGGCGTCGATGCCGGCGGTGGACGAGCCGGTGACGTTGCGGATGTTGTCGGCCCCCGCGCCGCGGGCGGTGAGGCCGATATCGACGAGCCCGTCGAGGAAGGGCTGGGCGTGCTCGGGCCCGATCTCGCGCACCTGGAGGTTGGCCCGCGTGGTGACGTGGACGTAGCCGCCGCCGTGCCGGTCTGCGAGGTCGGCGACGCCGGCGAACTGCCAATGGTGCAGGATGCCGTTGGGGATCCGCAGGCGGGCCATGTAGCTCACCTGGTTCGGGGCGACCCAGAACAGGCCGTGATAGCGCCAGCGGAAATTGTCCTCGGGCTTGGGCTGCTTGCCGGCGGTCGCGTCCGCGATCAGCCGGTTGTGGCTGTCGAACGGGTGCTCGGCGCGCTTCCACTTCTCCTGCTCGCAGAGCTTGCCGCCGTCCTTGACGGTCCGGTCCTGCGCCTTGATGTGGATCGCGTCCGGCCCGGTCGGCTCCGCCGGTGCGGCTGGGCCCTGCCCGATCGCCAGGCCGCCGGTCAGGCGCGCCGCCGCGATGCCCGAGGCGAAGCCTTCGAGGTAGCGCTTCTGCTCGGCATTGAAGCCGTCCAGGGCGGTCGGTGTGGTGGTCTCGGCCATCTGCGCCTCCCTAAGCCGCCAGCGGCTCGGGCGCCGAGCGCCCGAACATCAAATCTTCGACGCTCTCGACCGGATCGCCGGAGCGGATCAGGCCCTTGCACGCGCCCTGCTCGGCGATGTCGCCGACGAACACGGCCCCGATCAGCCGGCCGTCCCGCACCAGGAGCTTGCGGTAGAGGCCGGCCCCGGGATCGGACAGGACGACGGCCTCGGCATCCTCGGGGCTGTCCACGAGGCCGGCGGAAAAAACCGGCAGGCCGGAGACCTTGAGGCTGGTGGCGAGCGAGGTGCCGGCATAGGCGGCGCTCCCGCCGGCCAGATGCCGGGCCAGGGTGTCGGCCTGCTCGTAGGCCGGCTCGACCAGCCCGTAGATCTGGCCCCGATGCTCGGCGCATTCGCCGAGCGCGAAGATGCGCGGGTCCGAGGTGGTCATCCGGTCGTCGACCTTGATGCCGCGGCCGATCTCCAGCCCCGCTCCCTGCGCCAGGGCCACGGAGGGGCGCACGCCCACCGACATGACCACGAGATCGGCCGGCAGCACGGTCCCGTCTGCAAGGATCAGGCGCTCGACCTTGCCGTCGCCCTCGATGCGAGACGTGTCGGCCTTGAGCATCACCCGGACGCCGCGGGCCTCCATGGCGCGCTTCACCAAGGCGGCGGCATGGTGATCGAGCTGGCGCTCCATCAGCCGGTCCATGACGTGGAGCAGGGTCGTGTCGACGCCCAGCCGCGCGAGGCCGACCGCCGCCTCGAGCCCGAGCAGCCCGCCGCCGATCACGATCGCCCGGGCGTGCTGCACGGCCGCCCGGCGGATCGCCGCCACGTCGGCGAGATCGCGGAAGGTGATGACCCCGGGAAGATCCATGCCGGGCTTCGGCAGGCGGATCGGCAGGGAGCCGACGGCGAGGACCAGCTTGTCGAAGGGCAGGACGTGGGCCTCGCCGACCAGGACGAGGCCGTTCTCGCGGTCGATCTGGGTGACCGGAGCGCCGGTGATCAGGCGGATGCCGTGCGCCGCGTACCAATCGAGGCCGCGAAATTCGCAGGCTGCCTCGTCGACCTCGCCGCCGAGCAGCGAGGAGAGCAGGACCCGGTTATAGGCGGCCTTGGGCTCTGCGCCGACGCATGTGACGTCGAAGCGGCCGGGCGACCCTTCGGTCAGCCGCTCCAGAAACCGGAGCGAGGCCATGCCGTTGCCGACCACGACGAGCCGCTCGCGCGGCAGACCGGTTTGGGCGCGCGCATCCTGTGCGCTGGTGTCGTCGAACGGGGATGTCGCCATCTCTGGATCGCGTCTGGGACCTCGAGTGCAGGATCGTCGGCGGACCGCCCACGAAAAAGCCGCTGCCGGTCATCCCCCGAAGCAGGCTTGAAGCCTCAGGAGAACCGGATCAGCGGCCTCGCTGACGGCGCTGCCCGTCGTCGTTGACGGACGCGATCAACAGAGCATTTCCCGTGCCAATTGCGGCACACGGCGCTAGAATGTTGGGATCATTGATCAATCGGCGCCGCTGCTGAGGCTCGCTAGCGCCGGAGGCACTCTGGACGCGCTGCACAAAAAGCAGGCGGCGGGTCGCCTAAACGGTCAACTCGGGCAGGCGGTGGATCGCAGCTCAGAACTGAGCGCCGAGCGCGGCCGGATCGCGTGACGACCTCATCGCCATCGCAGCGTGCCTGTGAGGTGCCTCAGTCGGCAATTGCGCGTGGCGCTATGATGCTTCGCAGCAGACGGGATCACGGCGGAGCTTTGGCCGACGCGACGGCTTTAGGCCCGACGCTCGGGCGCGATCAGATCAACGTCGAGAGCATCGCCAGCAGGCCGAGGGTCGGCATCGCACCGGCCACGAGGACCCAGTACCACGACGGGATGCCGCCGGGACGGCGGTTATCATTGCTGGCGCGCGGCGCCTTGGCACCGCGGCGAACATAACGTCGAAGCTCGATCCGGCTGCGCGGATGCGATGTCGACGATTCGGTATCGAGTTTACGGCATCCGGGCATGGCAGCGATGTAACGGCCGAGACCCGGCAACGTTCCCAGCCCGCTGAAGTCTATACAGACCGCAAATGACGAAAGGGTCGGTTTGTCTTCCGCGGCTCAAACGGCCATGGCGGCACGGTACAGGTCGGGCCTGAAGACGGCCGCCGCCTCCACCTCCGGGCGGCCGTCCTGCGGGATTTGTCGCGATGCGCGCATCTGCGCCACGAGCCAGCGGACGGCCTCGACGCGCGGCTCCTGGACCCGCGCGCCGACGTCGAGAGGTCCCGGCATCGGCCGCGTCGCGCCCGCCGCGTCCAGGACCGCGACGCTCCGGAACGCCCGGTCGATCAGGTCGACATCCAGGTTGAGATAGGTCCGGTGCGCGAGGCGGTGGACGAGGTCGGCGCGGTTATCCGGGTTCGCGCACCAGTGCCCCGCGCGCGCCACCGCCCGGACCAGCGGCAGCGTCGCGCCGTCGAGTCGGGCCGACACGGCCAGGACCTTCTCGGGGGCGTCGGGCGCGAGGTCGCAGCCGAGCGCCGCAATCCGCCCGTGGCCCGCCGCCACGGCGACGGCGTTCCAAGGCGCGCCGGCGCAGTAGCCGTCGACCAAGCCGCGGGCCAGGGCCTCGACGCTGTGCTGGGGCGGAACCACGACGGTCCGGAAGGCTGCGGGATCGAGACCGCCGGCCTCCGCGAATAGCCGCAGCTGGTAGCTGTGGCAGGAGAAGGGATGCACGGTGCCGAGCGTCAGCGGCCGGCCCGCGTCCCGGCGCTCGGCCGCGACCCGGGCGAAGGCCCGGGCCACGTCGGCCAGGCCCTCGCTCGCCGGTGCCATGGCCGCCCAGAGATCACGCGAGACCGTGATGGCGTTGCCATTGGCGCTGAGCTGCAGCGGCACGATGAGGTCGGAGGGCGGCCCGGACAGAGCCAGCCGGCTCGCCAAGGCGAGGGGCGCCAGCATATGCGCGCCGTCGAGATGCCCGAGGGCGAGGCGGTCCCGCAGGGTCGCCCAGGACGGTTCGGCGGACAGGTCGAGCTCCAGCCCCTCGGACCGGGCGAAGCCGAATTCGTGGGCCGCGATCAGCGGCGCGGCATCGCAGAGCGGGACGTAGCCGAGCTGGAGCCTCATCCGAGCAGATCCGCCGTGGTGACGATGGCCCGGGCGATGTCGGCGATCTTGCGCTTCTCGTTCATGGCCTTGCGCCGGAGCTGCTTGTAGGCCTCATCCTCGGTGAGCCCCTTCAGGTTCATGAGGATGCCCTTGGCCCGCTCGATCAGCTTGCGGTCGGCCAGCTCGCCGCGCGCCTCCGACAATTCCCGCTGCAGACGTGCGAAGGCGTTGAAGCGCAGGATCGCGATGTCGAGGATTGACTTGATCCGCTCGGCCCGCAGCCCGTCGACCACGTAGGCCGAGATCCCGGCATCGACCGCGGCCTGCATCATGGTCGTGTCCGACCGGTCGACGAACATCGCCACCGGCCGCTCGACCTGCCGGGAGACCCCCGACATCTGTTCCAGGATATCGCGGCTCGGGCTTTCCAGATGGATCACCACCACGTCCGGCTTGAGGGCGGTGATCCGCTCCAGCAGGTCGGCCGTGTCGGGGATCACCACGATCCGGCCGATGCCGGCCGCGCGCAGGCCCTCCTCCAGGATCGCCGCGCGGGCGCGGCTCGGGTCGATCACGGCGACGGTGAGATTGGATTCGGTCATCGTGGCCCGGTCGGGCTGGTCTTCTCGCGGGGCGGCCCGGTTCGGGCCTCGTCGGCCAAGCAAGGTGCATGCCCTGCAACCGGCCCCATCGTTACCGCCGCGCAAACAAACGGTCTAGCTTCCGCCGCAATGCTGGGGGCATCCTGGCGCTCACGGAACGACGGTGGGGATCGGTGACACGGATGCGCAGGCCAGACCCGCTTGCCCTGACGGACGCTGTCGCCGGACGCGTGTCGATGCCGTTCCTGCCGACCCTGGTGGTCGTGGCGATCCTGGGTGTCGCCTCGATCTACTGCCCCTCGTCGCAGACGACGAACCCGGAGGCCCGCGCCGCCCTGAGCGCGCCCGCCGCCCCCTCGGCCACCGCCTTCGCCAAGGCCGCGCCCATCTCGGTGCCGGTCCGCCGGCCGGCTTCCCTCGCCTTCGCCGAGGCCTATCCGCTGGCCGCGCCGCCCACCGCGCACCCCGTCCCGTCGGCGGCCCGGCCGGCGCTCGCCGGGCGGCCGAATCCGCATGTCGCGGTCGCGGGCCGGCACCCCTGCCCCGGTCGTCGCTGCCCCGAGACGTCGTTGCGCGTGACCGATCCCCTCGCCGCCGGCCGTGCCGAGGCCGCCGAGTCGGACGAGGCCGGGCTGCTTCCGCCCTCCGCCCTGCCCTTCGCGGCGTCGGTGGTCGGACAGCTGGTGCCCGCCGCCCGCGCGGTGGGCGATGCCGCCAGCCTGATGCGGGACGGCGCGGCGGCCATGCAGGGCTCGGTCGCCCTGGCGGTGGCCGAGTGCCTGCGCTGAGGCGTGACCGACAATACAACGGCACATAACGTCAGGCTTGGCCGTCCGCACGCAGCCTCTGGACCTCGCAACCGGGCGTCCTAGGTGCGTTGCAGCGGATGGCCGGGGCGCCTGGCTCCGCGCTGGAGCCGGGGCCGGATGGCTGCACGCATCGAGGATTACGCACTGGTCGGCGATTGCCGCAGCGCCGCGCTGATCAGCCGGCAGGGCAGCGTCGATTGGCTGTGCTGGCCGCGCTTCGATGCCGCCGCCCTGTTCACGAGCCTGCTCGGCACCGAGGCGCACGGCTTCTGGAAGATCTTCCCCGAGGCCGAGAATGTCGAGACCAGCTGGGCCTACCGCCCGGGGAGCCTCGTGCTGGAGACCCGGCACAAGACCCGGCTCGGCGAGGTCCTGGTCACCGATTTCATGCCGGTCGGCGACGGCTCCCATCTCGTGCGCCTGGTCGAGGGCGTGCACGGGCGCGTCGCCATGCGCATGGAGATGGCGGTGCGGTTCGATTACGGCTCCGCGGTGCCCTGGGTCTCGCGCTCGGAGCTGGGCGACCTGCGCGCGGTCTCAGGCCCGCACAAGGTCGTGCTGCGCACGGACGTCCACCTCAAGGGGTCGGACGCGCAGACCACCGTGTCCGAGTTCACCGTCCATGCCGGCGAGCGGCACCGCTTCGTCCTGAGCTACGGCGCCTCCCACGAGGACGACCCGCACCCGATCGAGCCGCGCAAGACGCTCGAGGCGACCGACCAGGCCTGGCGCGAATGGTCGGCGCGCTGCGCCGGCGGCACGGCCTGGGACCGGATGCTGCAGCGCTCGCTCCTGACCCTGAAGGCGCTGATCTACGAACCCACCGGCGGCATCGTCGCGGCGCCGACCGCGTCTCTGCCCGAGGGGCTCGGCGGCGAGCGCAACTGGGATTACCGGTTCTGCTGGCTGCGCGACTCGACCCTGACGCTGATCGCCCTGATGGACGGTGGCTACATCGACGAGGCGCGCGACTGGCTGGGCTGGCTGCTGCGGGCGGTGGCCGGCAACCCGGAACAGGCGCACATCCTCTACGGCATCGCCGGCGAGCGGTTGCTGCCGGAGATCGAGCTCGACTGGTTGCCCGGCTACGAGAACTCGCGGCCCGTCCGGATCGGCAACGCCGCCGCCTCGCAGTTCCAGATCGACGTCTACGGCGAGCTGTTCGACGCGCTCTACCAGGCCCATGCCCGGGGCCTGCCGATCAGCAAGGACGGGTTGCGGGTCGGGCTGGCGATCCTCGGCCATCTCGAGAAGGCCTGGCGGGATCCGGATGAAGGCATCTGGGAGGTCCGCGGCGGGCGGCGCCACTTCACCCATTCGAAGGTGATGGCCTGGGTCGCGTTCGACCGGGCGCTGCGCATGCACGAGATGCACGAATCGGGCGCCACCGAGGAACAGGCCGCGCGCTGGCGCGCCGTCCGGGACGAGATCCACGCCGAGGTCTGCGCGAAGGGCTTCGATCCCGCGCTCAACAGCTTCGTCCAATCCTACGGGTCGAAGGCGCTGGACGCGAGCCTGCTGCTCATCGCCCATACCGGCTTCCTACCGCAGGACGATCCCCGGGTGGTCGGCACCGTCGAGGCGATCGGCAAAGGCTTGATGCGCGACGGCTTCATCCTCCGCTACGAGACCGAGGGCCAGACCACCGACGGCCTGTCCGGCAACGAGGGGGCGTTCCTGCCCTGCACGTTCTGGTATGCGGACAACCTGATCGGCCTCGGCCGGCGGGACGAGGCGCGGGCGCTCATCGAGCGGTTGCTCGGCATTTGCACCGATCTCGGCCTGGTCAGCGAGGAATACGACGTGCAAGCCAAGCGCCTTGTGGGTAACTTCCCCCAGGCGTTCACCCATGTCGCGCTCGTCAACACGCTGCTCAGCTATACGCGCGGCGAAGGGCCGGCGGCTCGGCAGGGTGGTAAGGCCAACGGAGCCCCTCCCGCCGTCCTTCGGCAGCGTGAA
This sequence comes from Methylobacterium sp. GXF4, assembly GCF_000272495.1. Lineage (NCBI taxonomy): Bacteria > Pseudomonadati > Pseudomonadota > Alphaproteobacteria > Hyphomicrobiales > Methylobacteriaceae > Methylobacterium > Methylobacterium sp. GXF4. The sequence continues at coordinate 135,311 of NZ_AKFK01000054.1, read as the reverse complement.
GCCGACAAGCGGCACGCAAGAGGCGAACTGGAAGACGCGACATCATGAGCGGCGCAGATACCCCCACCAAGGCGGATTTCGCTGAGATCGACACGCTCAGCATCAACACCATCCGGACGCTCGCGATCGACGCGGTGCAGAAGGCCAATTCCGGCCATGCCGGCGCGCCGATGGGCCTCGCCCCGGTCGCCTACACGTTGTGGAACCACTACCTCCGCTACGATCCGGCCCATCCGCACTGGCCGAACCGCGACCGCTTCGTGCTGTCCTGCGGCCACGCCTCGATGCTGCTCTACGCGCTCCTGCACCTCGCGAATGTGGCCGAGAGCGACGGCGGCAACGCGCCCGCGGTGACCCTGGAGGAGATCAAGAAGTTCCGGCAGCTCGACAGCCGGACCCCGGGCCATCCGGAGTATCATTTCACCACCGGCGTCGAGACCACCACGGGCCCGCTGGGCCAGGGCGTGGCGAACTCGGTCGGCATGGCGATCGGCGGCCGCTTCCTCGGCTCGCGCCTCAACCGGCCCGAGCTGCCGCTGTTCGACTACAACGTCTACGCGATCTGCTCGGATGGCGACCTGATGGAAGGCGTGGCCTCCGAGGCCGCCTCGCTCGCCGGCCACCTGCGGCTCGCCAACCTCTGCTGGATCTACGACGACAACACCATCACGATCGAGGGCCACACCGAGCTGGCCTTCGGCGAGGAGGTCGCGACCCGGTTCCTGGCCTATGGCTGGCAGGTGCTGCGGGTGGCCGACGCCAACGACCTGCACGCAATCTCGGGCGCCCTCGAGACGTTCCTGGCCACCCACGACCGGCCGACCCTGATCGTCGTCAAGTCGGTGATCGGCTACGGCGCCCCGAAGAAGCAGGGGACCCCGAAGGCGCATTCGGACGCGCTGGGCGAGGACGAGGTCAAGGGCGCCAAGCGCGCCTATGGCTGGCCCGAGGACGCGCAGTTCCTGGTGCCGGACGGCGTGCACGAGAACTTCCGCGACGGCATCGGCAAGCGCGGCGCCGCCCTCTACGATGCCTGGCAGGAGCTGCTCGCCAAGGCGCGGGCGGCCGATGCCGACCATGCCGAGGATCTCGCCGCCCTGCTGGAAGGCCGCCTGCCCGACGGCTGGGACAAGGACATCCCGTTCTTCGAGCCCGACGCCAAGGGCATGGCTACCCGAGAATCCTCCGGGAAGGTGCTCAACGCCATCGCGCAGCACGTGCCGTTCATGCTCGGCGGCTCGGCCGATCTGGCGCCGTCCAACAAGTCGAACCTCACCTTCGAGGGCGCCGGCTCGTTCGGGCCGTTCTCGCCGGGCGGGCGCAACCTGCATTTCGGCGTGCGCGAGCACGCGATGGGCTCGATCGTGAACGGGCTCGGCCTCTCCGGTCTGCGGGCCTACGGCGCCACCTTCCTGGTGTTTGCCGACTACATGCGCCCCCCGATCCGGCTGGCCTCGCTGATGGAGCTGCCGATCTTCCATATCTTCACCCACGACTCGATCGGCGTGGGCGAGGATGGGCCGACCCACCAGCCGGTGGAGCAGCTCCTGTCACTGCGCTGCATCCCGGGCCTCGTCACCCTGCGCCCGGCCGACGCCAACGAGGTCGCCGAGGCCTACCGGGTGATCTTCTCGCTGAAGAACCAGCCGGCGGTGCTGGCGCTGTCGCGCCAGCCGCTGCCGACGCTGGACCGCACCAAGTACGGCGCCGCCGCCGGCACCGCCAAGGGCGGGTACATCCTGGGCGATTGCGACGGCACCCCGGAGGTGATCCTGATCGGCACCGGGTCGGAGGTGCAGCTCTGCGTCAGCGCCTACGAGGCCCTGAAGGCCGAGGGCGTGAAGGCGCGCGTCGTCTCGATGCCGTCCTGGGACCTGTTCGAGCGTCAGGACGAGGCCTACCGGCATTCCGTCCTGCCCCCCGCCGTCAAGGCGCGGGTCACCGTCGAGCAGGGCAGCATGATCGGCTGGGACCGCTACGCCGGCACCGAGGGTACGGTCATCGGCATGAACACGTTCGGGGCCTCCGCGCCGATCAAGGACCTCCAGACCAAGTTCGGCTTCACCCCCGACAAGGTTCTGGAAGCCGCCCGGGCGCAGCTGGCCAAGCATAAGGCATAACGGGCGTGCGCGGCGTGATCCGTAGCCCCGATCGGGGCTTGGGCGGTGATCGTCGCACCAAGTCCAAGTCCCCTCTCCTGGAGGGAGGGGGACAGGGTGAGGGATCGGACTTTCGCAGAAAGGTCTCGACGCTCACCCCAACCCAATCCCACACGGGAGAGGGGCCTGTCGCGGCCGGTTCTGCCGGCCGCGGCCCTGATCGGTAGGAACCAAGGCCTGCCTATCGGCGAATCAGAGCGTTCCGGACGAGAGAACGCGGTACGGGACAACGAGGAACCGACATGAACGCGCTCAAGGCCCTGCACGACGAACAGGATCAGGCGGTTTGGCTGGACTTCGTGGCCCGGGGCTTCATCCAGAAGGGTGAGCTGAAGCGCCTCGTCGAGGAGGACGGCCTGCGCGGGGTGACGTCCAACCCGTCGATCTTCGAGAAGGCGATCGGCCACTCGGACGAGTACGATGCCAGCCTGAAGGCCGTGCAGGAGACCGGCGACAGCCGGGTCATCGACCTCTACGAGGGTCTGGCCATCGCCGACATCCAGGCCGCCGCCGACGTGCTCCGCCCGGTCTACGAGGCGAGCGACGGAGCGGACGGCTATGTGAGCCTCGAAGTGTCGCCCTACCTGGCGCTCGACACCGAGGCGACCCTCGTCGAGGCGCGGCGCTTGCACAAGGCGGTCGCCCGCGACAACCTCATGGTGAAGGTGCCGGCCACCCCCGAGGGCATCCCGGCGATCCGCCAGCTGACCAGCGAGGGCATCTCGATCAACGTGACGCTCCTGTTCTCGCAGGAGGCCTACGAGGCGGTCGCCCGCGCCTTCATCGACGGGCTCGACGAACGGGCGAAAGCCGGCCACGACGTATCGAAGGTGGCGAGCGTCGCGAGCTTCTTCATCAGCCGGATCGACGTGCTGGTCGACAAGCTGCTCGACGAGAAGATCGCCGAGGCCAACGACCCTGACGAGAAGGCGGCGCTCGGCCAGCTCAAGGGCAAGGTGGCGATCGCCAACGCCAAGCTGGCCTACCAGCGCTACCGGAAGATCTTTTCCGAGGCGAAGTGGACGTCGCTATCGGCGAAGGGCGCCAAGGCGCAGCGGCTGCTCTGGGCCTCGACGGGCGTGAAGAACAAGGCCTATTCCGACGTGCTCTATGTCGAGGAGCTGATCGGGCCGAACACCGTCAACACCATGCCGCCCGCCACCATGGACGCGTTCCGCGACCACGGCACCGTGCGGGCGACGATCGAGGAGGACGTGCCGGGCGCCGAGGCCGTCATGGCTCGGCTCGCCCGCGCCGGCATCGACATCGAGGCGGTGGCCGAGCAGCTGGTGAAGGAGGGCGTGCAGCTCTTCATCGATGCCGCCGACAACCTGCTCGGCGCGGTCGCCGGCAAGCGCGCCGCGCTCCTCGGCCAGCGCCTCGACGGCCAGAGCCTCGTCATGGACGACACCCTCGCGGCCGAGGCGAAGAAGACCGTCGAAGCCTGGCGGGCGAGCGGCGCGATCCGCCGGCTCTGGGCCGGCGATGCCACGGTCTGGTCCGGCCACGACGAGGCGAACTGGCTCGGCTGGCTGCACATCGTCGAGGACGAGCTCAAGAAGGCCGCGGACTACGCCGCCTTCTCCGACTGGGTGAAGCAGGAAGGCTTCACCGATGCCGTGGTGCTGGGCATGGGCGGCTCCAGCCTCGGCCCCGAGGTGCTGAGCCTGACCTACGGCCAGCGCGAGGGCTTCCCGAAGCTTCAGATCCTGGACTCGACCCATCCGGATCAGGTGCGCGCCCTGGAGGCGAGCATCGATCTTGGCCGGACCCTGTTCATCGTCTCGTCCAAGTCCGGCTCGACGCTGGAGCCCAACGTGTTCCGCGACTACTTTTTGGGACGCGTGAAGGAAACGCTGGGCGACCGGGCGGGCGACCATTTCGTCGCCGTGACCGACCCGGGCTCCGACATGGAGCGCGCCGCGCAGAGCGATCACTTCAAAAAGATCTTCTACGGCGTGAAGCAGATCGGCGGCCGCTACTCGGTGCTGTCGGCCTTCGGCCTCGTCCCGGCGGCCGCCCTCGGCCTCGACGTGAAGGCGCTTCTGGAGACGGCTCGGATCATGGTCCGCTCCTGCGGGCCGGTGGTGCCGCCGGCCCAGAACCCGGGCGTGCTGCTCGGCACCGCGATGGGCGCGGCCGGTCTCGCCGGCCGCGACAAGGTGACGGTCATCGCCTCGCCGGGCATCGACAGCTTCGGCGCCTGGGCGGAGCAGCTCATCGCCGAATCGACCGGCAAGCAGGGCAAGGGCCTCGTGCCCGTGGACGGTGAGCCGGCGAGCGTCCCGGCGGTCTACGGCCGCGACCGGTTCTTCATCTACCTGCGCCTCGACGGCCAGGCGCAGGAGGCTCAGGACGAGGCCCTGCGCGCCCTGGAGCGCGACGGCCATCCGATCGCCCGCATCACCCTCGACTCGGTCGAGCAGCTGCCGCAGGAATTCTACCGCCTGGAAATGGCCACCGCGGTGGCCGGCGCGGTGCTCGGCATCAACCCGTTCGACCAGCCCGATGTCGAGGCCAGCAAGATCGAGACGAAGAAGCTGTTCTCGGAGGCCGAGCGCAACGGCGCCCTCCCCGCCGAGACGCCACTGTTCGAGGACGACGCCATCGCCCTGTTCGCCGACCCGAAGAACGCCGAGGCCCTGCCCCAGGCTTCCGACGGCCTGGAAGCGGCGCTCAAGGCGCAGGTCGCCCGCCTGAAGGACGGCGACTATCTCGGGCTCCTCGCCTACGTCCCCCGCGACCCGAAGACGGCCGGCATCCTCCAGGAGGCCCGGCTTGCGGTGCGCGATGCCCGGAAGGTCGCGACCTGCCTGGAATTCGGGCCGCGGTTCCTCCACTCGACCGGGCAGGCCTACAAGGGCGGCCCGAACACCGGCGTGTTCCTTCAGATCACCTCGGCGCCATCCGAGGACCTGCCGATCCCCGGCCGGGCTCTGGGCTTCAGCACCGTGGTGGCCGCGCAGGCGCGCGGCGACTTCGCGGTGCTGGCCGAGCGCGGCCGCCGGGCGCTGCGGGTCCATATCAAGGGTGATCTCGAGACCGGGCTGAAGCGCATTGCGGCGGCGCTCAAGGCCGCAGTGGCCTAGGCGACGGCACCCGCCCCGCGCCGCGACGGCGTGGGGCAATCCTGAGGAGATCGAAGATGCAACTCGGCATGATCGGCCTCGGCCGGATGGGCGGCAATATCGTCCGGCGCCTCCTGCGCGACGGGCACACGGCCGTGGTGTTCGACCAGAACCCGGCGGCGGTGGCCGGACTGGTCGAGGCCGGGGCAATCGGCGCGTCGAGCCTGGAGGATCTGGTCTCCAAGCTCGAAGCGCCCCGCACAGCCTGGGTGATGCTGCCGGCGGGCGCGATCACCGAAGAGGCGGTCACCACTCTGGGCGGCCTGATGCAGGCGGGCGATTGCATCATCGACGGCGGCAATTCCTTCTACGGCGACGACGTGCGCCGGGGCATCGAACTCAAGGCCAAGGGCCTGCACTACGTCGATGTCGGCACCTCGGGCGGCGTCTGGGGGCTGGAACGCGGCTATTGCATGATGATCGGCGGCGACACCGAGACCGTCGACCGCCTCGACCCGATCTTCAAGACCCTGGCGCCGGGCATCGGCGACATCCCGAAGACGCCCGGCCGCGAGGGCCGCGACCCGCGCGCCGAGCAGGGCTACATCCATGCCGGGCCGACCGGGGCCGGCCACTTCGTCAAGATGGTCCATAATGGCATCGAGTACGGGCTGATGCAGGCCTATGCCGAGGGCTTCGACATCCTGAAGCACGCCAATTCGGAGGCGCTCCCGGCCGAGCGCCGGTTCGACCTGAACATGGGCGACATCGCGGAGGTCTGGCGGCGCGGCAGCGTCGTCTCCTCCTGGCTCCTCGACCTGACCGCCCAGGCCCTGGCCGGCGACGAGAGCCTCCACGATTTCTCCGGCTACGTGGAGGATTCGGGCGAGGGCCGCTGGACGATCAACGCCGCCATCGAGGAGAGCGTCCCGGCGACGGTGCTGTCCGCGGCCCTGTACCGGCGCTTCCGCTCCCGCGAGCAGGAGAGCTACGCCGACAAGCTGCTCTCGGCCATGCGCAAGGGCTTCGGCGGCCACCAGGAACCGAAGAAGTCGTGAGGCCGGGACACGCCGAGATTCGCCGATGAGCCTTCCCACCGGAACCCACGTCCTGCCCGATCCGCAGGCGGTCGCCCGCGAGGCCGCCGAGCGGCTGATCGTGGCCTGCAGCGAGACCGAATCCGAGCGGATCGCGATCTGCCTGGCCGGCGGCTCGACCCCGAAGGTGCTCTACGGCCTGCTCGCCGGGCCGGACTACGCCGCCCGGGTGCCGTGGGAGCGAATCCACTGGTTCTTCGGCGACGACCGGGTGGTCCCCTGGGACGACGAGCGCAGCAATGTCCGGATGGTCCGCGAGGTGTTCGGCCACGGATCCCGGATCCCCGCAACCCACCTGCATTTCATCCCCTCCGACGCGGGCGCCGAAGCCGGGGCGCGGGCCTACGAGCGGATCCTGCTCGACTTCTACGGAGCCGACAGGCTCGATCCCGCCCGTCCGCTGTTCGATCTCGTCCTGCTCGGCATGGGCGAGGATGGGCACACCGCGTCGCTGTTCCCCGGCAAGCCGGCGCTCGGCGAGACCGACCGGCTGGTCGCTCCGGTGCCCGAGGCCGGCCTGGAGCCGTTCGTGCCGCGCATCACCCTGACCTTCCCGGCCCTGGCCTCCTCGCGGCACGTGCTGTTCCTGGTGACCGGTGCCGGCAAGCGCCGCGCCTTGGCCCGGCTTGCCGCGGGCGAGGCATTGCCCGCCGGCCGGGTGACCAGCCAGGGCGACGTGGCCTGGCTGCTCGACGAGGCCGCCGCCGGCTGAACCTCCGACCGCACATTCCGGTCTGATCGGGCGACGCTGCCCCGGGGCGCGGCGAGGGATCGATCGTTCACCCCGTCGAATCGTCCACGGCGTTGTTGCTTCGGTAAGCCCCCTCGCGCCAGCGGACAGCGGGTTTGTCGACCGTCGGGAAACGGGTTTCGGCTCTTCCAAGATCTGACGAAATGTCATTGCTCGCCCGGGCGATCCGAGCCTGAACTTCGCAATCCGTCTCCGGCCCCGCCGCGCTAGGCTTCGCCCAGCCTGACGGAGGGCATTTGAGGAGGCCGCGCATGACCCCGCTGACCCAGCCGGCTGACGTCGAAGCCATGATGGCGGATCTCGCTCTCTCGGCTGAAAGCTCCGCGGACGCCTATCTGGCCTCGGCCCGGGCGACCCTGCTGAAGATCCTGGCGCGGCCCGATCTGCTGGACCGGACGCGACTGGTCGCGCCGCCGGAAGGGCTCGGCCGCAACCTGTTGTTCGGCACGCGGGCGATCAGCGTCTGGGCCATGGTGTGGAGCCCGGGAGCGGTCACGCCGGTCCACGACCACCATTGCTCCTGCTGTTTCGGCCTGCTCAGCGGCAGCCTGCGGGAAACGTGGTATCGCCCGATCAGCGACACCCACGCGGTCGCGACCCTGGATGCGGTCCGGGTCCCCGGCTACGTGGCCTGCATGATGCCCACCGGCCCGAACCTGCACCGGATCGCCAACGCGGGTCCGGAGACGGCGATCTCGATCCACGTCTACGGCTACGATCACCGGGAGCAGGCCTCGTCGATCCACCGGACCTACGAGGTCGCGCCGGGGTGATGTGAGACCCGCGCCGTCATGGCCGGCGCCGCGCGCGGTTTCAGCGCGCCGGGGTGCCGCGTCGCGCTCGCGCTCGCGATGGCGCCGACGCTCCAGGTCGAAACCGTCAATCCATGTAGATCGTCGGCACGGCGGTCGTGTACTTCATCTCCTCCATGGCGATGGACGAGGACAGGTTCGAGAATTCGAGCTTGGCGATGAGCCGCTGGTAGACGGCGTCGTAGGCCTCGATATCGGGCACGACGATGCGCAGCAGGTAGTCGATCTCGCCGGTCAGGCGCCAGGCCTCGACGATTTCCGGGAAGCCCGCGACGACCCGGCGGAACGCGTCGGACCAGTCGGCCGCGTGGCGCGGCGCCTTCACCGCCACGAACACCGTCGTCGGGACGTTGACCTTCCGGCGATCCACCAGGGCGACCCGGCCCCGGATCACCCCCGACGCCTCCAGCTTCTTGACCCGGCGCCAGCACGGGGCGGCGCTCACCCCGACCCGCTCGGCCAGCTCGGCGACCGGCAGCGTCGCGTCCTGCTGAAGGACGTCGAGAATCTTTCGGTCCACCGCGTCCATGCGAAAGCTGCTCCCGCGCGGGGTCCAGGCTGCCGGGGCTACAGGAAGAAGTGCTTCGAGAGCTTCAGCCCCTGGGCCTGGTAGTTCGAGCCGGCCCCGGCGCCGTAGAGCGTGCCGGGGATGGCCAGCATCCGCTCGTAGACGAGCCGGCCGACGATCTGGCCGTCTTCCAGCAGGAACGGCACGTCGCGCGATCGGACCTCGAGCACCGCGCGGGCGCCCGCGCCGCCGGCCCCGGCATGGCCGAAGCCGGGATCGAAGAAGCCGGCGTAATGGACCCGGAACTCCCCGACCAGGGGATCGAACGGCACCATCTCGGCGGCGTGGTCCGGGGGGACCTGGACCGATTCCTTCGAGGCCAGGATGTAGAACTGGCCGGGATCGAGGATCAGGGCGCCCGAGCCGTCGGCCGGCAGCGGCTCCCAGAAATCCACGGCCCGGTGGCGACCCGGGGCGTCGACATCGACCAGCCCGGTATGGCGCTTGGCCCGGTAGCCGATCAGCCCGTCGAACCCGGACAGGTCCACCGAGACCGCGACGCCGCCCTGGAAGGACGGGGCGTCGGAATCGACCAGCGGCGAGCGCAGATGCAGCTGGCCGAGTTCCGCCTCGGTGAGCCGCGGCGAACCCTGGCGGAACCGAATCTGCGACAGGCGCGAGCCGGTCCGGACCAGGACCGGGAAGGTGCGCGGCGAGATCTCGGCGTAGAGGGGCCCGGTATAGCCCGGCTCGACCTGGTCGAACGCCTCGCCGCGGTCGGTGATCACCCGGGTGAACACGTCGATGCGTCCGGTGGAACTCTTCGGGTTCGCGGCCGCCGCCAAGTCGCCGGGCAGCGCCAGGCTTTCCTGCAACTCGGCGATGTAGACGCAGCCCGTCTCCAGCACCGCGCCCGGCCGCAGGTCGATCCGGTGCAGCGACAGGCGCTCGACGCAGGCCTGAACCGTGCGGGCGGCGCCGGGAAGGAAGCTGGTCCGGACCCGGTAGGCCGTGGCGCCGAGGCGCAGGTCGAGACTGGCCGGCTGGATCTGGTCGCCCGCGAAGGGCTCGGCCGCGCGGATGCCGCCCGTCCTGGCCAGGGCCGCGATCGCTTCGGCCGGCAGGATGCCGGAGCGGGTCTCTACGGCCGAATCGGCGGCCTGCGAATCGGCGGCATCCATGCCTGCGCCCGCGTTCATCGCGCCTCGACTCCTTCGCGCGCCTCCGGGTGGATCCGCGTCCGGAAACGTTCTCCGCCGGGACTGGCTAATGCCGGCTTAACCGGGTGCGCGACACGCCCGGTACCGCGCTCCGTCCCCGTCCGACCGGCCTGCGGCATCATCCGCGCGAGGTAGTCCGCCGCAATTGACGGCGATTTCACCGCCCACTACCACCGCCAGTGAAGCGTGTTCAATCCGTGTTCATCGGATCGCACCGTTCGAAGAAGGGCCTTATAGGGCGATGTACAAGGCCGAGACGCGAGGAATTCGAGTGACCGTTCAGCCTCGCTTCGTCGAGGAGGAATCCTCGCCGAATGAGAGCCGGTATTTCTTTGCCTACACGGTCGAGATCGTGAACACCGGCAGCGAGCAGGTCCAGCTGCGCTCCCGCCATTGGCGCATCATCGACGGGCACGGGGCCTGCCAGGAAGTGCGGGGGACCGGCGTGGTCGGCAAGCAGCCCGTGCTGGAGCCGGGCGAGTCCTTCTGCTACACCAGCGGCTGCCCGCTCAACACGCCCGATGGCCTGATGGCCGGCAGCTACACCATGGCGACGGTGGCCGGCGAAAGCTTCGAGGCCGAGATTCCCGCCTTCTCCCTCGACAGTCCGCACGTCCGCCGCAGCCTGCACTGAGGTCCCGAGCCCGGGGCTTCGCTCCGGAGGGATTTATGTCTGGGATCGGCGAGCGGCTCAGCCCGCTCGACATGCTCGCCCGCCTCGTGTCGTTCGATACCGAGAGCGACAAGTCGAACCTCGCCCTGATCGATTCCGTCTGCGCCTATCTCGACGGCTGGGGTGTCCCGTATCTCCGCCTGCCGAACGCCGCCGGCGACAAGGCGGCCCTGTTCGCCACGATCGGCCCGATGGTCGAGGGCGGCGTCGTCCTCTCCGGCCATACCGACGTGGTCCCGGTGGCGGGCCAGGCCTGGACCAGCGACCCCTTCACCCTGCGCGTCGCCGACGGCCGGGCCTATGGGCGCGGCGCCGTCGACATGAAGGCGTTCGATGCCCTGGCTCTGGCCCTGGTGCCCGACATGCTGGCTGCCGATCTCAGGCGGCCGATCCACATCCTACTCTCCTACGACGAGGAGACCACCTGCCTCGGCTCGATGGATGCGATCACGCGGTTCGGCGCCGACCTGCCGCGGCCCGGCGCGGTGATCGTCGGCGAGCCGACCGGGATGGAGGTTGCCGACGCGCACAAGAGCATCGTCACCTGCCTGACCATCGTGCACGGCCACGAGGCCCATTCGGCCCGGCCGGCGCTCGGGGCGAACGCGGTGGCGGCGGCCTGCGAGCTGGTCGCCGGCCTCAGCCGGATCGCCGACCGGATGGTCGAGCGCGGCGACGCTTCGGGGCGGTTCGATCCTGCCGCCACCACGATCCATGTCGGCACGATCCAGGGTGGCACGGCCCGCAACATCCTCGCCAAGGAGTGCCGCTTCCACTGGGAGTATCGCGGCCTGCCCGACCTCGACCCGGGTGAGATCCAGCGCCTGTTCGCCGAGGAGGTCGAACGGGTGACGCGGGAGCGCCTGAACCGGTACGGTGATTACGGGCGAATCGAGACGATCGAGGAGGTCGACATTCCCGGGCTCGCACCCGAACCCGGCTTCGAGGCCGAGCGGCTGTGCCTGCGGCTCGCGGGGCGCAACCGCACCATCGCGGTGCCCTACGCCACCGAGGCCGGGCGGTTCCAGCGGGCCGGGATCCCGACGGTCGTGTGCGGACCCGGCGACATCGCCCAGGCCCACCAACCCGACGAATTCATCACCCTCGACGCGCTCGGCAAGGGCGAGCGGTTCCTGAGGGCCCTGATCGAGGCTTCCGCGTCATGAACGCGCTTACCGGCATCACCATCAAGCTGCGACCGCTGGAACGCGAGGACCTGCGCTTCGTCCACCAGCTCAACAACAACGACAGCATCATGCGCTACTGGTTCGAGGAGGCCTACGAGTCCTTCGCCGAACTGCAGCAGCTCTACGAGCGCAACATCCACAACCAGACCGAGCGCCGCTTCATCGTGGCCGATCCGAGCGGCGAGCCCGCGGGCCTGATCGAGCTCGTCGAGATCAATCACCTGCACCGGCGCTGCGAGTTCCAGATCGCGATCCACCCGAGCTTCCAGGGCCGGGGCTATGCCTGGCAGGCGACCCGGATCGCCATGGATTACGCCTTCAGCGTGCTCAACATCCACAAGCTGTACCTGCACGTGGACCGGGACAATGCCCGGGCGGTGCGCATCTACGAGCGCTGCGGCTTCCGGCCCGAGGGCGTGCTGAAGGACGAGTTCTTCGTGAACGGCCGCTATCGCGACGCCGTGCGGATGTGCCTGTTCCAGCCGGATTATCTGAAGGCCCGCGGCGGCGGCGACATCGCCGAGCCGGTGCTGAAGGTCTGACCCGCCGATGCGGGAGGGGCCACCGAGGCCCCTCCCCATTCGTGCTCAGTTGCGGCCGGCGCCGGACTCGCGGCCGGCCTTGCCGGCGCCCTGCGCTGCGCCGCCCTGAGACGGGCTGGCATTCATGCCGCCGCGCTCGGCGCCGCCCATCCGGCCGCTGTCGGTGCCGGCCGGCCGCGCGCCGCCCTGCGGGTCACCGCGCTCCGAGGCGTTGCGGATGCCGTCCTGCTGGCCGCCCCGCATGTCGCTGTTGCGGGTACCGTCGTTCCGGCCCTCGCGATTGGCGGCCCGGTCCGTGTCGCGCCCTTCATTGCGCACCGCGTTGCGGGTTCCGTCGCGCGCGTCGCGGCGGTCGCTGCGGATGCCGGCGCGGGTCTCGGTCCGGAAGCTGGCATTGACCGTGCCGCCGCCGCTCAGCCGGCGATATTCATCCGAACCGTAGCGCACCCGCTGGCCGCGGATCGTCACGAACCGCTCCTCGCGCACCGATACCAGACGGCGGTATTCGGGCGAGCCGTAGACGACGCGCTGGCCCCGGATGGTCACGAAGCGCTCGCGCGGTCGGCTCTCACGGGTGCTGACAAGGCGGCGGTACTCGGGTGAGCCGTAGAGGACCCGCTGGCCGCGGATCACGACGTAGCGGACCCGGGGGCCGCGATTCTCAGTGACAATCAGGCGCCGGTATTCGGGCGAGCCGTACACGACCCGGCGACCGCCGATGAACACGAACCGGCCCTCGCGGCGCAGACCGCCTTCGACCCGATCCGACCGGATATCGGTCCGGCGCTCCGTACGGCTCTCCGTCCGGCCACGGATATCGGCGCGGTCGCCCCGTTCGGCGCGCGCGCCATCCCGGTCACCGCGCGCATCCCGCTCGGCGCGGTCGCCGCGGCGCTCGCCGGCTTCCGGACCGGCTCGGCCGCGATCCTGGGCCATCCGGTCGCCGGATTCCCGTCCGCCATCCCGGCCCTGCACGGCCCGTCCGGTTTCGGCGCCGGCGCGACCCGAGGCAGCCTGGTCGCCATTCTGCGATCCGCTCCGGTCGGCCCCGCTCCGCATGCTCGATTCCGAGCCGCCCGCCCCGGCCCGGCCGGCCATCCCGCCACCGCGATCGGCTCCCGCCGATTGCTGCGCATAGGCCGAGGTGCTGATCAGCAGCGCGGCCAACCCGATCGACAACGTTCGCATGGCGTCTCCTCCGATATTGAAGCAGCCACGCAACGTCGAAGATCCGGAAACGGTTCGGTTCGCGATCCTCAAAAATTCACGCAACGAATACTGATGCATCCGCGTTTCGCGTGCAGAAGCTTGGCCGTTGTTGGCCGAAGAGCCGGGCCGATCGTACGCGCGGCCCGGGCCTCTACTGGTTCGGCTGCGCGCCGATCTCGGCCTCGACCTCCTGCGGGTCGAGATCGTAGCGGCGGGAGCAGAATTCGCAGGTGATGACGATGCGCCCGTCATCCGCCACGATGTCGCGCCGCTCCTCGGGCGAGAACGAGCGGATCATGCCCATGACGCGCTCCCGCGAGCAGCGGCAGGCCTCGTGCACCGACTGGCGGTCGAACACCCGCACGCCCCGTTCGTGGAACAGCCGGTAGAGCAGGCGCTCGCTCGACACGCTCGGATCGACCAGCTCGTGATCCTCAACGGTGCCGACGAGCGAGCGCGCCTCGACCCAGGCATCGTCCTCGACTGCCTGCCCGGACAGGTGCGTGTGGCCCTCCGGGATGTCGCCCGGCGGCAGGTCGGCGAGGCGAGCCCGGTCGATCGACTGGGGCAGGAACTGCACGATCAAGCCGCCAGCGCGCCAATGCCCAGCGCCCTCCTCCACGGCCTCGGCGACCGCGAGGCGCACCTGCGTGGGGATCTGCTCCGACTGGCGGAAATACTGGTGCGCGGCCTCCTCCAGGCTCTGGCCTTCCAGGGCGACGACGCCCTGGTAGCGGCTGGCGGCGGAGCCCTGGTCGATGGTCATGGCCAGATGGCCGGCACCGATCAGGTCGGCATCCTTCAGCGGACGCGCGCCCAGGGCCGCAACCTTTTCCGCGTCGAACCGCGCGGTGGCGCGCAGGCGGTCGGGCGCCTCGAAATCGACCACGATCATCGCCACCGGGCCGTCGGTCTTGGTCTGGAGCTGGAACCGGCCCTCGAACTTGAGCGACGAGCCGAGCAGCACCGTCAGCGCGGCGGCCTCGCCCAGGAGCCGGGCGACGGAATCCGGGTAGCCGTGGCGGCGCAGGATCGTGTCCACCGAGGGCCCCAGCCGGACCAGGCGCCCGCGCACGTCGAGCGCCTCGACCGCGAAGGGCAGCACGGCGTCATCCGTACCGCCATGGCCATTGCCGACAGGCTGCCCGGCCTGCATCTGGGATTGCGACTCTGGTCCTGAGGTCATGCCCGCTCCGATCGATACGCCCGGCTCCGGCGGCGGCCGCTCCGACGTGCCGGGGCGCAGATCCCGCTCCGGCGAGGAGCGGGATGGCGTGAGGAACAGGGCCCGTTCGGAACGATCTGATCCCTCACCCCGCCCGCGCCCGCACGGGAGAGGGGGCGCGTCGCGCCACATCCGTCGCCGGGGTGCTGCCGTCCGGCAGCCGTGATGGGGAGGCGGGCCGCGAGAGCCGCCCGCTCACCCCCATATGGGGCGCGGTCCCGAAAAGCGCGAGCCCGGGATCAGGGCGTGCCCGCGCCCAGGCACCAGGCCAGGATCCCCTTCTGCGCGTGCAGGCGGTTCTCGGCCTCGTCGAACACCACGGAGCGCGGCCCGTCCATGACGTCGGCCGTGACCTCCTCGCCGCGATGGGCGGGCAGGCAGTGCATGAAGATCGCGTCCGGGTTGGCGGCCGCCATCAGCTTGGCGTTTACCTGGTAGGGGCTCAGCAGGTTGTGGCGGTGACCCTCGTCGTCGTCGCCCATCGAGACCCAGCAATCCGTCACCACGGCATCGGCGCCCTGGACGGCCGCGAAGGCGTCGGTGGTGACGTTGATCTTCGCGCCCTCGCGCTTGGCCCAGGCGACCAGAGCCGGAGGGGGCGCCAGTTCGGGCGGGCTGGCGATGTCGAGGCTGAAGTCGAGCCGCGCGGCCGCGTGGACCCAGCTCGCCAGGACGTTGTTGGAATCGCCCGACCACGCCACCTTGCGGCCCTTGATCGGCCCGCGATGCTCCTCGAAGGTCATCACGTCGGCCATGATCTGGCAGGGATGCGAGACCTTGGTCAGCGCGTTGATCACCGGCACGGTGGCGTGCTCGGCCAGCTCCAGCATCTGACCGTGGTCGAGAATGCGGATCATGATCGCGTCGACGAAGCGCGACAGCACCTGGGCGGTGTCGCCGATGGTCTCGCCGCGGCCGAGCTGCATCTCGGAGCCGGTGAGCATCAGGGTCTCGCCGCCGAGTTCGCGCATCGCCACGTCGAAGGAGACGCGGGTCCGGGTCGAGGGCCGGTCGAACACCATGGCGAGGGTCTTGCCCACGAGCGGGCGCTCGGCGGCGCGCTCGCCCTTTCGGCGGCGCGCCTTCATGGCGGCGCTCGCATCGAGCACCCCGCGCAGCTCCGCCCCGGAGAAGTCCTTGAGGTCGAGGAAGTGGCGGGGGCCGGCACCGTTCAGGTGCGGGACTGGGGCACGCGCCCGGCCGTCAATCTGGGCTTTCATCGCGTCACGTTCGCTAGAGCCTGCTCCACGATCACCTGATCATGAACGACACTCTATCTCCTGGTGAGGGGCATTCTCGTCACGCGCGGCGGGGATCGACCGCGCCCGAAAATGCTTCGCACCGCCCTGCGCCGGAACGCGGCGCAGGGCGGTGATTCTGAAACTGCGGGATCGACGTGCTATTCGGCGGCCCCGCGCAGGGCTTCGAAGGATGCGGCGGCCTCGTCGAGCCGCCGGACCGCCTCGTCGATCTCGCTGTCGCTGACGATCAGCGGCGGCAGCAGGCGGACGATGTTGTCGCCGGCCGGGATGACCAGGAGATGGGCAGCCCGGGCGGCGGCGGCGAAATCGGTGTTCGGCACGCCGAGCTTGAGGCCGAGCATCAGGCCCTCGCCGCGGATCTCCTGGAAGACATGCGGGTGGCGGTCGCGCAAGGACGCGAGCTTCTGCTTGAGCAGGAGCCCGGCATGGGCGACGCGGTCGAGGAAGCCGTCCTCCAGCACCACGTCGAGCACGGCGTTGCCCACCGCCATGGCGAGCGGGTTGCCGCCGAAGGTGGTGCCGTGGCTGCCGGCGGTCATGCCGCGGGCCGCCTCGCGGGTGGCGAGGCAGGCGCCCATCGGGAAGCCGCCGCCGATGCCCTTGGCCACGCTCATGATGTCCGGGGTGATGCCCGACCATTCATGGGCGAACAGCTTGCCGGTGCGCCCGACGCCGGTCTGGACCTCGTCCATGATCAGCAGGAGGCCGTTCGCGTCGCAGATCTCGCGCAGGCGGCGCAGGTCCGCATGCGGGATCACCCGCACGCCGCCCTCGCCCTGGATCGGCTCGATCATCAGGGCCGCCGTTTCCGGCCCGATCGCGGCCTCCAGCGCGGCGTAGTCGCCGGCCGTGACCTGGTCGAATCCGTCGACCTTGGGGCCGAAGCCCTCGATGTATTTCTGCTGCCCACCGGCCGCCAGCGTCGCAAGGGTCCGCCCGTGGAAGGCGCCCACGAAGGTGACGATCCGGTAGCGCTCCGGATTGCCGCCGGCGGCGTGGTACTTCCGGGCGATCTTGATCGCCGCCTCGTTGGCCTCGGCCCCCGAGTTGCAGAAGAACACCACGTCCGCGAAGGTCGCGTCCACCAGGCGGCGGCCGAAGCGCTCGCCGCCCGGGATCTCGAACAGGTTGGATGTGTGCCAGATCCGGCTGGCCTGCTCGGTGAGCGCGCCGACCAAGTGCGGATGCGCGTGGCCGAGGCCGTTGACCGCGATGCCGGCGCCGAAATCGAGGTATCGCTCCCCGGCTTCCGTCACGAGCCAGGCGCCCTCGCCGCGCTCGAAAGCGAGCGGCGCGCGGACGTAGGTCGGCAGAAGGGCTGACGTCACGGATCCCGTCTCCGTCGTTGTAAAGGCTTGGAGCAAGCGTTAGCCGGCTCCAAATGAAAGTGCCGCCTCGTCATGGGCGGCACGCGCGCGATTACTATGAATCAACCGCCTCCTGTCAACGTTGCAGGGACCATGCCGTTCGCCCCACCGCTCTGCGCGAGGCTTGCGCGGACCGGATTTCAGTGACGCCTTAACGGGCTAGTCCGCTTGGCCTATCCCCTTGCGCGGCGGGGGGCGGGCATGCTCCTGCTCCCGCAGATTCGAGTCAGCGCGGGAGAATCGCATGAGCACGATCAAGGACCGTCTCGAGAAGCTGGGCCTCACCCTGCCGAAGGCGGCGGCACCGGTGGCGAACTACGTGCCGTTCGTCCGCACCGGCAATCTCGTGGTCATTTCCGGCCAGGTCTGCTTCGGGCCGGACGGGACCATCGCCCCCGAGCACAAGGGCAAGGTCGGCGGCAACGTCTCGGCCGAGGCCGGCAAGGCGGCGGCCCGGCTCTGCGCCCTCAACGTGCTGGCCCAGCTCGAGGCCGCGGTGGGCGACCTCGACCGCGCCCTGGAGCAATGCGTCCGACTCGGCGGCTTCATCAACGCCGCGCCCGGCTTCTCCGCGGTGGCGGGCGTGATGAACGGCGCCTCGGACCTCATGGTCGAGCTGCTGGGCGATTGCGGCCGCCATGCCCGCTCGACGGTCGGCGTCGCCGAACTGCCTCTCGACGCCGCCGTCGAGGTCGAGGCGATGTTCGAGGTCCGCTAGACGTGGCCGCTCCCGACTGGCTCACCGCGCGGCCGATCGCGCATCGCGGGTTGCACGACCGCGCGGCGGGCCGGCCGGAAAACACCCTGGCCGCCGCCCGCGCCGCTGTGGCGGGCGGTTTCGCCATCGAGTGCGACGTCCAGCTGAGTGCCGACGGCGAGGCGATGGTGTTCCACGACGCCGCGCTCGGCCGGCTCACCGGGGCGAGCGAGGCGATCGGGGCCAAATCCGCAGCCGAGCTGGGCACGTTGTCCGTCGCCGGGACCTCTGAGACGATCCCGACCCTGGCGGACTTCCTGGCGGCGGTCGCCGGGGCGGTGCCGGTCGTGATCGAGGTCAAATCCCGCTACGACGGCGATCCCCGGCTGGCGACCCGTGCGGCCGAGCTGGCCGCCGCCTATGGCGGTCCCGTGGCGCTCAAATCCTTCGATCCGCAGGTGGTCGCGGTTCTGCGCGACCTGTGCCCGCCGGCGATTCCCCGCGGGATCGTCGCCGAGACAACCCAGGACGACCCGGCCTATGCCGCCATGCCCTGGGCGACGCGCCGGGCCTTGTCGAACCTGCTCCATTTCGCCGACAGCCGGCCGGATTTCCTGTCCTGGCGGGTCGATGATCTGCCCTGCGCGCCGACCTACCTGTGCCGGCTCCTCAGCCGCATCCCGGTGATGGCCTGGACGGTGCGGAGCGAGGATCAGCGCGCCCGCGCGGGCGCACACGCCGATCAGATGGTGTTCGAGGGTTTCGTTCCATGACAGCGACGATCGCGGTGCGCCGTCGGATCGTCGGGGCGGCGGCCGGCCTCGCCGCAATCCTGCTCGCGTCGATCCCCGCTTTGGCGGCCGATCGGTGCGAGAGCATGGTCCAGTCGGACCTCAACGAATGCGCGCGTGCCGATTATCGCACCGCCGACGCCGCGCTGAACGCGGTCTATGTCCAGCTGATGAAGAAGGTCGGTCCGAAGACCAAGGAGGCGCTGCGGGCTGCGCAGAAGGCCTGGCTCTCGTATCGGGATGCGACCTGTGCCCTCGAAACCATGGGCCTGGAGGGCGGCTCCGCCTACCCGATGGAATTGAGCGGCTGCCTCAAGGGGCTGACGGATGCGCGCACCAAGGCGCTGACGGCATATCTCGCCTGCAAGCCGGATGACGTGAACTGCGTCGGCGCATTCCAGGAGTAGGCCGGGGTCGAACGCGAGGCGTTCGGTGCGCGGCCGCCTCCGCAGGCCCGGTCCAGGCGCCCCCGGACGATCGCATCGTCGCGCCGCCTTCCGCCCGCCGCCCCGCTGCGCGCCCGGGGGCGTGACGCCGTCGGCGATCTGACAAGGCCGCCGGGCAGCCGCGCGCATCCGCCCGCTTGCCCGGCTGCCGACCCCGGTTAGATTGAGCCCATGAAGCAAGAACCCGGGCCGGCGCCGGAGACTCCCACACTCACCGTGCGGGCGATCCCCGGCTTGAAGGAGATCGGCGCGGCGGCCTGGGATGCCTGCGCGTTCTCCCCCGAGACCCTGGCGGCGGGTGACGAGACCCACAACCCGTTCGTCTCGCACGCCTTCCTGTCGGCGCTGGAGGAATCCGGCTGCGTCTCGCGCAAGACCGGCTGGCTGCCGCTTCACGTGTCGGTGGAGCGCGACGGCACGCTGCTCGGCCTGGCACCCTGCTATCTGAAGTCCCACAGCCAGGGCGAATACGTGTTCGATCACGGCTGGGCCGACGCCTACGAGCGGGTCGGCGGCTCCTATTACCCGAAGCTGCAGGTGAGCGTGCCGTTCACGCCCGTGACCGGTCCGCGCTTCCTGATCGCCCCGGGCGCGGATCCCGATGAGGCCACCGCCGGCCTCGTCGCGGGCCTGCGGGCGCTGCGGGGCGAGACCAAGGCATCCTCGGTCCACGTCACCTTCATGCGCGAGGCCGAGTGGGACCGGGCCGGGGCGGCGGGTTTCCTCCAACGGACCGACCAGCAGTTCCACTGGGAGAATGACGGCTACGCGAGCTTCGACGATTTCCTCAACGCCCTCGCCTCGCGCAAACGAAAGAACATCCGCAAGGAGCGGCGCGACGCGCTCGCGCCCGGGATCACCGTCGAGCACCTGACCGGCGCCGCCATCACCGAGGCCCATTGGGACGCGTTCTACGCCTTCTACATGGACACGGGCGCGCGCAAATGGGGGCGCCCCTACCTCAACCGCCGGTTCTTCTCGATCCTGTCGGAGCGCATGGCCGACCGGGTCCTGCTGATCATGGCCAAGCGGGACGGCGCGTACATCGCCGGCGCGATCAACCTGATCGGCGACACGGCGCTCTACGGACGCAACTGGGGCTGCATCGAGGACCACCCGTTCCTGCATTTCGAGATCTGCTACTATCAGGCGATCGATTTCGCGATCCGCCGCGGCCTCAAGCGGGTCGAGGCCGGGGCGCAGGGGGAGCACAAGCTCGCCCGCGGCTACAAGCCGGTGCTGATGCATTCCGCCCACGACATCGCCGATCCGGCCTTCCGGCGGGCGGTGGCCGATTACTTGCAGCGGGAGCGCGCCCACGTCGCCGAGGCGGTGGACGTCCTCGACACGCTCACGCCGTTCCGGCGGACCGACGAGGTCCGCACGCCCGGAGCCTGCGACGCCGCGGCAGACCCCGCACGACACGCCCCCGAGAGCCCGAACACATGAGCCCCATCGACCACATCAAGACCTTTGCCGACGAGCTGACGGCCCTGCGCCGCGACCTGCACGCCCATCCGGAACTCGGCTTCGAGGAGGTCCGCACCTCCGGCATCGTCGCCGACCTTCTGGAGACGTTCGGCTGCGAGGTGCATCGCGGGATCGGCGGCACCGGGGTGGTCGGGCTGCTCAAGGGCCGCACCGACAACGGACGGCGGATCGGCCTGCGCGCCGACATGGATGCCCTGCCGATGGATGAAGAGACCAACCTCCCCTATCGCTCGACCTATCCCGGCAAGATGCACGCCTGCGGCCATGACGGCCACACGACCATGCTGGTCGGCGCCGCCCGTTACCTCGCCGAGACCCGCAACTTCGACGGCACCGCGGTCTTCGTGTTCCAGCCGGCCGAGGAGGGCCGTGGCGGCGCCCGGGCGATGCTCAAGGACGGGCTGTTCGAGAAATTCCCCTGCGACGAGATCTACGGCCTGCACAACCAGCCGGGCGGCCACGGGCGGATCAAGCTGCGCCCCGGCCCGGTCATGGCGGCGGCCGACTTCTTCGACATCCACATCCGCGGCACGGGCGCCCACGCGGCCCAGCCCCATGGCGGCAACGACCCGATCATCATCGCCACCGGCCTCGCCCAGGCGCTGCAGTCGATCGTGTCGCGCAACGCCGACCCGCTGAAGTCGATCGTGCTGTCGATCACCCGGATCGAGGCGGGCACCGCCTACAACGTCATCCCGGAGACGGCCCACCTGGCCGGCACGATCCGCACCTTCGACAAGGAGGTCCGGGCGCTGGCGGGGACCCGCATGCGCGCGATCGCCGCCGGGTTCGCGGCCGCCTACGGCGCCGAGGTCAAGGTCGAGATCCACGACATGTTCTCGGTCCTGGAGAACGCCCCCGAGCAGGCCGCCGCCGCCACCGCGGTCGCGACCGAGCTGCTCGGGGCCGCGAATGTCGAGCCGAACGCCGTCCCGAAAATGGGCAGCGAGGATTTCGCCGACATGGCCCAGGTGGTGCCGGCCGCCTATGTCTGGCTCGGCTCCAACCCGGGTCCGGGCCTGCACAACGCCAGCTACAATTTCGACGATTCGATCATCCCGATCGGCAGCGCTTTCCTGGCCCGGATGGTCGAGAGCCGCACCGCCGCCTGAGGCGGCCGCTCAACCCGCTGCGGTCGCCATCCGCGACCGCAGCGTCGCCAGGGCGCGAGCGAAGAGCGCGGGCTGATCGAGCGCCCGAGCCAGCACGATCGCTCCCTGGATCTGCGCGACGACCTCTTCCGCCAGCGCCGTGCTCGCCGCCGCGTCCTGCCCCGACCTCCGCAGGGCGTCGGCCAGGGCGGCGACCCAGCGGGCGAAGTAGCCGCGCACCGCCTCGGCGAACAGGTCGCGGCTCGTGCCCAGAGCCAGCACGCCGACCAGGCAGACCCGTTGCCCGGACCGGAAATAGCTCGCGACGGAATCGAACATGTCCGAGATCGCCCGCTCGGGCGGATCCCGTTCGCGCAGCGGACGGTACAGGTTGGTCTCGAACCAGGCGTCGATCTCTTCGAGGACGCAGGCTGCCATCTCGGCCTTGCCGCCCGGGAACAGGTGATAGAGGCTGCCCTTGCCCAGGCCCGTCGCTTGGCTGATCAGCGCGAGGCTGGCGCCCGCATAGCCGTGCTCGCGGAACACCTCCGCGAGCGCCGGCAGGACCTCGGACCGCGCCGTCACCGCTTCTAGAGGCCGAGGTCGCTTAGGCCCGGGTGATCGTCCGGGCGCCGGCCCAGCGGCCAGTGGAATTTCCGATCGGATTCCGCGATCGGCAGGTCGTTGATGCTGGCGATCCGGCGCCGCATCAGCCCGTTCGCATCGAATTCCCAGTTCTCGTTGCCGTACGAGCGGAACCACTGTCCCGCCGCATCGCGCCACTCATAGGCGAAGCGCACGGCGATCCGATTGCCGCCGAAGGTCCAGAGCTCCTTGATCAGCCGGTAATCGAGTTCGTGCGCCCATTTCCGCTGGAGGAAGGCCACGATCGCCTCGCGTCCCGTCAGAAACTCGCTGCGGTTCCGCCAGACGCTGTCCGGCGTGTAGGCCAGTGACACCCGCTCCGGGGCGCGCCCGTTCCAGGCATCCTCGGCCATGCGGGCCTTCTGGGCGGCGGTCTCTTCGGTGAAGGGCGGAAAGGGCGGACGGTCCGACATCGCGCATGTCCTCGCATCTTTGTACCGATCGGTACAAAGATGCGCGGGTTGGTATGCCAAGTCAATGGAGCAAGCGTCGCGGTGGGTGGCCCGTATCACCGGCGTTCATGCGGCCTCGGGCTCGGCGCCCGCGGTCCGGTAGGCAGCCGGTGCCGTCCCGGTCATGCGGCGGAACATGGAGGCGAAGGCGCTGGGGCTGTCGTAGCCCAGCGTGAAAGCCGCCTCCGCGACCGATCCGCCGCCGACGAGAATGGGCAGCGCGGCCAGCACGCGGGCCTGTTGCCGCCAGATCGAGAACGGAACCCCGAGGTCTCGCTCGGCCAGCCGCGCCAAGGTCCGCGGTGAGGCTCCCCCGATCTCGGCGAGGGCCGCCATGTCCCGCCGGCGACCCGGATCGGCCAAGACGGTCTCGCAGACGCGCCGAAGCCGGGGATCGGCCGGCATCGCGAGGCACAGCCGGCAGCGCGGGAGCAGGCCCACCTCGTCGAGCAGGACGGCAAAGAGACGGTCTTGCCGCCCGTCTTCGTCCGCCTCAGGGACAGGCTGGATCGCGCGCAGGATCAGCTCGCGCAAAAGCGGCGTCACCGCGAGGCTCGCCGGCTCGTTCGGCAGGGACGCCGGCACGGCCGGGGCCGCGATGTAGAGGGTCCGCAGCGAGACCGCGCCCCGGGCGCGCATCGCGTGAACGATGCCGGCCCCGACCCAGAGCGCCCTCTGCGGCGGCACGAGCCAGAGGCTGCCGGCCGCGCGGATCTCCATCACGCCGGCCGTCGCGTAGATGAGCTGCGCGCGGGGGTGGCAATGCGGTCCGACGGTCCCGTTATCCGGGTAATCGCAGCCGACGCAGATGACCTTCGGGCCGGGAACGGAGGCAGGGCGGAACACGGCGGATGGGTCAGGCGAATGCACCGAGATGGGCGACCAGAAAGTCGCGCGCGGCGGTGCTGGTGCGGTCGAAGTGCCGGAGATACGGGTCGAAATGGCCGCCCGGCACCATCACGAGGTCCTTGGGCGGCAGGGCGCGCTGATAGGCCTCCAGGCACAGGTCGGTGGCGGTCAGGACATCGTCCTGGGCGACGATCATCAGCAGCGGCGTCGGGCTGATCCGAGCGATATGCACGCCCGGCTCGTTCTCGCGGGACAGCTCGGCGCTCCGCAGCGTCACCGCGTTGTGCCAGTTCGGTGCGAAATCGTGCGTGCCGGTGAAGAAGGCGTGACCGTCCGGTCCCGGCATCGCGCAGGGCTGGAGCGGGTCGGCCGATACGGCCGGCAGCATGGCCGGCGCCGCGCCGCGGAAGCGGGCGGCCCGGTCCGCCTCGAAACGGCGGAGCTGGCCCGGCACGAGATCGGACCGGGTCCTTCGCTGCGCCGAGAGGGAGCCGCTGATAAACGGCACCTGTGCAACCACGCAGCGGACCCGGCGGTCGATCGCCGCCACCTCGATCACGTGGCCGCCGCTGTAGCTCGTGCCCCAGATCCCGATCCGCGCAGGATCGATCCACGGGATCGTCTGCGCGAAGCTGATCGCATCCCGGTATCCGCGCTTCTGCAGCACCGGGTCGACCTCCTGCCGGGGCAGCCCCTCGCTGGCGCCGAAATTGGCATGGTCGTAGACGAGGACGCCCAGTCCCGCCGCCTGGAAGACCTCGGCGTAGCGGTCGAGATACTGCTCTTTGACCGCCGAGAAGCCGTGGGCCATCACCACGGCTGCGGCAGTGTCCGCCGCTGCGCCCGGCCGGTAGAGCCACCCGCGGAGCGTCCGACCCTCCGAACAGAACTCGACATCGCTTCGCATCGGCGGCTCCCTGAAACACCGGGGCATCGTGCCGGACGATCCATAGGCTGGCGCCGCCGAACCGGTCAAAGAACGCGCTGGATCGGCCAAAGCTTTGTGTCGCCCGATCCGGCTTCCCGCCGTCGACAGCCAAGCCGAACGGTGCGACTCTCATCTGCAAAGACCGCGCGGAGCGGGAGCGGATGGGACGAACGGGGAGGCCTATGACGCCGGATGTTCGGGAATCGCGGGCGGCTTTGATCCTGCTCGCGGCGGTGGTCGGCGCGGTTCTGCTGTTCGGCGCGTTCACGTTGATCACGCAGATCGGCTGAGGCCGTTGCCGAAACGTACAACTCCCGCGCGTTCGCGCTGCCGGGAGAACGCCGCAAGCCGTGGGCTGCTCGCGCCAAATTGTCTCGCTGCGTCAGTAGAATGACCGGGAGGGAATTGAGGTTGCGCTGTTGAGTTAACCACCTCTTAATTCCATCAAGGGTTGTATGACTGCGAGGGATGCGTGCGAGGGGCACGCCGGTTTCGGAGGTCGCCCATGGTTGTTGACGCGATCAAGCGCACGCGCGGCTTGCCGGTCGATCTGTCGGCAGCCCTCGACGCTTCCGGCGTCATCGGTGCGTGGTCGTGGTCGCCCCGCTCCGAGCGCTGCATCTTGGATGCCGGCGCCGCCGAGGTGCTGGCGGGCGATCCCGGCCTGGCCGGCCGGCCGATCCCCCTGGAGATCGCCCGATCCTGCATCCATCCCGAGGACCGCCCGGCCCTGGTGCGCCATTTCCAGGCCGTGTGTGAGCGCGGCGGCCCGTTCGTGGCCGAGTACCGCACCCTGTCGCCGTCCGGTCAGGTCCGGTGGATCCTCGACCGCGGCCGCGTGCCCGCGAGTGCCTCGAGCCGACGGACCGGGCACGGCCTGATCATCGACGTGACCGACAGCCGGCGCGACGCCGATCAGGATGTCGCCGCGCGCATCGAGCCGCTGGACGCGCTGTCGGTGGCGATCGACCGGGCCATCGAGTGCAGGGATGCGCTGGAAGGGGTGGCGGATTCCGAGCTGCAATTGCTGATCGATATGCTGCTGCTGCGCCTCGGCCAGAGCATCGCCAAGGCGCCAGCCGGCGCCGGGGGCCGGCGCGGCCATTGAGGAGCCGGGCGACGGCCTCACTGCACCAGCACGGCCTGGCTGCAGAGGGTGCCGTCCATCTCGATATCCGCGTAGCCGATCCGCAGGCCGAGGCTGCGCAAGACCTGGTCGAGCACGAAGTCCAGGGGCCCGGCGGCGAGGCCGAGCGTCGTGGCGAGGGCGGATTGCAGCAGCGGGTTCAGCCCCAGGCCGTTCAGGTTGAGGCTGAGGTTGCCGAGCAGGCTGCCGGTCAGGGATTGCAGGACGTTCCCCGACGATACCGTCCGCACGGTGTGGTTGGCGATGTCCGCATCCGTGAAGGTCAGCGTCTGCGTGCCCGCGCCGATATTCGTCACCGTCCGGCCGGAGACGTTCACCAGCGGCAGCCCGATCAGGACGGCGGGCTGCGACAGGTCCGGGCTCGTGCTGCCACCCTGGATCGAGGCCCGCGACACAGCGGCGATCGCCAGGGTGGCGAGCCCTGTCTGCGCCTCGATGGTGGCCTGGCGCCCGCCGCTCGCACCGGAGCAGCTGAGCGTGCGCAGGGTCGCCTGGGCCGGCGCGACCTCGGCGTAGATCGGCAGATACACGGTCCCGAGCCCGAGCGGCGCCGAGACCGTGGCCTCGATCAGCAGCCGGGTCTGCGCGGTCTTCACCGTGGCGTTGGGGCTGCCGGGGCGGACCCAGCCGGAGCTGCGGCGGCGTTCGCCGATCGCCAGGGTCAGCCGGGTCGAGAGCAGGCCCGGCACGGTGGCGCCGAGGTCGATCGCTACCTGGTTCTGCCCGTTGGCCAGCGACGCCGTGGCCGCCACGAGGTCCATCAGGTTCAGCGAAGGGCCGGCCAGGCCGCGCCCGGGGGCGAGCGCCGCCACATCGCCCAAGGCGTCGACCTGCCCGACCGGCACGAGGTTGCCGGCATTCGGCAGGGCGTTGAGGATGCCGGAGAGGGCCGAGACGGCGGCGGAATTGCCCTGCGCGGCGACCCGCATCGCCATCAGCATCTGCCCGACGCTGGCATGGGCCTGGACGATCTCGGTGTAGTTGGCCGCCTGCAGGTTGAGGCTCGCCGCGAGCGCATCGAGCACGCGCAGGCCGTCGATCTTGGCGCTGGCCAAAGCGGCGTAGTCGCTGACGCCCAGCGACAGCTTGGCCCCGAGCAGGGCGCCGAGCACGGCATTGGGGATGCCGTCCTTCAGGCCGGCGGTGCCCGAGCCGATCGTGAACGCCGCGAATTGCGCGCTGGCGGCGGTTCCGGTGACCCGGATCGGCACGGTGCCGGGCAGCCCGATCGCCCGGCCGAAGGTCACCGGCACGGTGGTCGCCAGGCCGACCCGCACGGCGTTGGCCGGGCTCACCCCAGGGTTGAAACGACTCCCGGGGGCGACGTTGGGGGCGCTGGCATCGTAGCCGCCGGTCGCCACCGTCGCCTGCGCGGCGTCGTAGCCGTTGTCGCCGAGGGAGCGGCGCGCCACCGCGTCGGCCTTGACCGGGTCGACGGCCGCCAGCATGGCGGCGATGTCGGCCGCGCCCTGCGCCTTGCGCCGGGCCTGGAACACCTGGCCGAGATCGATCCCGACCGCGCCGGCACCCATCAGCAGGGAACTGCCGAGCGCCACCAGGATCACCACGTTGCCGCCCCGGGCCCGGCCGAAGCTCCGGGCCAGAACCGCTGCCCGCCCTCCGGTCACAAGCCGCCCTTCCGGATGCTGATGGTGCTGCGCAGGACTGTCGGGAGCATCGGGATCAGCTTGGAAAAGGCGTTGATCCCCAGCGTGTTGGCGTCCAGGGTGAGGGTGACCGTGTACATTGTGGCGTCCTTCGGGTCGGGACCGACCAGGACCTTGACGCTCTCCGGACGGAACATCGCGCCGCTGCTGAGGCTGCGGAGCACCATGGTCTGGGCCAGGGTCTCGCGCTCCTTGTCGGTGACGCCCGCGATGGAGGCGCGGGCGGCTTCGGCCGCGATCTGACGCAGGTTGTGGGCGGCACCCAGGCAGATGCCGAAGGCGGTGATGCCGGCGAACAGCATCAGCAGGATCGGCGCGACCAGGGCGAATTCGACTGCGGAACTGCCGCGGCGGCAGGCCAATCCGGCGCGACCGTTTCGCTTAAGGACCCGGAGCCAGCTCATCGAAACGCCCTTCAAAGCTCGTGCAGCCGCTGCAGCCGCACAACCCATGGTGGCATTAATTTTCTAATCAAAGGTTGTGGTCATCGCCCGAATTCCAGTGCTTCGGCGCGAATACGGGCGGCTCAGATTGCCACGGCGGGTCGCAGCGTCCCGATTCCCGCCGGATCGAAGGCGGCGCTCTTGATCACGACATGGACCGGGCGTCCCGGCGCCAGGTCCAGCTCGCGGATCGCGGCCGCGGTGACGCGCGCGGCGATCAACGCGCCGTTGCAATCGATCTCCACCGAGACCTCGGCGCCGCTCGGAGTCAGCGTCGCGACCCGGCCTGGCAGGATGTTGCGCGCGCTCAAGCCCCGGGGACGCTCGGTCGCCACCAGCACGTCGCGGGCGGGGATCCGCACGCGCAGCCGCGTCCCGATCGCGCGGGCCGCCAGGCCCGGCACCAGCAGCTGCCCGGCCTGGCCGGTCAGCCGGGTGAGCCTGGTCTCGGGATCGGCTCCCGCGACGACCATGTCGAGGAGCGCCCCGGCTTCCGCCTCGTGGATCGGCACGAGATCGGCCCGGCGCAGGATCGCCTCGGCGGGGCCCGACGCGGCCACGCGCCCGGCTTCCAGCACGATCACCGTCGTGGCGAGCCGCGCCACCTCGGCGACCGCGTGGCTGACATAGACGATGGGCACGCCCGCCTCGTCGCGCAGGCGCTCGATATAGGGGAGGATCTCGGCCTTCCGGGCCTCGTCCAGGGCCGCCAGCGGCTCGTCCATCAGCAGCAGGCGCGGCTTGGCGAGCAGCCCCCGCCCGATCGCCACCCGCTGGCGCTCGCCGCCGGAGAGGCCCGCGGGCCTCCGGTCGAGGAGGTGGCCGATCCCGAGCATCTCGGTCACCGCGGTGAAGCCGGCCGGGTCGGCTTGCTGGCGCCCGAAGACGCGGCCGTAGCCGAGATTGGTCCGCACGCTGAGATGCGGGAACAGCCGTGCATCTTGGAACACCACCCCGACCCGACGGCGATGCGGCGGAAGGAAGATCCCCGCCGCGCTGTCGACCAGCGTCGCGCCGTCAGTGACGATCCGGCCATGATCCGGCCGGGCCAGCCCCGCGATGAGGTCGATCAGCGTCGTCTTGCCGGAGCCCGAGCGGCCGAACAGGGCGGTCAGACCCGGCCCCGCCGCGAACGCCGCGTCGAGGGCGAAGGCGCCGCGCCGGAGATGGACATCGACCTGGATGCTCACGGGCCGCGTCCCTGGCGGCACGGGCGGCGGCGCGACGCGTTGGACAAAGCCATGGAGCGCCTCCGATGATCACCGTCCACCATCTCGAGAACAGCCGCTCGCAGCGCGTGCTCTGGCTGCTCGAGGAACTCGGCCTGCCTTACACGGTCAAGCGCTACGCCCGGGATCCCAAAACCATGCGGGCGCCGCCCGAACTCGTAGCCATCCACCCGCTCGGCAAGTCGCCGGTCATCACCGAGGACGGGATCGTGGTGGCCGAGACCGGCGCCATCGTCACCTACCTGACCGACCGGGCCGGGGGTGCCCTGGTGCCCGCGCCGGGAACGCCCGAGCGGGCGCGCTACACCTACTGGCTGCACTACGCCGAGGGCTCGGCCATGCCGCCGCTGCTGCTCAAGCTGGTCTTCGCACGTCTCGCCCCGGGCAGCCCCTGGGCCCTGCGGCCCCTGGTTCGCCGGATCGCCGACACGGTGCTGCGGAGCTTCGTCGATCCGGACCTGCGCCGGCACGCGGCCTTCTGGGAAGGCGAGCTCGCCGACCGGCCGTATTTCTGCGGGGCCGACTTCACCGCGGCCGACATCATGATGAGCTTCCCGCTCGAAGCCTTCGCGGCGCGCGGGACCGGCGCTGGGCCGCGGGTCACCGCCTGGCTCGCGCGCATTCATGCCCGCCCGGCCTACCGGCAGGCGCTGGAGCGGGGCGGACCTTACGCCTATGCCTGATCGCGGCCGGCCTACCGGCATTCTGGCTCGTCCCGCCATTCAGCCGGCTCGCAGACGTCGCGCGGCGCGCGAGGCCAGGAATTCCGAGACCAGCAGGGCCGCCACCGACAGGGCGACCGAGATCAGGGTCAGGCGCAGAGCCGGCCCCTCCCCGCCGGGGACCTGGGTCAGCGTGTAGATCGCCGAAGGCAGGGTCTGGGTTTCGCCGGGGATGTTCGACACGAAGGTGATCGTTGCGCCGAACTCGCCCATCGCCTTGGCGAAGGCGAGCACGGCGCCCGCGATGCAGCCGGGCAGGCTGAGCGGCAGCGTCACGGTCAGGAAGACCGCGAGCGGGCTCGCCCCGAGGGTGCCGGCCGCCTGTTCGAGCCTGGGGTCGACCGCCTCGATCGACAGCCGCATCGCCCGGACCATGAGCGGGAATCCCATCACCGCGCAGGCCAGGGCCGCCCCGGTCCACCGGAAGGCGAAGACGATGCCGATCTCCGCCAGTGCGCTGCCCAGGAAGCCGCGCCGCCCGAGCGCGAGCAGCAGCAGGTAGCCGGTCACCACCGGGGGCAGGATCAGCGGCAGGTGGACCAGCCCGTCGAGCAGCGCGCGGCCCGGGAAACGGCGCCGCGCCAGCAGCCACGCCACGGCGAGGCCCGGAAGCAGGCTCGCCAGCGTGGCGACGCTCGCCACCCGCAGGCTCAGGGCGACGGCGTTCCAGGCGTCGGGGGGCAGGCCGAACAAGGTCGCGGGTCTAGTGGCCGGCGCCGGGCGTCCCGACCAGTGTAAAGCCCTGGCGCTCGAAGGCGCCCCGGGCCGCCGGGCTGCGCAGATAGGTCAGCAGGGTGGCGGCGTCGGGATTGCGCGACTCCTTGATGAGGGCCGCCGGGTAGATGATCGGCGGGTGGCTGTCGGACGGGAAGGTCGCGACCACATGGACGTTCGGCTCGGCCGCCGCATCCGTGGCGTAGACGATGCCGAGCGGCGCCTCGCCCCGGGCGACCAGCAGCAGCGCGGCCCGCACGTTCTCGGCCTGGGCGACCTGGCCCTTCACCGAATCCCAGGCGCCGAGCTTCTCCAGGGCGGCCTTGCCGTATTTCCCGGCCGGGACGGCATCGATGGTGGCCATCGCCAGCTTGCCGCCCCCGAGCATCCGGGTGAGCGTCGCGCCGAGATCCGGCGCGAGCGCCACCTGCGGATCCGAGCCCACAATCTTCGGGCCCGTCGCGATCAGCACCAGCGCGTTGCGCAAGAGGTCGATGCGGGAGCCCGGCTTCAGGCTGCCGGCCTTCTCGGCATAGTCCATCCAGGCCTGATCGGCCGAGATGAACAGGTCCGCCGGCGCCCCGGCCTCGATCTGCTTGGCGAGGGCGTTCGAGCCCGCATACGAGATCCGGACCGCCTTGCCGGTCTCCTTGGTCCAGTTGGCCGTCGCGTCGTCCAGCGCGTTCTTCAGGCTGGCGGCCGCGAAGACGACGACGGGCTCTGCCGCGTGACCCCGGCCCGCCGGGACGAGCGCCAGCGCGGCGAGCAGGATCCAGATCCGTCGGGAGACGCGCATCGGCTCGGGAATCCCCTATTCGCCACCCGTCATCCGGCCGGGTGCCCGGGGACCATAAGACCGCCGCCCCCGCGGGCCAAGCGCGGCGCAGGGGCTGGCGGGCATTCCGACATGTTCAGGCGTGCGGCGGCTCCCGGCGCTCCTTCGGCGTGGCTTCCGCCCGGTGGAGCCGACTCAGCAGGACCAAGAGATGGCCCGGCAGCGGACCGTCCGGGGCAGGCCCGCCGAAGAGCCGCTCGCGGGGCGACGGAAGGACGGCCCCGTCATTCACGACGACGGGCCCGCGCGGTCCGGAACGCTTGGACTTGATCACGCTGTACGCACCCTGCTCGATGATGCCTCTCGAGAAAGCCGGCAAAAACGCCGCCTCGCGCAGCCGGTTCCGCAGGCAATCGGTGGATTCTGTGGTTAACGCGCAGACACGCTGCCGCATTCCTAGGCGCCATCCGCTGCGAATCGCGGAAGCCGTCGCCCGGTCACCAGGTCCGGATGTCGCGCTGGTCCGTCGCGTCGCCGTCCGGCGCCGGCGACATGCCGGTCGCGACCAGCGCGGCCCAGAGCGTGGCCGCCAGCGTGGTCGTGAGCGTGACGGCAAGGCTGACGAGAAGAGGCGAGTTCATGGCTGCGCTGTCATCAGATCAAAACGGGCGCGCCGGACCCCGAAGAGCGGCGCGCCAGAGTTGAGGGTCTGGCCTTGGGGAAGCCGAGACTGTTGTAATCTGCGATGTCGCGAGCGGAAACTGATTTAGATGGTTTCTAGCACGTGTATTGTCAGATGTGTCTGAGCAGCAACAAACCACCGAGGCCGATCGAAAGGCCGGCCTCGATTCGCCCGGCCGTGCCGGGTCGGCTCCCGCGGACGGACGGGAATGCGTTTTTTTCGCCCCTGCCCCTGTGATGCGGCGCGCCCGGGCGCTACAGCCGGGCATCATGCTCGAAGGTCTGCCGCCCCACCGCCCGACTCACATCCTGCGCCTCACGACCGACGAGCGGTCGGCCCGGGCGATGACGGATCTGCTGGGCGAGATGTTCGATCCCACCGAGACCGCCGTTGCGGCGTTCGAGGACGAGGATGGCCGCACCTGGCGGCTGGAGGCCTATTTCGCCGACGCGCCGGACGAGGACTACGTCCGCGACCTGATCCGCCCGGTGATCGGGGACGAGGCCGATATCGCCGAGTTCCGCACCATCGATCAGCAGGATTGGGTCCGCACCTCCCTGGAGGGGCTGAAGCCGGTCCGTGCCGGCCGCTTCCTCGTGCACGGCTCGCATGACCGCGACGCCGTGCGCGGCAACGACCTGCCGATCGAGATCGAGGCTGCCCTGGCCTTCGGCACCGGCCATCACGGCACGACCCTCGGTTGCCTGCGGGCGCTGGTCTCGGAGCTGAAGCGGCGGCGCCCGGCGCATGTCCTCGACGTGGGCACCGGGACCGGGATCCTGGCCTTCGCGGCCGCCAAGGCGTTGCGGCAGCCGGTGGTGGCCGGCGACCTCGACGGCGTGGCGGTGCGCACCGCCCGGGAGAACGCCCGACTCAACGGTCTGGGGCCCTACCTCAAGCTCTACGAGGGGCCCGGGGTGCGCCACCGGCTCGCGGACCGGCCGCGGCACTTCGACCTCGTCTTCGCCAACATCCTGGCTCGTCCCCTGCGGCGGCTGGCCCCGAGCCTGTCCCGGGTGGTCGCCCCCGCGGGCGTGCTCGTGCTCTCCGGGCTGATCGAGCGCGACGTGCCCGGCGTGCTCTCGACCTATCGCCACCAGGGGTTCCACCTCGTGCGCCACGGCCTGATCGAGGGCTGGGTCGCCCTGGTGCTGGCGCGGGGCGGTGCGGCGAAGCGGCCGCGCCGCTGAACCGGCGACCGGCCCGCGCATTGCCCGGGCATGAGCCAGACGCTGCACCACGATCCCCTTGCCGATCCGATCACCGAGGGCGCGTATGCACGGGCCCGGGGCCGGCCCAAGGACGCCTGTCCCTATCCGGCTGACTCGCCCGCCCGCATCGCCTGGCTCGAAGGCTATGACGGTGTGCCGACCGGCCGTGCCCGGGACCTGCCGCCGGCGAGCGCCTGACCGACGGCCGCGCTATCGCGCGGTTCGGAGCGTCCCGGGTCGGGCCGCATCCTCCGGGGCCGTCTCGGCGTCCGGGCTGCCCGCCGCGTCCGCTTGCGCCACCGGAGCGCCCAACGCGGCCATCAGCACGCGCAGGCCCTCCACCCATTCCTCGGCCTCGGCCAGCGAGCCGAAACCGTCGCGCCGAATCACCGTATCGGGCTCGATCGTGGTGATGGCGTCGAAGAGGCCGTCGGGTCTGTCGCTGATCCGGTAGAAGACGCGGCGTGGCATGAGCGGGAGATAGGGCAAAGAACTGGCGTGATAAGATTGCGCACGACACTAAACCATAGGTTACAGCGTCGGGCTGCGTTCAGCGAAGGAATTGTCGGCGTCCGGGAGTCCCGATGCCGAACCGAGCAGCGCGCTTCCGGATCCCACGCGGTTGCGACCAGGGACCACCCGGCGATAGGCTCCCCCGATGACAGAGCCATGTCCGCCCCGACCCCGTTTCCAGACCTTCGACGATCCGAGCCACCGCAAGGGGGCGGAGCGGATCGAGGCGCTGCGCGCGGCCCTGCGCGAGAGCGCGCTGGACGGCTTCGTCGTGCCCCGGGCCGATGAGCACCAATCGGAATACGTGCCGGCCGACGCGGAGCGGCTCGCCTGGCTGACCGGCTTCACGGGCTCGGCCGGAACCGCGGTGGTGCTGATGGAGTCGGCGGCGCTGATCGTCGACGGCCGCTACACCCTGCAGGCGCCCGAGCAGGTCGATACCGGCGTGATCACCGTGGTGCCCCTGGCCGAATCGACCGCCGAAGCCTGGATCGCCGACAACCTGAAGCGCGATCAGGTGCTCGGCTACGATCCATGGCTGCACACCTCGGATGGTGTTGGACGCCTGGAGCGGGCCGCGGTGAAGGCCGGCGGTTCGGTGCGCCCCGTTCCGAACCTGGTCGATGCCGTCTGGGCCGGGCGCCCGAAGCCCCCCGCCGGGCCGGTGGTCATCCATCCCGAGGCCTTCGCGGGCGAGACGGTCGCCGAGAAACTCACGCGGGTGCGCGACGCCCTGGCCGAGGGCGGCTGCGACGCCCTGGTGATCTCGGACCCGCACAATCTCGCCTGGGCGTTCAACCTGCGCGGCTCCGATGTCGGCCACACGCCGCTGGCGCTCGGCTACGCGATCCTGCCGCGCGAGGGGCGGGCCCGGCTGTTCCTGTCCTCACCCAAGGTCGATCCGGCGCTGCGGGCGGCCCTGGCGCCGGTGGCCGAAATCCTGTCGCGCGCCGATCTCGATGATGGGCTCGGCTCGTTCAGCGGCGTGCGCGTCCGGGTCGATTCCGCCACGGGCGCCGTCGCCCTGAAGGAGAAGATCGAGGCCGCGGGTGGGACCGCCGATATCGGCAAGGACCCGATCACCGGCATGAAGGCGGTCAAGAACGCCGCCGAGATCGCCGGCACCCGCGCCGCCCATACCCGCGACGGCGCGAGCGTCGTGCGCTTCCTGGCCTGGCTCGACGGCGCCGCCGAAGCCGGGGGCTTGAGCGAGATCGCCGCGGTGGAGGCCCTGGAGGATTTCCGCGCGGCCGGCGGCGACCTGCGCGACGTGTCGTTCCCGACGATCTCGGGTTCCGGCCCGAACGGGGCGATCGTCCATTATCGGGTGACCCGCGCCAGCGACCGGATCGTGCGGCCGGGCGAGCTGTTCCTGATCGATTCCGGGGCGCAATACCCGGACGGCACCACCGACATCACCCGCACGGTCGCGGTCGGTGAGCCCACCGAGGCGATGCGCGACCGGTTCACCCGGGTCCTGAAGGGCCACATTGCCATCGCCCGGGCGGTCTTCCCCAAAGGCACCACCGGCGCCCAGATCGACGCCTTCGCCCGCGCGCCGCTCTGGCAGGCGGGGCTCGATTTCGACCATGGCACCGGCCACGGCGTCGGCTCGTTCCTGTCGGTGCACGAGGGCCCGCAGCGCATCGCCAAGACCGGGACCGTCGCCCTGGAACCCGGCATGATCCTGTCGAACGAGCCCGGCTACTACGCGCCCGGCGCCTACGGGATCCGGATCGAGAACCTCGTCCTGGTCGAGCCGCGCGCCATCCCGGGCGGCGAGCGCCCGATGCTCGGCTTCGAAACCCTGACGCTCGCCCCCTACGACCGGCGGCTGATCCGCCCGGACCTGCTCGCACCGGAGGAGCGGGCCTGGATCGACGCCTATCACGCCCGGGTGCGCGACACCCTCGCGCCGCTCCTCGATGCGGAAACCCGCGGCTGGCTGGACCGCGCGACGGCGCCGCTGGCGGAGTGAGGGCGGGCTGTCGCTCAAGGCTTGCCCTTGTGCGGGCGCAGGCGGCAAGACAGAGTGAACGGACCTCCGAGTCGGCCTCCGTTCGTTCGCGCCATGGGCTGGCCGATCCGGATCATCGAGAGTGATCGATCGTGCCCCGACGTTCTCCGGATCTCGCCGAAGTCGCCAAGAAGGCCGCCAACGCGTCCTTCGGCAGCCCCCTGGTGCAGGCCGTCCGCCTCGGCGACATGGAAGGGTCTGATGGCGATGATGTCCGGCGCGTGCAGCTGATCGTCTCCGACGACGCTATTCAGCAGCTCGACGGCGACAAGTTGCTCGATGCCGGCCTCGCCATCAGTCAGGCCTTGCGCAAAGCCGGCGAACCGCTGCGTATCGTCGTCGAATACGCCGAGCAGCGCGAGCTCGACGAACTTGGCGCTGATTAATCCCGAGCATCTGTTCAATCAGGCAGATGCTCTCCTTCGTCAGACCGGCCGTGGCTCGCTGCGGCAAGCCGACCTGCGCCGGACCTTCTCGAACGCCTATTACGGCTTGTTTCACGCGATCCTGACCGCCGCAGCCGATGAGGCGGTGGGCAGGAGGATGCGGACTCATCCGCTATGGACGCTGGCTTACCGCTCGATCTCCCATCAGCGACTGAAGAGCTTGTGCAGTGATATCTACCGGGCCAATCTGAAGCAGAAGATCAAATCTTGCGAGCCGACCGGCGGGTTCGATGTCCATACGCAAACGATAGCCCGGGCGGTCGTCGAATTGCAGGACCGGCGGCACGCCGCCGACTACGATCCGTCCCTGTCGTTCCTGCAAACGGACGCGCGGGCAGCGCTCCAGACGGCCCGGTCGGCCGTCAACCGGCTGGCCTATCTGAAGGCGGATCAGCGACGGGCGTTCCTCTACCTCATCCTGTTCGAGCCCCGCTGAGCGACCCCAGCGGCGTCATGGTCTCCGTCTCACCGCGCGGAGCGGAGGACAGGATGCGGACCCCCGCGCTATAAGTCGCCTTGTCACAGAAAAGCCGGCGCCGGTCCCGCGGACCCCCGTGTGAAACCGCGACCGCCCCGCGCGCGAAGGGACAGCATGATCCGCCGCCTCGCCTTCCTGGTCCTGATGCTCGCCGCGAGCCTGTCGGCCGCGTCGGCCCAAGGTTTCCGCACGCCGCCCGATCTCGTGCGGGCGAGCCTGGTCGCCGAGCCCGTCGCGGTGGCGGGCGCGCAGCCATTCACCCTGGCGGTGCGGATGCAGGTGAAGCCGGGCTGGCACGTCTACTGGCGCAATCCGGGCGATTCCGGCCTGCCGCCCGAGGTGACCTGGACCCTGCCGGCGGGCTTCAACGCCGGCGCGATCCGGTGGCCGGCGCCCGAGCGCATCGCGATCGCGACGCTGATGAATTACGGCTACGAGGGCGAGGTCACCCTGCTCGTGCCGGTCACGCCGCCGCCGAGCCTCGACCCGGCGGATCCCGTGCGGATCCAGGCCAAGCTGACCTATCTGGTCTGCGAGACCGAATGCGTGCCGGGCTCCGCCGACCTCGCCCTGACCCTCCCGGTGGGCGAGCCTCGGCCCGATGCCGATCAGGCCGCCCTGTTCGCCCGCGCCCGGACCGCCCTGCCCACCCCGGCGCTCTGGCCGCTGCGCCTGTCCAGCCAGGGCGACACCCTGCAGCTCGATTTCGCCGCGGCGGGTCTCAAGCCCGAGGCCATCAAGAGCGCGTCCTTCTTTCCCTATTCCGAGACCGCGATCGACAATGCCGCCGCGCAGGTGATGACCGTCGACGAGGCCGGCCTGCATCTCACCCTGGCCCGGAGCAGCCCCGCCGAGCCGGCGCCCGCCGCCCTGCCCGGCGTGCTGACCGTCGAGGAGGCGACCGGCGCCGGCACGCACCGCCTCGCTTTCGCGTATGGCGACGAGCCGGTTCTGCCGGCCCCGACGGCGGCGCCCGAGGCCCCGGCCGCGCCGCGGGCGGCCCCCGCCTTCGACGCCCTGACGCTGGTGAGCGCGGTCGGGCTCGCCTTCCTCGGCGGCCTGATCCTCAACCTGATGCCCTGCGTCTTCCCGGTCCTGTCGATCAAGGTGCTGGGCCTCGTGCGGCACACCGGTGAGAGCGCCGCCCGCGTCCGGCTGCACGGCCTCGCCTACACGGCGGGCGTGCTTGTGAGCTTCCTCGGCTTGGCCGGCCTGTTGCTCGCCCTCAAGGGCGGCGGGGCGGCGATCGGCTGGGGTTTCCAGCTGCAATCGCCGGCGGTGGTCGCCGGCCTCGCCTATCTGCTGCTCGCGATGGGCCTGAGCCTGTCGGGGGTGGTCCATCTCGGCGGGCGGCTCGCCGGATTCGGCGACGGTCTCGCCCGGCGCTCGGGGCTCAGCGGCTCGTTCTTCACCGGCGTGCTGGCGACCCTGGTGGCGACCCCCTGCACGGCGCCGTTCATGGGCTCGGCGGTGGGCTTCGCGCTGACCCAGAGCGCCGGCGTCGCCCTCGCGGTGTTCGCGAGCCTCGGGCTCGGCCTCGCCCTACCGTTCCTGCTGCTCACCCTGTGGCCGCCGGCCCTGCGGGTGTTGCCGCGTCCGGGCGCCTGGATGGAGACCCTGAAGCAGGTTCTGGCCTTCCCGGTCTACGCCACTGTGGCGTGGCTGGTCTGGGTCCTGGCGCAGCAGGTCGGGCCGCAGGGGCTGCTCGCCGGGCTGATCGGCCTCGTGCTGGTAAGCTTCGCCGCCTGGGCCTGGGAGCATGGGCGCGCGGCGACGCCGGGCTTCGGGCGGGTCGCCCAGGGGCTCGCGGTGCTGTCGATTCTGGCAGTCGCAGGCCTGACGCTCAGCCTCGACCGCGACCGGGCGGCCCCCGCCGCCCAGGCCGCCGCTGACGGCGTCCAGCCGTTCACCCAGGCCCGCCTGGATTCCCTGGTGAACGAACACCGGCCGGTCTTCGTGAACATGACCGCCGCCTGGTGCATCACCTGCGCGGTCAACGAGACGACCTCGCTCTCGACCCAGGCGGTGCGGGCGGCGATGGCGGATCGGGGCGTCACCTACCTGAAGGGCGACTGGACCAACCAGAACCCGGAGATCACGCGCTTGCTGGAGAAGCACGGGCGCAGCGGCGTGCCGCTGTACCTGCTCTACACCGGGACGGGGGAACCCCAGGTGCTGCCGCAGATCCTCACTGAGGGGACGGTGCTGGCGGCCCTGGAAACGGTGCCGGCCTCAGCCAACAAGAGCGCGGCGCTGGCTCGGTGACCGGACGGGCGGTCTAGGCTTCCAGCGAGAACGTCTCGTCGAAGGCGTAGCCAGACCCCCGCACCGTGCGGATCGGGTCGGCCTGCCGGGGCGCGTTGAGCGCCTTGCGCAGGCGCCCGACATGCACGTCGACGGTGCGCTCGTCGATATAGACGTCGTGGCCCCAGACTCCGTCGAGCAACTGCTCGCGGGAGAAGACCCGGCCGGGGGCCAGCATCAGGAATTCGAGCAGGCGGAACTCGGTGGGGCCGAGATGGAGCTCCTCGCCGGCGCGGCGGACCCGGTGCCCGGTGCGGTCGAGCTCGATATCGCCGGCCGCCAGCCGGTCGGCGACATGGGCGGGCTTGGCCCGGCGCAGCAGCGCCCGCACCCGGGCCAGCAGTTCCGGCACCGAGAACGGCTTGACGATGTAGTCGTCTGCGCCCGTGCCGAGGCCGCGGACCCGGTCGCCCTCCTCGCCCCGGGCGGTGAGCATGATCACCGGCAGCCGCTCGGTCTCGCGCCGGGCGCGGATGCGGCGGCACAGCTCGATCCCCGAGAGGCCCGGCAGCATCCAGTCGAGCAGCACCAGATCCGGGGTGCGCTCGGCCAGGAGCAGTTCCGCGTCGTCGCCGCGCGTCGCCGAATCGACCAGGAAGCCCTCGGCCTCCAGGTTGTAGCGCAGCAGGGTGGTCAGGGCCTCCTCGTCCTCGACGATCAGGACTTGCATGCTCACGTTCGTTAACCTGTTCCGTACTCGGTACCGGCCGGCACGCCCGCGCCGGGGGACCCGGACGCGCCGATGGTGCGGCAGAGGCCGCCATCCCTCAAGCCGCAAGCCGCCACAATCGGGCGTTGCCCCACAGGGCAGCGTGCGGATCGGGCCGGCCGCACCGCGACCCGCCTGTTACGGGGCCGTGGCGGCGGGGCCGACGGTCGCGTAGTTCGACGCGTCGTTCTTCGGCCGCTCGCCCGCCAGGGTCTCACCGGTGGCGAGGTAGTGGATCGTCTCGGCGATGTTGGTGGTGTGGTCGCCGATGCGCTCGACGTTCTTGGCGCAGAACAGCAGGTGCGTGCAGAACGAGATGTTGCGCGGATCTTCCATCATGTAGGTCAGGAGTTCGCGGAACAGCGAATTGTACAGCGCGTCGATCTCGCCGTCGCGCTCCCAGACGTCGTAGGCGGCCTTCACGTCGCGGCTCGCATAGGCGTCGAGGATGTCCTTGAGCTGCGCCTCGGCGAGGTCGCTCATGTGGCGCACGCCGAGCACGATCTTCTGCGCCGGCGCCTGATCGGAAATCGCCACGACGCGCTTGGCGACGTTCTTGGCGAGGTCGCCGATCCGCTCCAGGTCGCCCGAGACGCGGATCGCCGAGATGGTCTCGCGCAGGTCGATCGCCAGGGGCTGCCGCCGGGCGATGAGCAGCACGGCCCGCTCCTCGATGTCGCGCTGGAGCGCGTCGAGACGCTTGTCGGCGACGATCACCGCCTGGGCGAGCGTATCGTCCCGGCGGACCAGGGCGTCGGTCGCCTCGGCGGCCATCTTCTCGGCCACGCCGCCCATCTCGGAGATGGAGCGACGCAGGTCATCGAGGTCGGTGTCGTAGGAGCTGACGATATGGCCGGGCATGGTGGATCCTTCGATGGCGTCCCGCAAACCTTGATCCGCGAGGTCTGGCGGAAACCCGCCGCTGCGGTCACGGGCGCCGGGGCGCGTGCCCCGGTGCCCACTCCCTTGCATTGTCGAGAACAGGCTGCGGAGCGGTGAGGATCGGCATCCCGAGCCGAGCCCGCGACCGGAACAACCGGGCCGTGCCGATGTTCCCCGACCGAGCAGCCTGTTCCGAAGACGCGCCGGCGCTTGTTACGCTTGGGCGCGGCCCCTAGTCTTTAGAGCGGTGCTCTTTTCTCGCCGAAACCGTATTCAACGTTGCGGAAAGCGGTAAACATCCCGTTTGACGTCTTCGCATCCCGGAGGTGAACGTCCGTCCTCCGGGGTTTTGGTTCAGCCGAACCGGCCGGTGATGTAATCCTGCGTGCGCTGCTCGACCGGGTTCATGAACATGCGGTTCGTGGGTCCGAATTCGATCAGCTCGCCGAGATACATGAAGGCGGTGAACTGCGAGATGCGGGCCGCCTGCTGCATGTTGTGGGTGACGATCACGATGGTGAACTCGTCGCGCAGCTGCTCGATCAGCTCCTCGATCCGGCCGGTGGAGATCGGGTCGAGGGCCGAGGTGGGCTCGTCGAACAGGATCACCTCCGGGCTCTGGGCCACGGTGCGGGCGATGCACAGGCGCTGCTGCTGCCCGCCCGACAGGCCGGTGCCGGCTTGGCGCAGCTTGTCCTTCACCTCGTCCCAGAGGGCGGCCTTGCGCAAGGCCTGCTCCACCCGCCCATCGAGTTCGGATTTCGGCAGCTTCTCGTAGAGGCGCAGGCCGAAGGCCACGTTGTCGTAGATCGACATCGGGAAGGGCGTCGGCTTCTGGAACACCATGCCGATGCGCGAGCGCAGCTCGTTCAGATCGATCGCGGGATCGAGCACGTTCTGGCCGTCGAGCAGGATCTGCCCCTCCGCCCGCTGCTCCGGGTAGAGGCTGTAGATTCGGTTGAAGCAGCGCAGCAGGGTGGACTTGCCGCAGCCGGACGGGCCGATCAGCGCCGTGACCTGCCGGTCATGGAAGTTGATGTCGACATTCTTCAGCCCGTGGAAGCTGCCGTAGTAGAAGTTCAGGCCCTTCACGGCGATGCGGACCGCCCCACTCTCGTTGGCGTGGTTGCGGGTGAGATCGACCGTGGGGATCGCGGAGGCGGCGTTCATCGTCGTGTCCTCGAGAAGGGTCTTAGCGCGACATCTGCGGCTTGATGACGAGACGGGCGATGATCGACAGCACCAGGATCGTCGCGGTGATCAGGAGCGCCCCGGCCCAGGCGAGGCTCTGCCAGTTCGGGTAGGGCGAGAGGGCGAACTGGTAGATCATGACCGGGAGGTTCGCGACGCCACCCATCAGGTCCGGCGAGAACCAGGAATTGTTGTTGAGCGCCGTGAACAGGAGCGGCGCGGTCTCGCCCGCGATGCGGGCCAGCGCCAGGATGATCCCGGTGACGATGCCGGCCGAGGCCGCCCGCCAGGTGACGCTGATGATCACCGTCGAGGGCGGCGCGCCGAGCGCCGCGCCGGCCTCGCGCAGGGTGCCGGGCACCAGGCGCATCATGTCCTCGGTGGTGCGCACGATCACCGGCACCGCGATGATGGCGAGCGCCACGCCGCCGGCCCAGCCCGAATAGGTCCCCATCGGCCGCACCATCAGGGTGTAGACGAACAGGCCGATCAGGATCGACGGCGCCGAGAGCAGGATGTCGTTGAGGAAGCGGATCACCCCGGCGATCTTGGAGAAGCGGCCGTACTCGGCGAGGTAGGTCCCGGCCATGACGCCGATCGGCGTCGCGATCGTGATGCCGATCCCGGTGAGCACGAGGCTGCCCAAGATCGCGTTGGCGATGCCGCCGCCCTCGGATCCGGGGCCGGGGGTCGGGTGCGCGAACATGCCGGGCGTGAAGCCGCGCACGCCCTGGACGATCAGCATCAGCAGGATCGAGCCGAGCACCACGGCGCCGACGATCGTGGCGATCAGGCAGGCGGTGCGCAGCACCCGGTCGGCGACCCGCCGGCTGGAGCGGACCCGCCCGGTGCGGCGCGGCGTGGCGTTGGCGGTGGTCATGGGGTTTGACGCGTCCATCGTGAGCCCTCCTCAGGCAGGCTTGACGCGGCGCGTCAGCAACCGGGCGATGATGAGCACCACGAAGGTGATGACGAAGAGGATGCAGCCGAGCGCCATC
The DNA here is from genome assembly GCF_000272495.1 of Methylobacterium sp. GXF4. Classification (NCBI taxonomy): domain Bacteria; kingdom Pseudomonadati; phylum Pseudomonadota; class Alphaproteobacteria; order Hyphomicrobiales; family Methylobacteriaceae; genus Methylobacterium; species Methylobacterium sp. GXF4. Next base: position 92,713 of record NZ_AKFK01000054.1, on the reverse strand, counting down.
AGCGCGTTGAGCTGGAGGCCGTCCGCCTCGTTGAACTCGTTGGCGATGCGCGACGCGATGGTCGAGCTCGGGTCGAAGATCGAGGCCGAGAGGCGGTTGGCGTTGCCGATCACGAAGGTCACCGCCATCGTCTCGCCGAGCGCGCGGCCGAGGCCGAGCATGATCGCCCCGATGATCGAGACCGAGGCCTGCGGCACCAGAACGTGGCGCACCACCTCCCAGGTCGTGCAGCCGATGCCGTAGGCGCTCTCGCGCAGCACGGTGGGGATCTGGTCGAGCATGTCGCGGGCGATCGAGGCGATGAACGGCACGATCATGATCGCCAGGATGATGCCGGCGGTGAAGACGCCGACGCCCGAGGGCACCCGGGCGTAGAACAGCGTGCCGACGATCGGCATGCCCTCGACCAGGTTCGAGACCGGGATCTGGACGAAGCGCGCGAAGAGCGGCGCGAACACGAACAGGCCCCACATGCCGTAGATGATGCTCGGCACCGCGGCGAGCAGCTCGATGGTCATCGCCACCGGCTTGCGGGCCCAGCCCGGGCAGAGCTGCGTGAGGTAGACGGCGATCCCCAGGGAGACCGGCACGCCGATCAGCAGCGCGAGGGTCGCGGAGGCCACGGTGCCGATCACGGCCACCAGGGCGCCGTACTGCTCGGTCCCGACGTTCCAGGCGCTGGATGTGAGGAAGGCGAATCCGAATTCGCGGAAGGCGGGCCAGCCGCCGTAGAGGATCGACCCCAGGATTCCGGCGAGCACGACGAGCACGAACAGTGCCGCGCCGTAGGAGCAAGCCCGGAACAGGTTGTCGAGGCTCCGGCTCGGCCCTTTACGCGCGGCGACGGCGCGGGGTCGTGCGAGGGCAATCGTCTCGGTCAAGGCGGGCATCCGCGATTCTCTGCGAAGGGGGGCGTGGTAGCGCGGTGCAGTCCGCGAAGCGAGGGAGGAGGCTGCAAGCCTCCCCCCTAAATCACTCACATGTTGAAGACGGGCTTACCGTCCTTACCCTTCACGTTTTTCCACTCTTCGTGGATCAGGGCGACGACGTTGTCCGGAAGCGGCACGTAGTCGAGGTCAGAAGCAAGCTTATCGCCGTTCTTGTAGGCCCAATCGAAGAATTTGAGCGTATCCGCGGCCTTGGCCGGGTCGGCCGGATCCTTGTGGACCAGGATGAAGGTCGCCGCCGTGATCGGCCAGGCATCTTCGCCCGGCTGGTTGGTCAGCGAGATACCGAAGCCCGGAGCCGACTTCCAGTCGGCGCTGGCGGCGGCGGCCTGGAAGGCCTTGTCGTCGGGCTGCGGATACTTGCCGGCCTTGTTCTGAAGCAGAGCGTAAGCGAGCTTGTTCTGCTTGGCGTAGGCGGATTCGACGTAGCCGATCGCGTTCGGCACCTGCTTCACGGTGGCGGTCACGCCCTCGTTGCCCTTGCCGCCCTGCCCGACCGGCCAGGAGATCGTGGTGGCCGCGCCGTAATCCTTCTTCCAGGTCTCGGAGACCTGCGACAGGTAGGTGGTGAAGATGTTGGTCGTGCCCGAGGCGTCGGACCGGTAGACCGGGGTGATGGTCGCGTCGGGGAGCTTCACGCCCTCGTTGAGCTTGGCGATCCGCGGGTCCGACCACTTCGCGATCTTGCCGGCGTAGATGTCGGCCAGCACGTCGCCGGTCAGCTTCAGCTTGCCGGGCTCGAGACCGGCGATGTTCACGACCGGCACGACGCCGCCCATAACGGTGGGGAACTGGACGAGACCGTCCTTGGCCAGCTGCTCGCCCTTCAGAGGCGCGTCGGTCGCGCCGAAATCGACGGTCTTGGCCTGGATCTGCTTGATGCCGCCGCCGGAGCCGATGGACTGGTAGTTCAGTCCCGAGCCGGTCTCCTTCCGGTAGGCTTCGGCCCACTTGGAGTAGACCGGGAACGGGAACGTTGCGCCGGCACCCGTGATATCGGCAGCGAGTGCCGCGGACGCCAGCTGAACCGTCGCGAGGCCGACGGCGAGCGCGTAAGCGAAGGGTCTCAAGGGTATCTCCGTTGCCGTCGGGCGAGAGCCTGCGCCTCTCTGCCGGCAAGCCCATGCCCGCGGCAGAGCTGTGCGGCCGGTCTTCCAAGAGACCCGGCGCCGGCCGCCCGATGAGCCGGGCGTTACGACAGTGAGATGACATCGCCATGACAGCGCGCGGCGCGCGTGACGGCACGGTTTGCGGCGCTCGTGCGTTCACACCGGGTGGCGGCACCGGACGATCGGCCGAGGATCGGCGAGCGATGCTGCGCAGTGATCAGAAGGTGTTCGGATCGTGGATGACCAGGGGACCGAGGCAGGGGCAGGTCCCGACGCGGCCGGCCCGGATGCGGCCTGGCTCGCCCTGCATGCCGCCCGCGAGGCCGTGGAACGCGCCCTGACCCTGGCTCAGGCGCGCCAGCGTTTCGGCAGCGACGCGGAGGCCGTGGCGCAGGCGCGTCGCGAGGAGGCGGAACTCCTCGTGGACCTCGACCGGATTCTCACGCAGATCCGGGCGGCGGAGTATCGCCGGCGGCCCGGCTCGCGGCGCTGGTAGGGCTCAGCAGCCTTCCGCCGGGAGGAACTCCATTCCGGAACGCGTGCCGATTCGGGGCACGGGGCCCCTAACCGACCCGGCGCAGTTCCCGCTCCTTCTGACGAAGGCGAAGCAGCAGTTCCACGTGGGTGTCCGTGATCGGCTGCGTGTCGACGCTGCCCTCGTAGACGGTGCGGAGCGTCAGCCCGAGCTGTTGCGTGTTGATCGCCTGCTTGAGGGACCGGCCCATATGCGGGCTTCCCTCGGACGTGACGATAGACGGCTTCATGTTTTCCTCCCGCCCTTCAACCGCGTACGCCTGAGCACGGCACCGGGATGGAAGCAGTCTCGCGAGGAATGGTTAACGAAAGGTTACGCGCAACCAACGGTTAAGGTTGATCGGCGTTCACGCATCCGCGCCTTGAAGCAGCCGGGCCGCCGCCGCCCGCGCCTCGTCGGTCACCGTCGCGCCGGCCAGCATCCGGGCGATCTCTTCGCGGCGCTCCGCCACCGGCAGGCTCGCCACCCGGGTCGCGACGCGTCCGGCACCTTTGACCGGGGTCTTGGCGATCAGGAAATGCGTGCTCGCCCGGGCGGCCACCTGGGGCGCATGGGTCACCGCCACGACCTGCACGGTGCTGGCCAGGCGCGCCAGGCGTAGGCCGATCGCGTCCGCCACCGCGCCGCCGACGCCGGTGTCGATCTCGTCGAAGATCAGGGTCGGGGCCGAGCCCTTGTCGGCCAGCACCACCTTCAACGCCAGCATGAAGCGCGACAACTCGCCGCCGGAGGCGACCTTCATCATCGGGCCAGGCTTCGTCCCGGGATTCGTCTGCGCCCAGAACTCGACGCGGTCGATGCCCGCGGGATCGCGCGCCTCCGGATCGGTCACGATCTCGGTGATGAACCGGGCACGCTCCAGCTTCAGCGGCGGCAGCTCGGCCTTCACGGCCGCGTCGAGCTGCTTGGCCGCCCGGCGGCGCCCGGCGCTGAGCTTGTCCGCCGCCTCGGCATAGTGGGCCTCGGCCTTGGCGCGGGCCTGTTCCAGCCCCTCCAGGGCCGCCTCGCCGGCATCGAGGGTCGCGACCTCTCCGGCGTAGCGCTCCGCCAGGGCGGCGAGGTCGTCGGCCGGGACGTCGTATTTGCGCGAGGCGGCGCGCAGCGCGAACAGCCGCTCCTCCGCCCGCTCCAGGTCGCGCGGGTCGAACTCGGTCTCGGCCACGGCGGCGTCCAGAACCGCGCGCGCCTCGTCGAGGGCGACCATGGCGGCGTCGAGGGCGTTGACGCAGGGGTCGATCAGCGCCGGGAGCTGGCCGGCGCGGCGCTCCAGCTTGCGCAGGGCGGCGGAGATGTGCGGCACGCCGGAATGCGGCCCACCGACCGCGTCCAGCGCCTCGTTCAGCTCGCGGGCAACCTTCTCGGATTGCTGCATGATGCTGCGGCGCTCGGCGAGCTGGGCCTCCTCCCCGGGCTGGGGCGCCAGGGCCGCGAGTTCCTCGACCGCGTGGCGCAGGAAGTCGGCCTCCTTGCGGGCCGCATCGATGCGGGCGCGATGCTCGGCGAGCTCGGCGCGCGCCGTGCGCACGGCCTTGGCGGCCGACGCGACCTTCGCGAGCTGGCCCTGCAGGCCCCCGAAGGCGTCGAGGATCGCCCGGTGCGAGGCCGGATCGGACAGGGCCCGGTCGTCGTGCTGGCCGTGGATCTCCACCAACGCCGCCCCGATCGCCCGCAGGACCTGCACGCCCACCGGCTGGTCGTTGACGAAGGCGCGGGTGCGCCCGTCCGCCATCTGGGTCCGGCGCAGGATCAGGTCACCCTCTGTGTCGATCTCGGCCTCGGCCGCGATCCGGCGCGCCGGATGGTCCAGGGGCAGGTCGAACACCGCGGTGACGCCGCCCTGCGGCTCGCCATGACGCACGAGGCGGCCATCGCCGCGGCCGCCCAGGGCCAGGGCAAAGGCGTCGAGCAGGATCGATTTGCCCGCACCGGTCTCCCCGGTCAGGACACTCAGCCCTGTCCGGAAATTCAGTTCGAGCCTGTCGATCAGAACGATGTCGCGGATCGCGAGCTGCGCCAGCATGCGGCGACGGGATTCCTGAGAATGGGACCGCAGACATAAGGCTGCTGCGGCGCGGATTCACCCCAAAAATGCACCGCGGCGCATCTGCAGTGCCGCGGGGCTGCGCGGACGAGAAAGGCCCGGAGCGGCGGCTCCGGGCCCTGGGGCGTTTCACGGCGCGCCGAAGGCCGCCTGCGGCAGGACGCGGCCCGCCGGTATCGTCACTCGGCCGAGGCGGTCTTGCCGGTCACGCTCCGGTAGATCTTGGAGAGGAACGAGCTCTTCTCCTCGCGGGGCTCGACGCCGCCCTTGGCCAGGAGCGCGTGGGCGTCCTTGTACCAGGGGCTGTCGGGGAAGTTGTGGCCCAGCACGGCCGCGGAGTTCTGCGCCTCCTGGGTGATGCCGAGCGCCCAGTAGGCCTCGGTCAGGCGCTCGAGCGCCTCTTCCGCGTGGCGGGTGGTCTGGTACTTGGCGACCACGTCGCGGAAGCGGTTGATCGCGGCCGGGAAGTTGCGCCGCTCGAGGTAGAAGCGGCCCACCTCCATCTCCTTGCCGGCGAGCTGATCCCGGGTGATCTGGATCTTGGACCGCGCGTCGGTGGCGTATTCGGAGGTCGGATACTTCTGGACCAGCTCCTGCAGGGCGACGAGCGCCTTCTCGGACCGGTCCTGATCGCGGGTCACGTCCGGGATCTGCTTATAGTTCGACATCGCCATCAGGTACTGCGCGTAGGCGGCGTCCTTGCTGGCCGGGTGGCGCTGCAGGTACCGCTTCGCGGCGCTGATCGCGTCGTCGTACTTCTGGCCCTCGTAATTCGCGTAGGCGGTCATCAGCAGCGCCTTCCGGGACCATTCGGAATACTGGTACTGCTTGTCGAGGTTGTCGAACTTCTTGATCGCCCCCTCGTAGTCGCTGTCCTCTAGCTTGGCCAAGCCCTCGCTGTAGAGCTTGTCCGCCGGGACATCCGGAACGACCTCGGGCTTGTACTTCTCGGCGAAGAGGTTGGTCGGGTCGAAGTCGCAGCCGCCGAGGCCCAGGCCGAGGACGGCCACGAAGGGCGCCACGAAGGCCGCCGCCCGGCGATGACGAATGGTGACAGGCATCTGGCGCTCTTTCCCGGGACCGGCGCACGTCCCGCGCCGTCGTGCCATCGCGTGATTGGATCCGGCCCGACCGAGCCGGGCCCGTCGTTCACGGACCGTTAAACCCTGACGTTTGATTCGGGCATGAAAGCGGCAAGGCTGCGGCCGCCCGGATTGGTTGCCGGCTGTGTCCCGCGGGTCACAGGGCTGCGGTCAGAGCTCGCCCGCGAAGGCGGCGATGCCCAGGCCGACGCCGAGCTCGGACAGCACGGTCTCGCGGCGCGAGCCCTGCGCCTCGACGATGGCGTAGTTCGACCGGTCGGCGAACAGGGCGGAGAGCACGCCGACATTCATCCGGTGGCCGCCGCAATAGGAGCGGTAGGCGCCCTGGATCGGCAGGCCGGCCAGCGCGAGGTCGCCGACCGCGTCGAGGATCTTGTGGCGGACGAACTCGTCCGGGAAGCGCAGGCCTTCGGGGTTGACCACGGCGGTCTCGCCGACCGCGACGGTGTTCTCCAGCGAGGCGCCCAGCGCGAAGCCGGCCTTCCAGTAGCGCTCCACGTCCTTCATCATCCCGAAGGTGCGGGCGCCGGCGATCTCCCGGCGGTAGGTGGCGGGCGAGAGGTCCATCGCCTTGCGCGAGCGGCCGATCACCGGGCTGTCGAAATCGATCTCCACGTCGAGGCGGAAGCCCCGGTCGATCGGGCGCAGCTCCGCGAAGGCGCGGCCGGTCTCGATGCGGACGTGGCGCAGGACCTTGAGCCAGCGGCGCGGCGTGTTGCAGGTCGCGATCCCGACCGTGTCGATGGCCTGAACGAATTGGAGGGCGGACCCGTCGAGGATCGGCATCTCCGGCCCGTCGATCTCGACCAGGGCGTTGTCGATGCCCAGTCCGTAGAGGGCCGACATCAGATGCTCGATGGTGGCGACGGCACCGGTCTCGACGTCACCGATGACGGTGCAGAGTTCGGTGGCGGAGACGAGGGCGTGGTGGGCCTTGATCAGGCGGTCGTTGCCGTGGGTGGTGCTGGTGCGGAGAAACGCGATGCCGTGATTGGCCGGAGCGGGGCGGATCGTGATCTCGGCCGGGTTCCCGGAATGGACCCCTACGCCTGAGAGCGTCACCGGACCCTTCAGGGTCGTCTGTTTATGCGTTCGCATTCATTAGCCCCCGGCCGCGATCAGGTCCCGCCATCCCGACCCGGGATGGTGAGGAAACTGTCCGATCCGTCCGCTGCTTGAAGCCCCTATCCGCGCTATCAGGTTGTGTCCTGCAACGCGTCTCATTGGTCTGCGAGTGTCTATAGCTGCACCGCACAGGGCAGCCAAATCACGGATTCTTACGCTCTGTTACAGACACGCTTGCCGTTTGGAGCCGCTAAAAACCTGACGGCACAAAGGCTTAAAGCTTGGTTAATGCGTGGCTAACCGACGGCCATTCTGTGGCTCCGATGCATCACGCGCCTGGGGATAGCGTCACAAACGTTAACCCCGCTGTGACCGCAATCCTGTCTTCCCGCAACTAAGAGTTGCTTCGTTGCAGCGCAAAGAGCCGGCGGTTTCCCGCCGGCTCCCGCTTCTGGTCCCGGGTCTTGCGCCGTTCAGTTCGCCTGGCGGCGGAGGAAGGCCGGGATCTCGAGCTGGTCGTCGTCCATCATCCGCGACTGCGGCGCGACGCGGCCCTGGGCATCGAGGCTCCCCTGGGCCGGCCGGTATTGCGGCGCCGCCGGAAGCGGAGCGCGCGGGGCCGGCGGCACATGAGGCTGAGCCAGGTGGGGCTGAGCGACGTTCGGCTGGGCGGCGTGCGGCTGCGGCGCGACCGGGGCCGCGGCCCGCGGGGCGGGCACGCCCTCCATCTCGTCGCGCCGGCCGCCGAAGCCGACGGTGGCGAGGCGACGCAGCAGCGAGGTCCGCTTGGATTCCGGCGCCGCTTCCTCGGCGGCCCGGTTCGCCAGGATCTGGTTCTGGGCGATCGGCGGCAGCTCGTGGATCTGCGGCATGCGCGGGGCGCGGGCGAGCGGCGCGGCCGCGGGGGCGGCCGGACGCGGCGGCACGAACGGGCCGGCCTGGAACTGCGGCGCCGGCTCGGCCTGCTGCGGGGCGGGGGCCGGGACGAACGGCGCGGCGGCGCGCGGCTGGGCCGGGGCGAGGACGACCTCGTCACGGGCGACCGGGGCCGGGGCGTCGAACCGGGTCTCGGTCCGCGCCTCGGGGGCCGGCTGCGGGGCGGCCGGCGCCGGGTTCTGCGCGGGGGCCTGGGCGACCGAGTCCGTGCGGATGCTCGGAACCGGCGAGGAGGCCCGGGCCCGGGCCTCGGCCCGCAGGCGCTCGGCCACCTCGGCGATGCGCTGCTCGGTCTCGGCGATGGCCGGGTTGTTGGTCGAGTTGGCGGAGATCAGCAGCGGCTCGATGCCGGTGGCGACGACCGACACGCGGATGATGCCGTCGAGGCTCTCGTCGAAGGTGGCGCCCAGGATGATGTTGGCGTCCTGATCGACCTCCTCGCGGATGCGGGTGGCGGCCTCGTCGAGCTCGTACAGGGTCAGGTCGGAGCCGCCGGTGATCGAGATCAGCAGGCCGCGGGCGCCCTTCATGGAGACGTCGTCGAGGAGCGGGTTGGCGATGGCCGCCTCGGCGGCGCGGTTGGCGCGCTTCTCGCCGGACGCCTCACCGGTGCCCATCATGGCCTTGCCCATGCCGCGCATGATCGCCCGGACGTCGGCGAAGTCGAGGTTGATCAGGCCTTCCTTGACCATCAGGTCGGTGATGCAGGCGACGCCGGAATAGAGCACCTGGTCGGCCATCGCGAAGGCGTCGGCGAAGGTGGTCTTCTCGTTGGCGACCCGGAACAGGTTCTGGTTCGGGATCACGATCAGGGTGTCGACCGCGGCCTGCAGCTCCTGGATGCCGGACTCGGCGGTGCGCATGCGGCGCACGCCCTCGAACTGGAACGGCTTGGTCACGACGCCGACCGTGAGGATGCCCATGTCGCGGGCGGTGCGGGCGATGACCGGCGCGGCGCCGGTGCCGGTGCCGCCGCCCATGCCGGCGGTGATGAAGCACATATGGGCGCCCGAGAGCTGGTCCCGGATCTCGTCGATCACCTCGTCGGCGGCGGCGGAGCCGACCTCCGGGTGGGAGCCGGCGCCGAGGCCCTGGGTGACGCCCAGGCCCATCTGGATCACCCGCTCCGCCTTCGAGGAGGTGAGCGCCTGCGCATCGGTGTTGGCGACCACGAACTCGCAGCCGAGCAGGCCCGACTCGATCATGTTGTTGACTGCGTTGCCGCCTGCGCCGCCGACACCGAAGACGGTGATGCGGGGCTTGAGTTCCCGGATGTCCGGCGCCTGGAGGGTAATGGCCATGGTGTCGAGCCTCTCGCTTACTCTGCTTTCCGTGCGGCGCTGCGGCGCCGATATTTTTTCGATCCCCCGCCGAACAGGACGGGGGTGAAACCTAGAAGCTGTCCCGGATCCAGCGCCCGACCCGGCTGATGTACCGGTCCGATCCCGTGGCCGCGAAGGCGCCGTGGCCCCGCGGCTCGAAGTGCTCGGCATGCGCGACCTGCGGGTAGACCAGCAGGCCGACGGCGGCCGAGAAGGCCGGACCCTTGGCCGCCTCGGGCAGGCCGCGGATCCCGAGCGGCCGGCCGATCCGGACCTGGCCCTGGAGGACCCGCCGGGCGACTTCCGGCAGGCCGACGAGCTGGCTGGCGCCGCCCGTGAGCACCACCCGCCGCCCGGCCTGGGCGGCGAAGCCGGCGTCGCGCAGCCGGTCGCGCACCAGCTCGACCACCTCCTCGACCCGCGGCTTGATGATCCGCACCAGCTGCGAGCGCGGGATATGGGCCGGGGCCTCGCCCTCGTCCTCGCCGACCCCGTGCACGGCGATCATGTCGCGATCGTCGGAGGGGGTGGAGAGGGCCGAGCCGTAGAGGGTCTTCAGCCGCTCGGCCGCGGCCATGCGGGTGGAGAGGCCCCGGGCGATGTCCATGGTGACGTGGTGGCCGCCGACCGCCACCGCGTCCACGTGGACGAGGTGGCCGCCCGAGAACACCCCGACGCTGGTCGTGCCGCCGCCCATGTCGACGACGCACACGCCCATCTCGGCCTCGTCGTCCACCAGGGCCGAGAGCCCGGCGGCGTAGGGCGTGGCGATGACCGCCTCGACCCCGAGATGGCAATGCTCGACCGCCAGCATGACGTTGCGGGCGGCGGCGAGCTCGCTGGTGACGACGTGCAGGTCGACCCCCAGCGCCTCGCCGATCATGCCCGACGGGTCGATGACCGCGCCCTGCCCGTCCAGCGCGTAGCCGGTGGGCAGCGCGTGCAGCACGGCCCGGCCGGGGCTGACGCCATGGGCGCTCGCCGTCTCCAGCACCCGCTCGACATCGCTGCCGGTGACGGTGCCCGACCGGACGTTCACCCGGGCCTGGAAATGCTGCGAGGCGAGCCGGCCGCCGGACATGTTGACGATGACCGACTGGACCTCGACCTTCGCCATCCGCTCGGCGGCGTGCACCGCCTGGCGGATCGCGCCCTCGGCGGCGGCGAGGTCGACGATCGCCCCGCCCTTCAGCCCCAGGGAGCGCTGATGGCCGATGCCGATGATGCGGGCGAGGTGCGTCCGGCCGCGCAGGGTCGAGAGCGCTTCGGCCGGCTGCAGCTCGGCGATGAGGCAGACGACCTTGCTGGTGCCGATGTCGAGCACCGAGAGGGTGGTCGAGCGCCGGGCGGAGAGCGGCTTCAGTCGCGGCGTGAGGCCGTGTTGGCTGTGCATTGACGCTACCGGACGCAGAAGGCGGGACGGGCGGAGATCGACAGGAAGGGCATCAGCTGGCCGCGCCCTTCTTCTTCGCCTTCTGGGCTTCCGCGCGGGCGGCGGCGGCCTCCTCGGTCAGGCGCACCACGAGGCGGTCGGGCATGCGCAGATCCACCGCGATGATGTCCTTCTCGAGCAGGCCGGCCTCGCGCTCGAACCGGACGAGGCGCGCGAGCGCCGCGGCCGGGTCGATCTCGGGCAGCCGCACGTCGACACCGTCGAGCTTGAGCGTCCAGCGCCGGCCCGAGACGTAGGTCCCGGCCTTGATCCGCTCGGAGAGCGGGCCGGCGGCGGCGATCAGGGCGAGATATTCCGGAAGCTTGTTGTTGGCGTCGTCGCCGACGACCAGGGGCAGGCTGGCGTAGCGGTCGTCCCGCATGGCGTCGATCACGGTGCCGTCGGCGGCGATCACGTTGATCTCGCCGTTCTTCTGCCAGAGGGCGGCGGGCTCGCGCTCGACCTGGGTGATCGCGATCTCGTTGGGGTAGATCTTCCGGACCGAAGCCTGGGCGATCAGGGGCACGCGCAGAAGCTTCTCGCGCACCGCGACGACATCCAGGAAGGGAACCGAGGAGCGCCAGTCGATGCCGGCGGCGCCCAGCACCTCACGCTCGTACATCCTCGAGATGCCCGAGATGGTCACGCGCTCGACGCCGAAGCCGAGGACGCGCGCCGCGATATCCAGGGGCTGGCCCTGCTCGGCCACGAAGGACTCGTAGCGCCCGCTCGCCACGAAGCCGGCGAGCGCCACAGCGGCGAAGGAGAGGGAGACGCCGACGGCGCCGACGCCCCGCGGCAGGCGCGCGGCCAGCTGCTGGCCCTTGCGGGACCGGCGCACCGAGAGGGAGCGGGAGGGGACGCGTCCGGTCAGCCGATCCAGCGCGGCGCCGACGAGGCGCGCGGGAAGGCCACGACCGGCAGCGTCACCGCCGCTCAGCGATTCAGAGAAGCGTCCTCCACCATCCATCGGACGAGCTCACCGAAACCAAGGCCCGCATGGGCCGCCATCTCCGGCACAAGGCTCGTCTGGGTCATGCCGGGTTGCGTGTTGACCTCCAGAACCACGAGCAGACCGGTTCCACCCGGTGTGTCGTCGTAGCGAAGGTCGGCACGGCTGACGCCCCGGCAGCCCAGTGCTTGATGCGCCGTTAACGACAACTCTTGGACACGCTGGTAAACATTTGGTTTAAGTTCGGCCGGCAGCACGTGTACCGAGCCGCCCGGGGCGTACTTCGCGTCGTAGTCGTACCAGTCCCCCGTGGCGGCCTTCACCTCGATCACCCCGAGGGCCTTGTCGCCCATCACCCCGCAGGTGAGTTCGCGACCGGCTATGTAAGGTTCCGCAAGGACTTGCTCCCCGAAGGTCCATTCCTCGGAGGCGAGGATCTGGGGCGGGTGCGTCCGGCCGTCGCGCACGATGATGACGCCCACCGAGGAGCCTTCGGCGATCGGCTTGACCACGTAGGGCGGCGGCAGCGGGTGGTTTTTTGCGGCCTCGAAGCGGTTAACGATCCGGCCCTCCGGGACGTCGACGCCGGCGGCGCGCATCACGGTCTTGGCCCGCTCCTTGTTCATGGCGAGCGCCGAGGCGAGCACGCCCGAATGGGTGTAGGGAATCTTCAGGATCTCCAGGAGCCCCTGGATCGTGCCGTCCTCGCCGTCCGGGCCGTGCAGCGCGTTGAAGGCGACGTCCGGCCGCAAGGCGGTGAGCACCGACGCGATGTCGGGGCCGACATCGACCCGGGTGACCCGGAACCCCTCCCCTTCGAGGGCCGCCGCGCAGGCCGCGCCGGAGCTGAGCGAGACCTCGCGCTCGGCGGAGGTGCCGCCCAGGAGGACGGCGACGTGCTTGGACATGGTGGGCTCCGGGGAAAGCTGGGTCGGGGATCGGATCACGCTTGGCCAACCATGCCATGGATCGCGGCGTAAACCGCCGCCGCCGCGGCGGGATGCAGGGCGCCGAGGCGGCGGAGGATCCGGCTGGGTTCGATGCAGGCGATCTTCAGCGGGCGCACCACGGAGGCGACGCCCAGGCCGGCCGCGTCCAGATCCGCGATCGCGATGTCGCCGGCCAAGCGGGTGTTGCGGGCGCTGGTGATCATCGCGATCCACACATAGCCGGCCTCCGCGGCCGCGGTTCCGGACACAACGAGGGCGGGGCGCCGCTTCTCGGCCAGCCGGTCCGAATAGGGGAACGGCACGACCACGATGGTGCCGGCCGGAACAGGCGAGGCATCAGAGGTCGGCATAATCTGCGTCGTCGATGGGGCGGCCCCATTCCGTGAACGCCACGAACGGATCCTCCCCTTCCGGCGGAGCTTTGTCGATCTGGATGCCCTCCGGCGTGATCCGGTAGCGCAGACGATCGCCCGGGCCGATCGCGAGACGCTCGCGCACCTCCGCGGGCAGCACCGTCTGGCTCTTGACGGAGATCTTCGAATAGGCGGTGCGCGCGCGTTTTTCGGGCATGGCCGATACGCCTCCGGCTCGACTTACACCTTACCGGCTTACCATCGTCGAATCCACGCCGATCCGCCGGATCTCCCAGCGCAGCGCGACGCCGCTGGTCTCCCGCACCCGGCGCCGGACCTCCTCGCCCAGCCCCTCGATGTCGGCGGCGGTGGCGCCGCCGGTGTTGATCAGGAAGTTGCAGTGCATCGGCGAGACCTGGGCGCCGCCCCGGGTCAGGCCCCGGCAGCCGGCGGCGTCGATCAGCTGCCAAGCCTTGCCGCCGTCCGGGTTGGCGAAGGTCGAGCCGCCGGTGCGCTCGCGGATCGGCTGCGCCGCCTCCCGGGCCGCGGTCACGCGCTCCATCTCAGCCTCGATGGCGGCGCGGTCGCCGGGCTTTCCGCGGAACAGGGCGCGGGTGAAGATCACGTCCTCGGGCGCATCGGAATGCCGATAGGAGAAGACCATCGCGGCATGGCTGAAGCGGCGCGACGCGCCCGTCCGGTCGATGCCGTGGGCCTCGACCAGCACGTCGGTGGTCTCGCCGCCATGGGCGCCGGCGTTCATCCGCAGGGCGCCGCCGATCGAGCCGGGGATGCCGCGGTAGAAGGCGAGCCCGTCGAGCCCGGCCTCGGCCGCCGCCTTGGCGAGGCGCATATCCGGCACGGCGGTGCCGACCTGCAGGGTGTCGCCCTCGACCGCGATGCTGCCGAACGCCTTGCCGCCGAGGCGGATGACCACGCCCGGCACCCCGCCGTCGCGGACGATCAGGTTGGAGCCGAGGCCGATCACCGTGACCGGCACGTCGGGTTCCAGGGCGGCGAGCAGGCGGGCGAGATCCTCCTCGTCGGCCGGGGTGAACAGAACCTCGGCCGGGCCGCCGACCCGGAACCAGGTGAGGTCGGCCAGCGGCTGGTCGGCGAGCAGGCGCCCGCGCAGGTCCGGCGCGGCGGCGCGGATACGGTCGTGGAGCGATGCGGTCATGCTAAGCTTTGGACCGGATCAACCGGCTCGCTTGAGGGAATCAGGGCGGGATGGCCAAGGATACCGGCAGAAGCCTGGTCTTCACCCGTACGGCAGCCCGCAGCCTGAGCCGGATGCCGAAGCCGACCGAAGACCTGATCCGCCAGAAGCTGGGTCTCTACGCACAGGATCCGGACAGCCTCGCCAACAACGTGAAGGCGCTGCGGGGCGCGGGAGATCGCTACCGATTGCGGGTTGGGGATTGGCGCGCGGTCTTCACGATCGAGGCGGATCGGATCATTGTCCACGCCGTCGGCCCACGCAGTTCGATCTACGGCTAGGATAGTGCCCGTGACCATCGTCAGAACCCGGTCGCCCTCCGGAGAGGCCATCGTGATCCTGCCGGAGGTGGAATTCGAGCGGCTGCGCGAGTTGGCGGAGGATACGCTCGACGCGCGCGCCATCGAGGAGTCGCAGAGGCACTTGAGCGCCGGCGACGAAGAACTCCTGGACGAGGCCGATCTCGACGCCTTGCGGGCGGCACCGAGCCCCCTGGCGTTCTGGCGCGCCAAGCGGGGGATGACGGTGGCCGCACTGGCGCGCGACAGCGGAGTGCCCGAGGGCCAACTCACCACGCTGGAAACGGGCGCGGGCACGGCCGATCCCGCCGTCTATGAACGGCTTGCACGGGCGCTCGACATCGCCGTCGAGGACCTCGTGCCGGACTCGGTCTGATCGACGCCCATCCCGCTCACTTCCCCCGCGCAGCGAGTTCGCCCGGCAGCGCGTAGGCCCATTGGGTGATCGTGCCGGCGCCCAGGCACACGACGTAGTCGCTGGGCTTGGCGAGCTCGGCGATGATCCCGGCCAGCTCCTCCGGCCGGTCGAGGGGACGGGCGTCGCGGTGGCCGCGGGAGCGCAGGCCGGAGACCAGGGCGTCGCGGTCGACGCCTTCGATCGGGGCCTCGCCCGCCGTGTAGACCGGGGCGACGATCACGGTGTCGGCGTCGTTGAAGCAGGTGCAGAAATCGTCGAACAGCGAGGCGAGACGGGTGTAGCGGTGCGGCTGGACCACCGCGATGACGTTGCCGTCGGTCGAGGCGCGGGCGGCCTTGAGCACCGCCTTGATCTCCACCGGATGGTGTCCGTAATCGTCGAAGATCGTCGCCCCGTTCCACTCGCCGGTGCGGGTGAAGCGGCGCTTGACGCCCCCGAAGCCCGCGAGGGCCCGGCGGATCGCGTCGTGCGAGACGCCGAGCTCGTTGGCGACGGCCAGCGCCGCGGTGGCGTTGAGCGCGTTGTGCTTGCCGGGCATCGGCAGGACCAGATCTTCCATCTCCATGCGGAAGCCCGGGCGCCGGTCGCGGATCATGACGCGGAAGCGGCTCTGCCCGCCCTTCAGGTCCACGTCGAGCAGGCGCACGTCGGCCTGGGGATTCTCGCCGTAGGTGATGATCCGGCGGTCCTCGATATGGCCGACCATGTCCTGCACCACCGGATGATCGGTGCACATCACCGCGAAGCCGTAGAACGGGATGTTGTCGATGAAGCGCCGGAACGCGTCCTTCACCGCATCGAACGAGCCGAAATGGTCGAGATGCTCGGGGTCGATATTGGTGACGATGGCGACGTCGGCGGGCAGCTTGAGGAAGGTGCCGTCGGATTCGTCGGCCTCCACCACCATCCAGTCGCCCTCGCCCATCCGGGCGTTGGTGCCGTAGGCGTTGATGATGCCGCCATTGATCACGGTCGGGTCGAGGTTGCCGGCATCGAGCAGCGTGGCGACCAGCGAGGTCGTGGTGGTCTTGCCGTGGGTGCCCGCGATGGCGACGCAGGACTTGAAGCGCATCAGCTCGGCCAGCATCTCGGCGCGCCGGACCACGGGCAGCCGGCGCTCGCGGGCGGCCTGGAGTTCCGGGTTGTCCCGCCGGATTGCGGTCGAGACCACCACCAGGGCGGCGGCGTCGACGTTCTCGGCCTGATGGCCGACGAAGGTGCGGATCCCCTTCTCGGCGAGCCGGCGGACATTGGCGTTGTCCGAGGCGTCGGAGCCCTGGACCGTGTAGCCGAGGTTGTTCATCACCTCGGCGATGCCGGACATGCCGATGCCGCCGATGCCGATGAAGTGGATGGGTCCGAGCTTGTCGGGCAGCTTCATCTGTCGTCGTACCTTCCGTAACGTCATGGTTTCGAAAGGTCTGCGACCTTTCGCGGGTGCGGGCGGCGCCCGCCGGTCTCAGAGGCTGCGCCCCGACACCCCGCCAAAGGGCTCAGCCCTTTGGAAACCCCCTTGCTACAAGCGGCGAGCCGTCTCGATGACGACCTCGGCCAGCCGCTCGGCGGCATCGTGAATGCCTGCGCTTCTGGCCGCATCGGCCGCCGCGGTCAATTTTGCCGGCGTCGCGAAGCACGCGACCAGCTCGGCGGCGAGGCGATCCGGGGTGAAGGCGGTCTGCTTCAGGGCCAGCGCCGCGCCGATCGCGTCGAGGGTCGCGGCGTTGGCGGCCTGGTCCTGGTCGAGGGCGCCGGGCAGCGGCACCAGGATCGAGGGCCGGCCGATCGCCGCGAGCTCCGAGACCGTCGAGGCGCCCGAGCGCGAGACCACAAGGTGGCTGGCGGCCATGCGGGCCGGCAGGTCCTTGAAGAACGGCGCCGCCTCGATCCCGGCGAGACCCAGGGCGAGGTAGCGGTTCTGCACCGCCGTCAGGTCCTCGGGCCGGACCTGCTGGACGAGGTGCAGGCGGGCTCTCAGGTCGGCGGGCAGGCGCTCGATCGCCTCGGGCACGACCTCGCCCATGACCCGGGCGCCCTGGCTGCCGCCGAACACCAGGAGGCGCAGGGCATCGCCGGCGCCGAAGGCGGGATACGGGATCCCGGCCGCCTCGATCACCGCCGGGCGAAGCGGGTTGCCGGTGTGGACCCGTGGGGCGCGCGCCTTGTCGGGCACGCCGCGGACGTCCTTGAAGCCGGTGGCGATGGTCCGGGCGCCCCGCGCCAGGAAGACGTTGGCCCGGCCCATCACGGCGTTCTGCTCGTGCAGCACGGTCGGCACCCGCAGGATCTGGCCGGCGAGCACCGGCGGCACGGTCGGGTAGCCGCCGAAGCCGACGATCGCGGCCGGGTTGATCCGGCGGATCTCCTTGGCGGCGACCCCGAAGCCGCGGCCCAGCGTGAGCACGGCGGCGGCCCGCTTCAGCGGCGAACGGCCCGACGGCGTGGCCGAGGCGATCGTGACCACCTCGGAGGCCGGGAACTCGCCCGAGATCGCGTCGACCCGGGCGTCGGTGGCGAGCGCCACCCGGATGCCCCGGGCGCGCAGGGCGTGGGCGAGGCTCTCGGCCGGGAACAGGTGCCCGCCGGTGCCGCCGGCACAGAGCAGGATCGTGGGGGTGAAGACGGTCACCGCATCACTCCGGCGACGGTGGCCGACGCGGTGCCGGGGGGCTTCTGGCTCAGCAGGACGGTGCGCGGGCGCTTGCGGGTCAGGGCGACCAGGAAGCCGGTGCCGAGCGCCAGGGAGATCATCGACGAGCCGCCGAAGGAGACGAACGGCAGGGTCATGCCCTTGGCCGGCATCAGCTGCGTGTTCACCGCCATGTTGATGCAGGCCTGCAATCCGAACAGGGTGGTCAGGCCGGTGATCGCCAGGCGCGAGAAGGTGTCGTCGGTGCGCCGCGCCAGCTTGAGGCCGCGCAGCACGATGAAGGCGAACAGGGCCACGAGGCACAGGCAGACGATCACGCCGAACTCCTCGCCGGTGACGGAGAAGATGAAGTCGGTATGTGCGTCCGGAAGGTGCCGCTTGGCCACCCCCTCCCCCGGGCCGGTGCCGAACCAGCCGCCGGAGCGGAACGATTCCCGCGACCAGAAATCCTGGAAGCCGCCGCCGGAATCGCGGTCGAGGAACTTGTTGAACCGCTCGCGGACGTGGTGGAAGAACAGGTAGGCCGCGAACACGCCGCCGAGCCCGAGCACGCCGAGCAGCGCCACCCAGATCAGGTGCAGGCCGGCGACGAAGAACAGCGCGCACCACACCATGGTGATCAGCATGGTCTGGCCGAAATCCGGCTGGAGCAGCAGCGGCACGATGGTGACCGGCAGGAGCAGCATCGCCAGGAAGCCGCCCGGCATGTCGCGGCGCTGCGCGCCCTCCGAGAAGGCCCAGGCGGCCACGACCACGAAGGCCGGCTTGACGAATTCCGACGGCTGCAGGCCGATCGGCCCGAACTGGATCCAGCGATGCGCGCCCTTGATCTCCGGGCCGAACTTGCCGGCGAGCAGGCAGAGCGCGACGCCGCAGATCCAGGTGACCAGCGCCAGCCGCCGGACCCCGCGCAGGGACAGGAACGACACTGCGCAGATCAGCAGGATGGTCGGCGCCAGGTAGAGCGCCTGCCGGTTGAGGAAGTAGAAGGTCGGCAGGCCGATGCGCTCGGCGACCGGCGGGCCGCCGCCCATCAGGAAGACCAGGCCGGCCACCATCAGCGCGAACAGCGCTGCGAGCAGCCCGCGGTCCACCGTCCACCACCAGTCGGTGAGGGGTGTGCGTTCCGCGCGTGAGATCATGCCGGGCAACGACTCCAGGCCACACGGAGGCCGGTCCGCGTGGGTCGGGCCGATCCTGTGGGGGAATGGTAAACGGAGCCTTATGGCCGGGAGGCCCAGCGGCGGGCGGCGCTGCCGCGGCCGCGGGGAGCTACCGTATTTGACCGCCCTGTACTGTGGCCGATGTCATCGAATGTTAATCCTCACCACGCAACCTTGAGGTGCATCGCCATCAGGTTCTGGAAGCGGCCCGTCGCGCGCCGCCGCGCCAAGCCCAATCTCCCCACAGCAGAAGTCGGTCCGCCATGTTCGCTGCCCTGAAGGCTCGTGAAACGTCCGCGAAGCTGGCCGCCCTCGACCGCGTGCAGGGGATGATCGAGTTCGATCTCGACGGCCGCATCCTCTCGGCGAATACCAATTTCCTCGACGCGGTCGGCTACACCCTGCCGGAGGTGGTCGGCCAGCACCACAGCCTGTTCGTCGATCCGGATTACCGGGATTCCGCGGAATACCGGGCGTTCTGGGATCGCCTGCGCGCCGGCGGCTTCGAGTCCGGCCAGTTCCGGCGGGTCGGCCGCGGCGGCCGGCCGATCTGGATCGAGGCGTCCTACAATCCGATGCTCGACGCTCGGGGGCGGCCCTACAAGGTGGTGAAGTTCGCCACCGACATCACCCGGCAGCGCACCGAGGAGGCCGACCGCGCCGGCCAGATCGCGGCGATCCACAAGGTCCAGGCGGTGATCGCGTTCGATCTCGACGGGATGGTGATCGAGGCCAACGACAACTTCCTGGCCGCGATGGGCTACGGGCGGGACGAGGTGGTCGGCCGGCACCACAGCCTGTTCGTCGAGCCCGCCTATCGCGACAGCGAAGCCTACCGGGTGTTCTGGGCGGCGCTGCGGAACGGCACCTATCAGGCCGCGCAGTTCCGGCGCCTCGGCAAGGACGGGCGCGAGGTCTGGATCCAGGCCTCCTATAACCCGATCCTCGACGCCGCCGGCCACCCCTACAAGGTGGTGAAATTCGCCACCGACATCACCGAGCAGGTCCGCCTGCTCGCCGATCTCCGGAAGCTGATCGACACCAATTTCGGCGCGATCGAGCACGCGGTCCTGCACTCCACCGATGCCGCCCGGCTGGCCTCCTCGGCGGCGGATTCGACCTCGGGCAACGTTCAGACCGTCGCGGCCGCGGCCGAGGAGCTGGCCGCCTCCGTCGCCGAGATGTCCCAGAGCATCGTGCGCTCCCAGAGCGCCACCGACACCGCCTATGCCTGCGTGCGGGACGCCGACGGCCACACCAAGCGGCTCGCCGACAGCGCGACGGCGATGTCGAGCATCGTCGGCCTGATCCAGAGCATCGCCGGCCAGATCAACCTGCTGGCGCTCAACGCGACCATCGAGGCGGCGCGTGCCGGCGAGGCCGGCCGAGGCTTCGCGGTGGTCGCCTCCGAGGTGAAGGCGCTCGCCGATCAGGCGGCCCGCGCCACCGGGCAGATCAACGGCGAGATCGCGAGCGTGCAGCAGGTCTCGCAGGAGGTGGTCTCGGCGCTCGGCTCGATCGGGACCTCGGTCTCGGTGATGCGGGAGACCGTGGTGACCACCGCGGCGGCGATCGAGGAGCAGAGCGCGGTGACCCGCGACCTCGCCGAGAGCATGCAGAGCGCCGCCGGCGCGGTCACGGCGATCACCGGCAATATCGGGGCGATCGTGCAGGCGGTGGCCGACGTCTCCGAGGCGGTCGGCACCACCCGGGACGCCGCCAAGGTGCTGGCGCGCTGACGGGGATGCCTTCTCAGGGCAATCGCAGGCTGGACGATGGTCTTCGAACCTGCGCGATGGCGTGATTGCTCGTCCTTGCGGTGACGCCGGGACCCAGCACGCCGCCATGCCGGGGCCGCGACGCAGATCCCGGACCCTGGAAACATAGGTCGAGCAGGACCTTGCGCCGTCGGCGGCTCCGGATTCGGGGCGCATCTACGGTGTCTTAAAATGACGGGCAGCGTTCGGGCGTCGATGACGGCCCTTGGCGCCCCTCAGGGCAGCGCCCGCACCAGCTCCCGGAACCGGTCGCCGCGGATCTCGAAATTGCGGAACTGGTCGTAGGAGGCGCAGGCCGGCGAGAGCAGCACCACCGGCTCCGGGGCGCCCGAAGCGGCGGCGTTCTCGGCGGCCTTGGGGACCGCCACCTCAAGGGTCTCGCAGCGGGTGTAGGGCACGACGCCTTCCAGGGTCGCCGCGAAGGCGTCCGAAGCCGCGCCGATCAGGTAGGCATGGGCGACCCGCTGGAAATACGGCACCAGCGGGAAGATCCCACCCTCCTTGGCCTTGCCGCCGAGGATCCAATGGATGTCTCGGAAGGCGGTCAGCGCCTTCTCGGTGGAATCGGCGTTGGTCGCCTTCGAATCGTTGACGAACAGCACGGCACCGCGCCGTCCGACCTCCTCCATCCGGTGCGGCAGCCCCGGGAACGAGGACAGGCCGGCCTGGATCGCCTCGCCGGTGAGGCCGAGGGCTCGGGCCACCGCCACCGCGACGGCGGCGTTCTGCCAATTGTGCGCCCCGCGCAGCGAGCCGATGCCGTTCACGTCGGCGAGCGCCGTTCCGTCGGGATCGCGGACGATGCCGTCGCGCACGGTGAGGGCGTCGGTGCAGAGGGCGTCGCCGGTGGGCACGTGGACCCGCACGAGGTCGCCGGCGCGCCGCTCGGCGATCGCCCGGCTCGGGCCGTCATCGATGCCGACCACCGCCAGGCCGGCGCCGGCGATCAGGCGCTCCTTGATGGCGGCGTATTGCTCCATGGTGCCGTGGCGGTCGAGATGGTCCGGCGTGATGTTCATCAGCACGCCGACCGTGGGGTCGAGGCCCGGGGTCAGGTCGATCTGGAACGACGACATCTCGATCACGTGGACGCGGCCGGCATCCGGCGGCTGCAGCGACAGGATGGCGGTGCCGATATTGCCGCCCATCTGCACGTCGCGCCCGGCCTGGGCCAGCACGTGGGCGATCAGCGCCGTGGTGGTCGACTTGCCGTTGGTGCCGGTGATCGCCACGAACGGCGCCTCGGGCGCCCGCGCCCGGCGCTCCCGGCAGAACAGCTCGATATCGCCGATGATCTCGATCCCGGCCTCGCGCGCCAGCCGGACGGTCCAGTGCGGCTCGGGATGGGTCAGGGGCACGCCGGGGCTGAGCACCAGGGCCGCGAAGCCGGACCACTCGGCCCCGCGCAGATCCTGCGTGCCGATCCCCGCCTCCCGCGCCCGCGCGACGCTGTCGGCATTGTCGTCCCAGGCGATCACCTCGGCGCCGCCGGCCTTCAGCGCGTTGGCGGTGGTCAGCCCCGAGCCGCCGAGCCCGAACAGGGCGACCTTCTGGCCCGCGAAGACGGTGACGGGTGTCATGGGAAACTCAATTCAACGTGGCAACATCGCCGATCCCTCCCAACCTCCTCATCCTGTGATGCCCGCGCCAGCGGGCCTCGAAGGAGGCCCCCAGGATCACGCGGCCTTCTGGAGAGCTCCTTCGCGGCGCCCGCTTCGCGGCCGCACCTCAGGATGAGGGCCCGTTTGGGATCGGCCTTCGTGGGATACTTCTAACACATCTTCTCAGCGCAGCTTCAGGGTCGCCAGGCCGGCGAGCGCCAGGATCACCGCGATGATCCAGAACCGGATCACGACCTGCGGCTCCTTCCAGCCCTTCTGCTCGAAATGGTGGTGGATCGGCGCCATCCGGAAGACGCGCTTGCCGGTGAGCTTGAACGACGCGACCTGGATGATCACCGACATCATCTCGAGGACGAACAGGCCGCCGACGATCGCCAGGACGATCTCGTGCTTGGTCGCCACCGCCACCGCGCCGAGCAGGCCGCCCAGCGCCAGCGAGCCGGTATCCCCCATGAAGATCTGCGCCGGCGGCGCGTTGAACCAGAGGAAGCCGAGGCCGGCGCCGATCACCGCGCCGCAGACGACGGCGAGCTCGCCGGTGTCGCGGACGTAGTTCACCTGCAGGTAGCTCGCGGTGAACGAGTTGCCGACGAGATACGCGATGATCCCGAAGGTGCCGCAGGCGATCATCACCGGCACGATCGCCAGGCCGTCGAGGCCGTCGGTCATGTTCACGGCGTTGCCGGCGCCGACGATCACGAAGGCCCCGAACAGGGCGTAGAACCAGCCGAGGTTCAGCAGCGCGTCCTTGAAGACCGGGAAGGCGAGCTGGTTCTGGAGGGCGGCGGGCGAGTAGATCGAGATGGTCGTGCAGGCCGCGATGGCGATCAGCGCCTCGAGCGAGAGCCGGAACTTGCCGGAAAAGCCCTTGTGCGACTGCTTCGTCACCTTGAGATAGTCGTCGTAGAAGCCGATCGCCCCGAAGCCGAGGGTCACGGTCAGGGTCACCCACACGTAGTGATTGCGCGGATTGGCCCAGAGCAGGATCGCCACGACGGCCCCCGCCAGGATCATCAGGCCGCCCATGGTCGGCGTGCCGCGCTTGGTCAGCAGATGGGTCTGCGGCCCGTCCTCGCGGATCGGCTGGCCCTTGCCCTGGCGCAGGCGCAGCAGGGAGATGATCCACGGCCCGAACCAGAACACGAACAGGCCCGCCGTGAACAGCGCGCCGCCGGTGCGGAAGGTGATGTAGCGGAAGACGTTGAACGGCGTGAACGTGCCGCTCAGTTCCGAGAGAAGGTACAGCATCCGGGCGCTCGGCCCCTTTTGTTCAGGCGCGGGTTTCGGGGGGCGGCACCGATCGTCGCGAACGCTCGGGCGTGCCGATCATCGGGTGGGTCACGGCGCGGCGGCGAGACCGCGCCGGGCCGGGTCGACCGCGTAGCGGGCTTTCAGGACCTCGACAATCCGCCCCATGCGGCTGCCGTTCGATCCCTTGACCATCACGGCGTCGCCGGAGCGGAGGTTGCGGGTCAGCGGCTCGATCAGGTCGGCGGCGGTGTCGGCGACGCCGCCGCGGCGGCTCACCGGCAACGCCTCGAACAGGTTGCGCATCAGCGGACCGGAGGCGAAGACCAGATCGATCCGGGCGGCCTCGATCGCCTCGGCGAGGCCGCGATGCAGGTCGGGCGAGGCCGCGCCGAGCTCGAGCATGTCGCCCAGCACCGCGATGCGGCGACCGCGCGGCCCGGTCTCGATGCCGGCGAGCGTGGCGATCGCGGCCCGGACCGAGGCCGGGTTGGCGTTGTAGCTCTCGTCGACCAGGTAGGCGGTACCGCCGTCGATCTCGAGGGCGGTGCGCTCGCCGCGCCCGACCGGCGGGGCCAGCCCGGCGAGCGACAGGGCCGCCTCGGCGAGGTCGGCGCCGAGCGCGTGGATGACCGCCATCACGCCGAGGGAGTTCAGCGCCGTGTGCCGTCCGGCGGTGCCGAGCTTGTAGGTGACCGGCTGCCCCATCACGACGGCGTCGACCACCGACAGGTCGGGGCGGAGCACGATCGTCTGGGCGCGCACATCCGCCTCCGGATGCTCGCCGAAGCTCACCACCCGGCCGGCGCGCGATGCCCGCGCATGGGCGAGCAGCCGCTCGAACGTCGCGGTGTCGCGGTTGATGATCGCCACGCCCCCGGGCTCGAGCCCGGAGAAGATCTCGCCCTTGGCGTCCGCGATCGCCGAGACCGAGGCGAAATGCTCGATATGGACCGGCTCCACCGTGGTGATCAGCGCGATGTCGGGCCGGACCTGGGCGGTCAGCGGCACGATCTCGGCCGGATGGTTCATGCCGATCTCGAACACGCCGTAGCGGGTGGTGCGCGGCATCCGGGCGAGCGTCAGGGGCACGCCCCAATGGTTGTTGTAGGAGGCCGCCGAGGCGTGGGTCTCGCCCTGCCCGGCCAGCACGTGGCGCAGGGCCTCCTTGGTCCCGGTCTTGCCGACGGAGCCGGTCACCGCCACCACCTGGGCATCGGTGCGCGCCCGTGCGGCCTCGCCCAGGCGGGTCATCGCGGTCAGGACCGGGTCGGCGCCCGCATCCGGGACCGCCAGCACCGGGCCGTGGGCCGAGAGGTCGGCGGCGCGGGCCTCGCTCACCACCGCGGCGCCGGCTCCGCGCTTGAGCGCGTCGGCGACGAAGTCGTGGCCGTCCCGCGCCTCGCCCCGGATGGCGAAGAACAGGTCGCCGAGCTCCAGCGTGCGGGTGTCGATCGACGCGCCGCCGATCGGGCGGTCCTCGCCGATCAGCCGGCCGCCGGTGGCGGCTTCGAGGTCGTCTCGGGTCCAGAGTGCAGTCATGGTCAGCCCCCGTCCCCCATTCGGCCGCGCCATCAGCGTGCGGCCTCGGCGATTGCGGCGCGCAGGACCTCGTGGTCCGAGAACGGCAGGGTCCGATCTCCCACGATCTGGCCGGTTTCATGGCCTTTGCCGGCCACGACCAGCACGTCGCCGGGTCCGAGGCGGCGCACCGCTTCGTGAATCGCCGCGGCGCGGTCGCCGATTTCCTCGGCCTGCGGAGCGGCTTCGCGGATCGCCCGGCGGATCGCCGACGGATCTTCGGAGCGCGGGTTATCGTCGGTGACGATCACGACGTCGGCCAGCCGCGCGGCGATCGCCCCCATGATCGGCCGCTTGCCCCGGTCGCGGTCGCCGCCGCAGCCGAACACCACCATGAGCCGCCCCGACGCGAACGGCCGCAACGCGCCCAGCACGCTCTCCAGGGCCTCGGGCTTGTGCGCGTAATCGACCAGGCACAGGCCGCCCCGCGCCTCGCCGACCCGCTCCATCCGGCCCGGCACCCCGGTGAGGTGGTCGAGGGCCGCGAACACGCCGTCCGGATCGGCGGCCCCCGCCGGGGTGGCGAGCACCAGGCCCGCCGCCACCAGGGCGTTCTCGACCTGGAACTCGCCGACCAGGGGCAGGCGCACCGTTCGGGTCGCGCCGTCATGCGAGAGCGTCACGGCCTGGGCGAAGCCCTCCGTCGTCGCCGAGACCAGCCGGATATGCCGGCCCCCGCGCCCGACCGTGCGCACCGGCCGCCCGGCGCCCTCGGACGCGGCGATCACCCGGTCGGCATAGGCGCCGTCGGTGTTGACGATCGCCGGGCAGCCGTCCGGCAGCAGGTCGGTGAACAGGCGCAGCTTGGCCGCGAGGTACTCCTCGATGCTCGCGTGGTAGTCGAGGTGGTCCCGGCCGAGATTGGTGAAGCCCGCAGCCGTGAGCCGCACGCCGTCGAGGCGCCGCTGCTCGATCCCGTGCGAGGACGCCTCCATGGCGAGTTCCGTGACGCCCTCCCGGGCGAGCCGCGCCAGGGTCTGGTGCAGCGTCACCGGGTCGGGGGTGGTGAGCGAGCCGTATTCCGCGCCGCGATTCGTGACGATCCCGACGGTGCCGAGGCTCGCGGCGTCGCGGCCGAGCCGGGCCAGGATCTGGCGGACGAAATCGGCGACCGAACTCTTTCCGGCCGTGCCGGTGACCGCCACCACGGTCCCGGGCTGCGCGCCCGCGAGCCGGGCGGCGGCGAGCGCCAGCGCCCGGCGGGCATCGGGAACCGCGATCCACGCCACCGTCTCGGGCAGGTCGGCGGGACGATCCCCCTCCCCGGCCACCGCGACGGCGCCGCGTCCGGCGGCCTGCGCGGCGAACCGGCGGCCGTCGGCCTGGGTGCCGGGCACGGCGACAAACACGCCGCCGGGCACGACCTTCCGGCTGTCGGCGGTCAGCGCCGACACGGTGAGGTCGGCGGCCGGGCCGGCAGCCTCCGGGAAGAGATCGGCGAGCCGGGCGCTCATCGCTGCACCATCATGGGCCGCCCAGCTGGTTGACGTGGTAGGCGTTGAG
This sequence comes from Methylobacterium sp. GXF4, assembly GCF_000272495.1. Taxonomy (NCBI): domain Bacteria; kingdom Pseudomonadati; phylum Pseudomonadota; class Alphaproteobacteria; order Hyphomicrobiales; family Methylobacteriaceae; genus Methylobacterium; species Methylobacterium sp. GXF4. The sequence goes on along the minus strand of NZ_AKFK01000054.1, from coordinate 66,490 downwards.
CTTGACCATCTGGGGGAACGGCCGCACCGGCGGCTCGAATTGCGGCGGCAGGCCGAGGATCGGGGCCACGCGCTCGATCACCTTGCCGGTCACCACGCCCGAGTTCCAGGCCGCGGTGGCGTAGCCGCCCGATTCCGGCAGGCCCTGCGGCTCGTCCATGATCGTGACGAACAGGTATTTCGGATCGTTCATCGGCGCCGCCGCCATGAAGGTGGTGAACAGGCGGTTGTGGATGTAGCGGCCGCCGATCACCTTCTCGGCCGTGCCGGTCTTGCCGCCGACGAAGTAGTACGGGACCGACGCCTTCTTGGCCGAGCCCTCGGCGGCGTTCAGGCGCATGATGTAGCGCATCGCCTCGGAGGTCAGGCCCGACAGGACGTGCGTGGCGCGCGCCTTGTCGTCGGGCGCGGCCTTGAGGAAGGTCGGGGTGATCAGGTCGCCGCCATTGGCGATCGCCGCCACCGCGGCCGCCGCCTGGATCGGCGCCACCGCGATGCCGTGGCCGAACGCGATGGTGATCGTGTTGATCTCGCTCCAGCGGGACGGGACGATCGGGGCCGCGCTCTCGGGCAGCTCGGTCCGCAGCCGGTCGAGCAGGCCCATCTTCTTCAGGAACGCCTTGTGGCCGGCGACCCCGACGCCGAGCGCCATCTTGGCCGAGCCGATGTTGGAGGAATGCGTGAACACCTCCGGCATGGTGATGACCCGGTTGGTGCCGTGATACTCGTGGATCTTCTGCCGGCCCCAGTTCAGCACGCCGCCGCGGGTGTCGAAGGTCGAGTTGACGTTGTACTTGCCGGAATCCAGCGCCATGGCGAGCGTCATCGCCTTGAAGGTCGAGCCCATCTCGTAGACGCCGACATTCATGCGGTTGATGCGGTCGGGCGACAGCGCGTCCTTCGGGTCGTTCGGGTCGAAGTCCGGCATCGAGACCAGGGCGATCACCTCGCCGGTCTTGACGTCGAGGATCATCGAGGCGCCGGCCTTGGCCTTGAAGTGGTCGATGCCCCAGGCCAGCTCGTCGCGCACCGCGAACTGGGCGCGCAGGTCGATGGAGAGCTGCACCGGCTTGAGGTCGGCCTGCTTGCTGACCAGCCCGAAGCTGTTGAGCGCCTGGAGCCCGGTCGAATCGATGTACTTCTCGATGCCGGCGATGCCGACGCCGTCGAGGTTGGTGGCGCCCAGGATGTGGGCGGCGGCGGTGCCGTTCGGATAGACCCGCTTGTGGTCGGGCAGGAAGCCGATGCCCGGGATGCCGAGCCGGTGGACCTCGGCCTGCTGCTTCGGGGTCAGCTCGCGCTTCACCCAGACGAAGCCGGCACCCTTCTTGTCCTTGCGGGAGGACAGCTTGGCGCGCAGCTCCGAGGCGTTGAGCTCCGGCAGGACCGCGGTGAGCAGCTCCACCGCCTCGTCCTTGTCGTAGATGTTGCCGGGCTCGGCGAAGACCGAGACGGTGCGGATGTCGGTGGCCAGGATCTCGCCGTTGCGGTCGACGATGTCGGGCCGGAACGCCGTCGAGGAGGCGGCCGCGACCCGGTGCTCCTGGCTGGGCGGATCGCCGAACACGGCCATCATCAAGAGCTTGGCCGAGATCGTGCCGAACACCATGACGAAGACCAGCCCGACCAGGGCGACGCGCATATGCGAGCGCTCGATGGCGAGCCGGAACATGCTCCGCACGAACGCCTTGGCGCGGGCGGCGCGCAGGTCCGGCGTCAGGGCCCGGGCGGCGGCCTCGAGCGCGGCGGCATCCTGCTCGGACACGGCATAATGCGCCGCGTCGTGAGCCGGTGCGTCGTGCTCCGAGATCTGCACCTCGGCGGCCGCGTGTCTGATCTGGTCGGCGTCTTCGGACACGGGTGATTACCTCGAAGCGGTATTCGGGGTGCGGGTCGTGGTGACGGTGCGGGTGATCGAGCCGGTGGTGCGCGGCTCGATGCTGCCCTTGTCCTTGGGCGTCGCGGTCGCGGCGAGCAGCCGGCCGATCTCGTCGCCGCGCTCCGGGCGGGCGGGCAGGTCCGACAGGCGGGCCAGGTGGCTGGTCCCGATCGGCTCCAGGGCGAGGTGCTTGTCCACCGCCGCCTGCAGCCGGTCCGGCCGGGTCAGGAGCTGCCACTCCGCGCGCAGCACCGCGATCGCCTGCCGCTCCTTGTGGAGCGCCGTCTGCAGCTTGGAGACCTGACCGCCCTGGTAGAGCGTGTCGTACTTGATCGAGTAGGCGTAGATCGCCGAGGCCACGAGGCCGGCGACCGCCAGGAGGTTCAGCAGGCGGATCATCGGCGATGGCCCCCGCGGGCGGCTTCGGGCAGGCTCGCCAGCGCGTGGAGCGCGGCGAGCGGTTCGGGCGTCTCGGATTCGGTGCGTTCGGCGGCCCGGAGCTTGGCCGAGCGGGCGCGCGGGTTGCGCGCGGTCTCGGCCTCGCCCGGCAGGACCGGCCCCTTGGTGACCAGCCGGAAGCTCCGGATCGTCTCGGTCTGGCCGCCCGGCAGGTGGCGCGAGCCCTGGGCGGAGCGGCCGCTGCGTGCGGCGAAGAACTGCTTGACGATCCGGTCTTCCAGCGAATGGAACGTCACCACGGCGAGCCGCCCGCCGGGCGCCAGGACCCGCTCGGCGGCGTGGAGCGCGCGCACCAGCTCGCCGAGCTCGTCGTTCACGGCGATCCGCAGGCCCTGGAAGGTCCGGGTCGCCGGGTGGATGTGGCTGCCGGGCTCGCTCCAGACCACGCTGGCCACGAGCTCGGCGAGCTGGGCGGTGGTCTCGATCCGGCCGCGGCGGCGGGCCTCGTGGATGGTCCGGGCCACGGCGCGCGAGCGCCGCTCCTCGCCGTAATGGTAGATGATGTCGGCGAGCACGGTCTCATCGGCCTCGTTGACGATGTCGGCGGCGCTCGGGCCGTCATTGCCCATGCGCATGTCGAGGGGGCCGTCGTTGCGGAACGAGAAGCCGCGCTCCGGCGCGTCGAGCTGCATCGACGAGACGCCGATATCGAGCACGACCCTGTCGGCCTTGGCCTCGCCGGCCTCGCCGAGCAGCGCGTCGAGGTCGCCGAACCGGCCGGGCACGAGGCGCAGGCGCCCGCCCGCCTCACCGACCAGGGTTTGGCCGTTCGCGATCGCCTGCGGGTCGCGGTCGATGGCGATCACCTGCAGCGTCGGGTCGGCGGCCAGCAGCGCGCGGGTGTAGCCGCCGGCCCCGAAGGTGCCGTCGACGGCCAGGCCGCCGTCGAGCCTGAGCGACTCGACGACCTCGTCGAGCAGCACCGGCACGTGGGGCTGGGTGGAGACCGGGCCATCGCAGCGCGCGGCGGCCGCGATCTCGGCCGGGGGGCGGCGCCGAATCATGCGCGCCTCGCCGGGCCGGCGCCGGGAAAATCGGTGTTTCGACGCGATCCGGGAATTCCGGCGCGGATGCGGCTCGTGCGTCTCATGGTGCCCTGTGCCGGGCCGCGCGAGCGCGGCGCGCGTGACGGGAACGGCACCGGATGCAGAGCGCGCGAAACGCCGCGCACGGACGGGACCTGCACCAGTGCAGGTTACGCCCGGCGATCCGATACACGCCGTTGACGGGAGGATGCCGGGTATCATGGGCCTCGGAGGATCGTCAACGCGCGAGCCTGGCGCTGGCGAGCCGACCGATCTGACCCCGGTACGGTTAACCGAAGGTTTTTGCCGCGCGCGAAATCCGCGCCTTGCGCCGCCCGGCAAAGCGCGGGCACGCGCGTCGCGGCGGGGTTCCGGGGGCGGTGGGATCAGCCGGCCTATAAGCCGGGTTCTGTAAGGCCGGAGCGCTCGCGCGCGCCGACGTGGCGGCCATTCCTCTGGGACGGTCGTTGCCGACCGCCTCGAGCAACCAACCCGGGCGACTGGCCTGGAGAGCGGGCCTGCCCTTCTCGCGAAGGGCGCGCCGCCCCTATTCGGTCTTGCTCCCGGTGGGGTTTGCCGTGCCGTCCGCGTTGCCGCGTCCGCGGTGCGCTCTTACCGCACCCTTTCACCCTGACCCCGGACGCATCCGGGGCGGTCTGCTTTCTGTGGCACTGTCCCTGGGGTCGCCCCCGCCGGACGTTATCCGGCACCGTCTCTCCATGGAGCCCGGACTTTCCTCCCCGGGCGCTGATGCGTCCGGAGCGGCCGCCCGGCCGGCTGATCCGCGGGCAGATGGGCCCGCACCGCCGTCCGGGTCAAGGGCGCCGGGGTCTTTACCAGCTGCCGGTATTCTCCATCGACGCCCACGGCTCCTGCGGCTCCTTGGCCGAGCCCTTCTGCAGGATCTCGATGGAGATCCCGTCCGGCGACTTCACGAAGGCCATGTAGCCGTCGCGGGGCGGACGGTTGATGGTCACGCCCTTGTCCTTGAGCTCGGCGCAGAAGGCGTAGATGTCGTCGACCTGATAGGCGAGGTGGCCGAAATTGCGCCCGCCCGTATAGGTTTCCGGGTCCCAGTTGTAGGTCAGTTCGAGCAGCGGCGACTTGGTCGCCTGCGCCCGCTCGACATCCCCCGGGGCGGCCAGGAAGACCAGGGTGAAGCGGCCCTTCTCGTTCTCGACCCGGCGGACCTCCTTCAGGCCGAACGCGTCGACGTAGAAGGCGAGCGCGCGATCGAGATCGGCCACCCGGACCATGGTGTGCAGGTATTCCATCAGGCGGCTATCCCTCTGTCGGAGCGAGGGCCGTCGCGACGCCCTCTGCGGAAACGGACATGGCCGGCGGGGCCGGTCGCTGTCCTAGCTAGAGCGCGCCTCCCCGGCCGAGTAGGCCGCGCTGTCCATGTCACGGCTTCCCGATGCCGATATCGGCCGCCACGTCCTGCAGCCGGTCCGGCGCCCGCTCCTTGCGCTCGCTGTAGCGGTCGACGAGATACCCGGCCCGCTCCCGGGTCAGCAGCGTGAACTTCATCAGCTCCTCGCAGACATCGACCACGCGCTCGTAGAGCGGCCCCGGCTTCATCCGGCCGGCCTCGTCGAATTCCTTGTAGGCCATCGGCACCGAGGATTGGTTGGGGATGGTGATCATCCGCATCCAGCGGCCGAGCAGGCGCAGGCTGTTGACCGCGTTGAAGCTCTGCGAGCCGCCCGAGACCTGCATCACCGCGAGCGTGCGCCCCTGCGTCGGGCGCACCGATCCCTCGCTGAGCGGCAGCCAGTCGATCTGGCTCTTCATCACGCCGGTGAGGTTGCCGTGCCGCTCCGGCGAGACCCAGACCTGCCCCTCCGACCAGAGCGAGAGCGCGCGCAGCTCCTGCACCTTCGGGTGGTCGGCGGTGGAATCGTCGGGCAGCGGCAGGCCGTGCGCGTCGTAGATCCGGACCTCGCCGCCCATCGCTTCGAGGAGGCGGGCCGCCTCGTAGGCGAGGAAGCGGCTGAACGAGCGCGCCCGCAGCGAGCCGTAGAGGATCAGGAAGCGCGGCGCGTGCGCGAAGGGTTGCGCCACCGCGAGCTGCCCGGAGGTCGGCACCGCGAAATGCGGCCGGCTCAGGTTCGGGATCCCGTCGGCGAAGGGCTGCGCAGGCTTGTTCACGGGCACGCTTTCTCGTATGATCGCACGATCGTTTGAATGTTGAAACGAAAATGGACGAGTCGCAAGCCCTCGCAGCCTTCATGGCCCTGGGCCAGGAGCACCGGTTGCGGGCGCTCCGGGCGCTGGTGAAGGCCGGCCCGGACGGCATGGCCTCGGGCGCCCTGGCCGCCGCCATCGGGGTCTCCGCCTCCACCATCTCCTTCCATCTGAAGGAGCTGCAGCAGGCGGGGCTGATCGGGTCCCGGCGGGCGGGGCGCTCGATCATCTACAGCGTCGCCTATCCGATCCTATCCGGGCTGGTCGAATTTCTCATGACGGATTGCTGCCAGGGTCACCCGGAGGTCTGCGCGCCGGCGCTGGCCGCCCTGTCGGCCTGCGGCCCCAACACGAAGGACGTGGACCATGCCTGATCGCGCCATCGACGTGGTGATCTACCACAACCCGGATTGCGGCACCTCGCGCAACACCCTGGCGATGATTCGCAACGCCGGCATCGAGCCCCACATCGTCGAGTACCTGAAGACCCCGCCCGCGCGGGCGCTGCTCAAGCAGCTCCTGGCCCGCGCGGGCCTCTCGGTGCGCGCCGCCCTGCGCGAGAAGGGCACGCCCTACGCCGAGCTGGGGCTGGGCGATCCCGCGCTCAGCGACGACCAGCTCCTCGACGCCATCGCGGTGCACCCGATCCTGCTCAACCGGCCGCTCGTGGTCAGCCCGAAGGGCGTCCGCCTGTGCCGGCCCTCCGAGGCGGTGCTCGAGCTGCTGCCCGCGCAGCAGGGCGAGTTCGTCAAGGAGGATGGCGAGCCGGTCGTCGACGCGCAGGGCCGCCGCGTCGGGCTGGCCTGAGCCGCTGCGGACGAGACTCGCACAAGCATGCTCGCGCTCTCCATCTTCGCCGTCACCCTGGTCTTCGTCATCTGGCAGCCCGGGGGATTCGGGATCGGCTGGAGCGCCCTGATCGGCGCGGGCGTCGCCCTGGCGACGGGGGTCATCCAGCCGGCCGACGTGCCGGTGGTCTGGCACATCGTGTGGGACGCGACCTTCACGTTCGTCGCCCTGATCATCATCTCGCTGCTGCTCGACGAGGCCGGGTTCTTCCACTGGGCGGCGCTGCATGTCGCGCGCTGGGGCGGCGGACGGGGCCGCCGTCTGTTCCCCCTGGTCGTGGTGCTCGGCGCCGCCATCGCGGCGGTGTTCGCCAATGACGGCGCGGCCCTGCTGCTGACGCCGATCGTACTGGCGATCCTGCTCAAGCTCGACTTCAAGCCTCAGGCGGCTCTGGCTTTCATCATCGCCTGCGGCTTCGTGGCGGATTCCACCAGCCTGCCGCTGGTCATCTCCAACCTCGTCAACATCGTCTCGGCCAACGTCTTCGACCTGAGCTTCGGGCGCTACGCCGCCGTGATGGTGCCGGTCGACCTGGTCTCGCTCGCGGCGACCCTGGCGGTGCTGGGTCTCTATTTCCGCCGCGCCGTGCCGGCCGCCTACCCGGTCGGCAGGCTGGAGCCGCCCCGCGAGGCGATCCGCGACCCGCTCCTGTTCCGGGCGGCGTTCCCGCTGCTCGGGCTGCTGCTCGTCGCCTATTTCGTCACGGCGCCGTTCGGGGTCCCGGTCTCGGTCGTGACCTGCGCGGGCGCAGCTCTGATGCTGGTACTGGCCCGGCGCGGTGGCCGCATTCCGATCCGGACGGTGCTGGCCGGCGCGCCCTGGCAGATCGTGCTGTTCAGCCTCGGCATGTATCTCGTCGTCTACGGCCTCAAGAATGCCGGCCTGACCGACGGGCTGGCGCGCGGTCTCGTCTGGCTCACCGGCTACGGGCCGGTGGCGGCCACCGTCGGGGCCGGCTTCGGAGCCGCGATCCTGTCCTCGGTCATGAACAACATGCCGAGCGTGCTGATCGGCGCCCTGGCGATCCAGCAGGCCCCGGATCTCGCGCCGCTGATGCGCGAGCTCCTGGTCTACGCCAACGTCATCGGGTGCGACCTCGGACCGAAATTCACCCCCATCGGCAGCCTCGCGACGCTGCTCTGGCTGCACGTCCTGGCCAGCAAGGGCTACCGGATCGGCTGGGGCCAGTACATGCGGGTCGGCCTGGTGATCACCGTGCCGGTGCTGCTGGCCGCGCTGCTGGCGCTGGCTCTGTGGTTGCCGCTGCTCGGCCCCAGCTGATCCGATGGCCGACCGGACCCGCCGCTGGCCGGTGATCTCAGCCCTCGGCGTGGTCCAGATCCTCGCCTGGGGCTCCTCCTTCTACATTCCCGCCGTGCTGGCGGAGCCGATCGCCCGGGACACCGGCTGGCCGCTGGCCTGGATCGTCGGCGGCTTGTCCCTCGGCCTGCTGGTCGCGGCCTTCGCGTCGCCGCGGGTCGGCGCCGTCATCCAGAGGCGCGGGGGACGGCCGGTCCTGGCGGCGGCGGCCCTGCTGCTCGCCGCGGGGCTCGCGGTGCTCGGCCTCGCCCCCACGCTCCCGGTCTTCCTCGGCGGCTGGTTGATCCTCGGCCTCGGCATGGGCTGCGGCCTGTACGATCCCGCCTACGCCACCCTCGGCCGGCTCTACGGCGCCGAGGCGCGCTCGGCGATCACCGCCCTCACCCTGATCGGCGGCTTCGCCAGCACCTTGTGCTGGCCGCTCTCGGCCTTCCTGGTCGCCCATCTCGGCTGGCGGGGGACGTGCTTCGCCTATGCCGGCCTGCACCTCGCGGTGACGCTGCCGCTCGTCCTCGTCCTGATCCCCCCGGCCCCGCCCCCGGCGATGGCGGCGACCGGGCGGGCGCGGCCGGTCGCGCCGCTGGCGCCCTGGCAGGCGCAGGCGTTCCTGCTGATGGCGGGCGTGCTGGTGCTCGGCGGCACCATCATGGCGCTGGTGTCGGTGCACCTGCTGACCCTGCTCCAGGCCCGGGGCGAGACGCTGGCGACCGCGGTCGCCTATGGCGGGCTGATCGGGCCGTCGCAGGTCGGGGCGCGGCTGATCGAGATCGCCAACCGCGGCCGGCACCACCCGCTCTGGACCCTGACCGCCGCCTTCGTGCTGGTCGCCCTCGGGCTGCTGCTCCTGGCCGCGCACGGGCCGGTGATCGGCCTCGCCCTGGCCGTCTACGGGGCCGGCAACGGGGTCTACTCGATCGCGCGGGGCACCGTGCCCCTCGTGCTGTTCGGACCGGAGCGCTACGCGGGGCTCGTCGGCCGGCTGGCCCGGCCGGGCTTGGTCGCCCAGGCGCTCGCGCCGCCGCTCGGCGCGTTCCTGCTGGTGCGGATCGGGCCCGACGCCCTGTGGGGCCTGCTGGCGCTGCTCGCCGCGATCAACCTCGTCCTGATCGGCGGGTTGTGGCGCATGAAGGGCATCGCCGCCACATCGTCCTGACCCCGGGCCCGCCGCGCCTTTCCGATCCGTGATCCGAGCTGCGCGCCCGCGTTGCGCCGGGCCGCGCGAGGGACCAGAACGGGCCCGAACCCGATCCGGAGAGAGAGCCGAATGCGCACCGAGACGCCGCCGCTGATCCGCCTGGAGGAATACCGGCCGAGCGACTACCTGATCGACCGCGTCGATCTCGACATCCGCCTCGACCCGCACGCCACCCGGATCGACGCGACCCTGGCCCTGCGTCCGAACCCGGCGGGCCGCGCCGGCGCGCCGCTGCATCTCGACGGCGACGACCTTCGCCTGGTCTCGGCGGATCTCGACGGCGCGGCGCTCGCCGCGGTTTCTTACACCGCGACCCCGTCGGGCCTCACCCTGCACGCCCCGCCCCAGCAGCCGTTCGCTTTACGCCTCGTCACCGAGGTCGATCCGACCGCCAACACCAAGCTGATGGGCCTCTACCGCTCGAGCGGGGTCTATTGCACCCAGTGCGAGGCCGACGGCTTCCGCCGGATCACCTACTTCCTCGACCGCCCCGACGTGATGGCAATCTACACCACCCGCATCGAGGCGGACCGGACCGAGGCGCCGGTGCTGCTCGGTAACGGCAACCTGGTCGAATCCGGCCCCGCCGGGGCCGATCGGCACTTCGCGATCTGGCACGACCCGCATCCGAAGCCCGCGTACCTGTTCGCGCTGGTGGGCGGCCGGCTCGGCAAGGTCGAGACCAACTTCACCACCCAGGAGGGACGCGCCGTCACCTGCGCGGTCTATGTCGAGCCCGGCAAGGAGGCCCGCGCCGACTACGCCCTCGATGCCGTGATCCGTTCCATGAGGTGGGACGAGACCGCCTTCGGCCGCGCCTACGACCTCGACGTATTCAACGTCGTCGCCGTGTCCGACTTCAACATGGGCGCCATGGAGAATAAGGGCCTCAACATCTTCAACGACAAGTACGTTCTGGCGAGCCCCGAGACCGCGACCGACGGGGATTACGCGGCGATCGAGGCGATCATCGCCCACGAGTATTTCCACAACTGGTCGGGCAACCGGGTCACCTGCCGGGACTGGTTCCAGCTCTGCCTCAAGGAGGGGCTGACGGTCTTCCGCGACCAGGAATTCTCGTCCGACATGCGGTCCCGGCCGGTCCACCGGATCTCCGAGGTCCGGTCCCTGCGGGCGCGCCAGTTCCCCGAGGATGCCGGCCCCTTGCGCCATCCGGTGCGGCCGCGGGCCTATGCCGAGATCAACAACTTCTACACGGCGACCGTCTACGACAAGGGTGCCGAGATCGTCCGGATGCTGCGGACGCTGATCGGCCCGGAGGCGTTCCGGGCCGGCATGGACCGCTACTTCGCCGACAATGACGGCCGCGCCGCCACGGTGGAGGACTTCCTGGCGGCCTTCGCCACCGTGACCGGGCGCGACCTCTCGGCCTTCGCCGGCTGGTACGAGCGGCCCGGCACGCCGCGCCTGTCCGTCGCCATGGCCTACGATCCGCAGGCCGCCCGCTGCACCCTGCGCTTCGCCCAGAGCCTCCCTGGCGAGACCGGCCCCGACGCCCCGCCCCTGGTGATCCCGGTGGCGCTCGGCCTCGTCGGCGCTGCGGGGCCGCTCACCAACGCCACCTGCCCGGATGTCCGGAACGGGGTCTATGTCCTCGACCGTGCCGCGGCCGAGGTCGTGTTCGAGCAGGTCACCGAGGAGCCGGTGCCCTCGCTCCTGCGCGACTTCTCAGCCCCGGTGCGGCTCGATTTCGACCTCACCGACGCCCAGCGCATGCGGCTGCTGGCGCAGGACAGCGACCCGTTCAACCGCTGGCAGGCGGCCCAGGACGTCGCCCTGCGGCTGATCCTCGACCCCGATCCCGCCCGGGCCGACGCCTTCGCGGACGCGCTCGGGCGCTTCCTCGACGGCGAAGCCCTGGCCGACCCGGCCTTCGCGGCCCTGGTCCTCACCCTGCCGAGCGAGGGTGAAGCCGCCGATTCCCTGTCCGCCGACGTCAATCCCGACGCGATCCACCGGGCGCGGTTCGACCTGCGGGCGCGCCTCGGCCGGGCCCTTCGCTCGCGCCTGGAGCGCCTCGACGGCGCCCTCGCCCCGGCCGACGGCGCGGGCTACAGCCCGGACGCGGCCTCGGCCGGGCGCCGGTCCCTGCGCAACGCCGCCCTCGACCTGATCGCCGCGGGCGATCCCGAGGCCGGGACGCAGCGCGCGGCCGAGCGCCTGGCGAACGCCACCAACATGACCGACCGGCTGGCGGCGCTCGGCACCCTGGCGCTGATCCCCGGTCAGGCCCGGGAGGACGCGCTGGCGGGCTTCGCGAAGCGCTTCGCCGACGAGCCGCTGGTCCTCGACAAGTGGTTCGCGATCCAGGCGCAGATCCCCGAGCCCGGCACCCTGGAGCGAATCGCCCGGCTGAAAGCGCACCCGGCCTTCACAATGACCAACCCGAATCGGGTGCGCGCGCTGATCGGAACCTTGGCGTTCGGCAACCCGACGCAGTTCGCACGGGCCGACGGCGCCGGATTTTCCCTCGTCGCCGACACGGTCGCGGCGCTGGATTCGACCAACCCACAGGTTGCCGCGCGCCTGCTGACGGCCTTCGGATCCTGGCGTCGGCTGGAAAAATCGCGGGCCGCGAAAGCCGGCGAAATGCTTAATCGGATCAAGGCGATCCCGGGCCTGTCGCGGGACACGGCCGACATCGTCGCACGCACCCTGGGAGGTGGCTAAGTACCTGAACTTGCGGTAGAAATCGATTCTCTCGCCGAGTCGCAACCCATCGGGTCCGTCAAGGCCGAATGGTAAAAAATCCGTGGACAAACGCCCCTCGAAGATGGTTCTATCCCGTCAGATTCGAGGGGCGCGAGACGCCACGGACGGATCGCAGTTCCCTTGGGTGAGGTTCGGCCATGCCGGAGGCGGCTTCCGCTTCCTTCTCCGCGCGTGCGGATTCGAGTCTCGCCGTTTCCTGGCCGATGCGCGTACGGGATCCGCGGCTCGGTCTGATCGAGCGGTGGCTGCGCTACGCCGTGCCGGGCATCCTGGCGGTGTTCCTGGCCTGCCTGGTCGGGCTCGCGGCGCTCCACATCCAGGGGCAGCGTGCCGAGATCCTGGCCGGCGCCAAGGCCGAGGTCGAGGGCTTCGCCCGCCTGGCCGCCCGGGCGATCGTCCCGAGCGCCGGTAAGGCCTCGGACCTGCGCGTGCTGATGCCGGAGAGCGAGCGGCATCCCGGCCGGCGCCTGCTGCTGGTGCGGCCCGATACCCGCATCGCCGCCGCCCATCCGCCCCTTCCCTCCGACGCCACGACCCTGGCCCAGGTGCTCGGCGACAGCGAGCCGCTCTCCGGGCTCGGCGAGCGCGCCGGCGCCATGGCCCTCGACCTGCCCGGCGGCGAGAGCGTGCTCGCGGCCATCCACAGCCTGCCCGACGGGGCCGGACAGGTCGCGGTGCTGCAGCCGATCGAGCCGCTGATGCGCGGCTGGAGCGCCCGGGCCCGGGACCAGATCGTGCTGGTCGGGGCCGCGATCCTGGTGATCGTCGGCGTCGGCCTGGCCTACGGGCTGCAGAGCCGCCAGGCCACCCGGGCCGACCGCGCCCGCGAGCAGATCCGCGGCCGGCTCGAGACCGCCCTGCGCCGCGGCGCCTGCGGGCTGTGGGATTGGGACATCGCCCGGGGCCGGATCTACTGGTCCGATTCGATGTACGCCCTGCTCGGCTACCAGAGGCAGCACGAATATCTCTCCTTCGGGGCCGTGAACGCCCTGGTCCATCCCGATGACGGCGACCTCTACAGCCTCGCCCGGGGTCTCGCCGCCGCCCAGACCTGCGTCGACCACGCCTTCCGGATGCGGGGCGCCGACGGCGCCTATGTCTGGCTGCGCGCCCGGGCCGAGGTCATGCCCGACGCCACCGATGGCGGGCGCCACCTCGTCGGCATCGCCACCGACATCACCGAGCAGCGCGCCCTGGAGGAGACCAACGCGGCCTCCGACATGCGCCTGCGCGACGCCGTCGAGGCCATCTCCGAGGCCTTCGTCCTCTGGGATACCGGCAACCGCCTGGTGCTGTGCAATTCGAAGTTCCGCCACCTCCACGCCCTCAGCCCCGAGGATGCGCAATCCGGCCGGAGCTACACCGACGTGATGGGCCGGGGCGTGCTGCCCCAGGTCCGACGGGAATCCCCCGAGGCCGGCCTCGCCCTCACCGATATGGCCGCCCGGACCTTCGAGGCCGAGCTCACGGACGGCCGCTGGCTTCAGATCAGCGAGCGCCGCACCAAGGATGGCGGCTACGTCTCGGTCGGGACCGACATCACCAGCCTGAAGCGCCACCAGGAGCAGCTCCAGGCGTCCGAGCGCGAGCTGATCGAGACCGTCAAGGACCTCAAGCGCTCCCGCCGCACCCTCGAACTCCAGACCCAGCAGCTCGCCGACTTGGCCGAGCGCTACCTCGACCAGAAGGCCGCCGCCGAGGCCGCCAGCCAGGCCAAGTCCGAATTCCTGGCCAATATGAGCCACGAGTTGCGCACGCCGCTCAACGCGATCATCGGCTTCGCCGACGTGATGGAGAACGCGGTCCTCGGGCCGCTCGGCACCCCGCGCTACACCGAATATTGCCGCGACATCCGCGAGAGCGGCTCGCACCTGCTCTCGATGATCGACGACATCCTCAACATGGCCCGGCTCGAGGCACGCCGGGTGCGGCTGAACCCGCGGCCGATCCCGGCCGAGGCCGCTGTCGCCTCCGCGCTCGGGCTGGTCGAGGCGGCCGCCCGGGACAAGGGGATCGCGCTGGGCGTCGACGTCCAGCCCGGGATCGAGCTGCTGGCCGATCCGAGCGCGATGCAGCAGATCCTGGCAAATCTCGTCCAGAACGCCGTGAAGTTCACGCCGGCCGGGGGGCGCGTCGCGGTCCGGGTCCGCCGGGCGGGCGCCAGCACCCACCTGTTCGTCGAGGATAGCGGCATCGGCATCCCCCGGGCCGACCTCGCCCGGCTCGGTCGGCCGTTCACCCAGGTCGAGGCTCAGATGACCCGCAGCCACAAGGGCTCGGGGCTCGGGCTGGCGATCACCCGCTCCATGGTCGAGCTGCACGGCGGCTCGCTGCGCATCCGCTCCGAGGAAACGGTCGGCACCGTCGTCCTCGTGCGCCTCCCGGCCCCGGCGGCCGAGCAGAAGGAGCAGCCGGGCCGTGCCGCCGGCACGAAGCGGGAGGCCGCACGTCCGGGCGCACGCCGGTCGGCCGCGGCCTGAGCCGGTCGCCCATTCACCGGCGCGGATCGAGACCGCCGAGACGCGCCAGCCGACCCTGCTCCACCTGCCAGCGCGCATCCGCCACCGCCCGGGAGAGACGCCGGATCCGCCAGCGCCGGTAGAGCGTCAGGAGAGCGGGGCCGCCGAGCCCGGCCTGATGATGGCGCAGGCGTCGCAGCAAATCCGGCAGCACCGACGCCGCCGCATCGGCGGTGGCGATCTCGATCGCCCGCAATTCGGCCCGCAACCCGGCCTTCCAATCCTCCATGGCGACCCGGGCCCCCGCGGCGAGGAATCGTCCGGGCCGGCGGAGCAGGATCCCCCCGCGACACGGATGCGCCCCCGAGAACGCGCGTCGCGCACCGGCGTTTCCCCCTCAGAGGATCCGCCCGGCGGATCGCCATGGAAAGAGACGATCGATGCGCTCCAGGACCACGCTCCGCTTCACCCTCGCGGCCCTGCTCGGGCTGGCCGCGGCCCCGGCTCTGGCGCAGAGCGTCGGCTACGCCACCGGCTTCCCCGGCAAAGACCCGGCCGGCGACGAGGAGATCGGCTGGGGCCCAGCCTATCGTCCGGAGACGAGCTTCGCCCAGCCCGGCACGCCGCCCACCCCCGGCCAGATCGCCGGCAGGGCCTATCGGGCCCGGACCGGGCACGGCGTCTACGACCAGGTCCAGGGCGAGGGGCCGTACCGCAACCGGTAGGCGTCGGATTCAGCGCCGCCGCAGAGCCCGCTTGGCCGCGGCGCGCGCCGCGTGCTCGAACCGGGCGAGCCGCAGGCGTCGCTCCAGGGACAGGGTGTGATCCCCCGGCGGCAAGGCGATGATCTCGGCGATACGGGTTCGCTCGCGGTAGAGGCTCTCCAGGGCCGAGCCGTCGAGCGTCGCCGAATCGAGCATGTCCGCAAAGCCGGTCTCGTGGCAGGCGCGCACGATCTCCGCCTCCAAGAGCAGGCCGGGGGCGTGGCTGCGCAGATCCTCGTCGTAGGCGGTCTTCAGGAGCGTCGCTCTGCCCCCACCGACCAGGGCCAGGCTGATCGCGATCGGCCGGCCGTCGAGCGTGAGTGCATCCGCCCGGACGCCGATGGGGCCGGGCCGTTCGGCGAAGAGAGCCCGCGCGAGTGCCGCCCTGTCCAACCGGCAGGCCATGGCGGTGCCGGCCTGACCCTTCCAGCCCTTCCGCTCGAGGGCCAGGAAATCCGCCACAAGCCGTGCCAGTTCCGGGCCGCCCGCGGCGCCGACATGGGCCACGGTGCCGGCCTCGGAGAGGCGGCGGGTGCGCCGACGCAGATCCTTGAACCGGGACCGGTTCGGGTGCCCGGCCAGGAACGCATCGTGATCGGCGCGTCGCACCATCAAAGGGCGCTCGAACGCCGTCACGATGCCGATGGCCCAGCCGCGCGCCCGCATCGCCGCGAGCATCTCGGGGACGGCCCCGTCTTCCGTCGGCAGGAGCGGCCAGCGCCAGGCCCGTCCGCCGGACGCCTGTTCCAGCCCGGCGACCAGGGCCTGGATCGCCGCCGCGCGGTCGGGTCCGTCGATCACCTGGGGCGCTGTGGCGGTCACCAAGGGCGACAGGAACGGCTGCGCCACCCGGCCGCCGAGACCGGCGAGATCGCGCCGCAGCGTGAAGGGCAGGAGCGCGACCGGATCGCCGCCGCGGTGGACCGTGACGAAGCTGAGCGCCCCGGGCAGCAGCCCGGCTTCCCGATGGGCCGCGACCGCGTGGTGCGTGTAGTGCGGGTGCGGGGCGGCGCTCGACGCGTACAGCGCGTCCCACGCCGCCGGCTCGGGCGCGGGGCCGATCGAGACCGACAGGCCGGATGTCGTCCGCTTGGATTGCGCCACGGCGTTCACCGGATCGCTCCCGCGGACCAGATCGGGGTCGGCAGCCCGTGCAGTCGGCCGGCGGCGCGGGCGAGCAGGCCGGCGCGCGCGATCGTGGCGAGCGCCACCGCCAGGGCCGCGCCCAGGGGGCCGAAGGGCGGGATCAGCATCAGGCATAGGGCGCAGGCCACGATCAGCATGAGGGCGGTGATCCCGGCGCAGAGGCGTTCGCCGCCCAGCATGGTCAGGAGGTCCTCGCCCGGTCCGAACAGGCTCGCCGCGACGCTGCCGGCGACCAGCACGGCCAGGATCGGCACGCTGGACCCGAGGCCGGGGCCGAACATCGCCAGCAGCAGGGGGCTCAAGCCCACGATCGCGCCGCCGACCAGGGCCGTGGCGCCCGCGGTGAGCCGGCCCTGGCGGCGCACCAGGTCGGCGAGCAGGGGACGGTCGGCCCGGGCATGGGCGGCGCTGTAGCGCTGGAGCGTCGCCGCGCTGGCGGCGAAATGCACGAACACCACGAATTGCTGGATCCGGGTCGCGGCGAAATACAGGCCGAGCTCGGCCGGGCTCACCAGGGCGCCGAGCACGATCACGTCGACGAAGGTGAAGCCGGCATTGGCGAGGTCGATCCCGGCGATCGGCAGGCTGGTGCCGAGCCAGGTCCGCCACCGGTAGCGCTGCGGGCCGGCGGGCAGATCCGCCCGCAGCCGCGCCACGAGCAGGCCGGCCTGCAGCGCGGTGGCGATGGCGGCGGCGACCAGCATGCAGGCCATCGCGACCTCGGCCCGGGGCGGCGCCCCGAGCAGCACGGCCCCGACCATGCAGGCCATCATCAGGCTCTGGCGCAGCAGGTAGGGCGGCGCGATGGCGAGCCCGACCCAGTTCTGGCTGCGGGCCACGCCCTCGAGATAATCCTGGAGCGCGAAGAGCGGCATCACGCAGAGCGCGACGGCGATCGGCGCCCGGTAGGCCGGCGCGAACAGGCCGGGCTCCAACCACAACAGGGCACCGCCGAGACCCGCCACGCTGAGCGCCGCCCCGCCGGTGACCAGGGCACCGGCCCGGATATAGCCCCTGGCGAGGTCGAGATCGCCCCGTGCCTGGTCGGTTGGCACGAAGCGGCAGGCGCCCTGCGACAGGCCGAGCGTCAGGGTGTGGCCGAGCATGGCGGTCCAGACCCAGACGGCAGCGAACACCCCGTAGGCGTCCCAGCCCATCAGCCGGGCGGCGAGCACCTGGGCCGCGTAGGCGAAGCCGGCCGCCCCGACCCGGATGGCGAAGACGGTCAGCGCCGCCCGCGCCGGGCCGCTCCGCAAAGCGTGGAGCCGCCGGCCGGCGGCGGCGAGCTTGGTGGGGGCTGGGACGGCCGTGGCTGACACTACGCGCTCCGCGCCGGGCTCGGAGCATCGTCCCGAAAGGCGGCCGCCGGATCGGAAACAGACGATGTCCCGTCAAACCCGCTGGAGCATCGTCCGAGATCCAATATCCGGGGCGATAGTCCAGTGATCGTGGGTGAACGATCGCGGGTTTCCGGGTCTAGCCCGGGGCGCGTTGCGGCTCGGTTAAAGGCGGCGCGCCCGGGGCGGCCTTCGGGTCCGGAGCCGGGTCGGTGCGCATCAGCGAGGTGGCGATGGTCAGCGCCACGTGCTCGGCCATGCAGCGCAGGCCGAGATCGTTGAGCCGGAACTGGCGGCCGAGCATGTGGCCCTCGCCCCTGTCGCTGCGGCTCGACAGGTAATGCAGGGCCTCGTAGCGGCGCACCAGCGGCACCTGCTGCTGGGCGGCCACGGTGCGGACCGCCTCGACGATCCGGTTGTAATCGACGTCGGCGGCCATGCTGGCGGTGTAGATCGGATCGACCAGAACCACGTCGATCCCGTGCGAGCGGATCCAGGCCACGGCCTCGCTGAGCGCGCTCGCGAAGGCGTCGGCATCGACCCGGGCGATGGCGTCATGGGTGCCGACCTGCCAGACCACGAGATCGGGCTCGGCCTCCGCCACCATGGTGCGCAGGCGCTCGGCCGCCCCGGAGGCGATCTCCCCGGGCAGGCCGCGATGGTCGATCGACACGTCGGTCTTCGGCAGCGCCCGTTCCAGGGCGGCTTCGAGCTTGGCCGGGTAAGAGGCCGAGGCGCCCGGCGCGGCGCTGCCGCCGATCGCCAGGATCCTGAGCGGACGGTTCTCGCCGAGCGCGGTCCGGACCGCGCCCAGCTTGGCCATGGTGTAGAGCTGCGCGCCCGGGACCCGGCATTCCTGCGACAGGCCGGGCTGGTCACCGGCGCCCGTGTCGGCCGGTTGCTCCGCAGCCGCCCCCGGCACCAATGCCCCCAGGATCAGCGCGGCCAGCGCCCAGCGGGGCACGGGGACGCGCGCACGCCTCACGACCGGGCCCGGGACGACTTGGTGCGGCTGCGCCATTCGACGAACCATGCGGTGAACCCCAGACCGACCAGGCCGCTTCCGGCGACCAGCATATCGACCAGCACGCCGCCGCCGGTCTGGAAACGCACGAGCTGCCCGATCAGGCTCAGGATCGAGCCCATGGAGAAGACCGCCAGGGAGTTCCGGCCCAGCTGACTCAGATAGCGCCCGACCACCCCGATTCGGGGAGCCAGAAATGCGTAGAGCGGCGCGAAGGCGAGCAATACCCCCAGGAAATGAAGAAGCCGCGCCGGTGTCAGGTAGGTTTTCTCGAACGTGAACAGCAACCGCGGCTCGGGCACCATCAGCGGATCCGGCCGGAGACCCGTCACGGCGAGCGCGATGCCCAGGATGACGATGACCACGCCGGCCGGAATCAGGCGTCGCGACCAGCGGCGCAGGGTATCGGAGCGCAGGTTCCAGCCCTGGAGCACGAAGCCCAGCACCAGCAGAACCTGCCAGCAGAACGGATCGAAGAACCAATCCCCCTCCCCGGGCCAGGACGGGACGTTCCACTCGAAGACGAGGCTGGCGAGATAGATCGCCCCCGACAGCGCCAGGGCCGCGATCAGGCTGACACGGCCGACCAGCACGAAGATCGGGGCGATGCCGATCAGCACCACGTAGAGCGGCAGGATGTTGAAGAACCCGAGCTGGTAGGTCATCAGCGCCATGCCGCAGACCGATTGGATCGGGTCCGCGAAGAAGCCGCCGGCATTGTGCCATTCGAGGATCAGCGGGTTGTCGAGCAGCAGCGCCGACCCGGCGATGAGCGCCAGCGCCAGCAGCATCACGGTGAGCTGCGCGCGGTAGACCTCGACGGTGCGGGCGAGCAGCCGGACCACGCTCTGGCCGGCCGGCTCCGGGGTCCCGTCGCGCCGGCGCGTGGCGATGCCGATCGACCAGCCCGCCAGAAACACGAACAGCTCGGCGGCATCCGAGATGCCGTATTGCGAGAAGGTGTAGCGCTCGAAGGTGTTGCCCGGGATGTGGTTGACGAAAATCGTCACGAGGGCGAAGCCGCGCCAGAAGTCGATCGCGTTGGGGTCCCGCATCGTCGCGGCGGCTCCGGGGTTTCGACACTGGATCGGGGATGCGCGCCCCTGATACGGCGCCGGGCCCGGTCTGCAAAGGCGAACAAACGGGGAGTTCGCCCGGGGGCGCGAACCGGGTGGTCACGCTCGCGTTAGGTCCGGGCAAGGAGATCCGGACAGATGACCCGCACCATGACGATCCTCGGCCTCTCGGCCCTGCTGCCGATGCTGGCCGCGACGGCCGCCGCGGCGCAGTCCCAGACCGGAACCGGCGGCGGACCGACCTCGACGGTCACGGCGCCGCACACCTCTCCCGTCGGCCGCACGATGCCGCCCGCCTCCGGCGCCGGCGCCGCCACCCCGAACGATCGGCGCGATCGCACCCAGCAGCAGATCCAGGACGACAAGATCTCTCAGGGCATCTGCATCGGCTGCAGCCCGAAGTGACAGATGCGGCCGGACGCCTGCGCTGCGTTACGCTTGAGGGTCAGATCCCTGTATCTTACCCTCAGGTCATGAATCGGAGGCTCCATCATGGCGACGCTGACCGTGACGGCGCGCGGACAAGTCACTTTCCGGAAGGATGTGCTGAAGCATCTCGGCATCGAACCTGGTGACAAGATCAGGCTTGACCTGCTGCCTGACGGGCGGGCGGAGCTCAAAGCCGATCGGGCTCAAGGGTCGTGGGAGAACCTGCGCAACTTCTTCGCTGGGTCGACGAATGGCGCAAAGCTCTCGATCGAGGATATCAAAGACGCCATCGCCGAAGCGGGGGCTGCCGCCGGCGCTGGCGAGGAATGAAACTCACGGCCGACACGAATCTGCTGCTGCGCCTCGTCACCCCCGATGACGCGCAGCAGCAAGACATCGCGATCGGAACGTTAAAGACCGCCGATCTTGTCGCGATCAGTGTACACGTCTTCTGCGAATTAGCGTGGGTGATGGAGCGCCGTTATGGCGCACCTCGATCCCAGATCGCGCGGGCGATCCGGCAATTCATGGAAACACGAAACGTGGTGTTCGATCGCCCCGCGGTCGAAGCGGGGCTTGCCTTGCTGGAGGCCGGCGGCGACTTCGCGGACGGCGTGATTGCCTTCGACGGTCGGCGGCTCGGCGCCGAGACATTCGCGTCGTTTGACCGGAAGGCCGTGAAGCTGCTCGCCGAGCGTGGGATCGACGCCTTCCTGTTGTCGTAACGACCGGGGACTGCGTCGACGCCGGCCCTGTTGCGGCTTTCCGAAGTGCGGTGCACATCGAAGGAGCGCCACCGCACCCGACATTTCACTCTTGGGGCCAGCCCCGCGCCCTCACCGCAGCGCGAGCTCGTCCTCGCTCTCGCGGGCGAGGCGGAGCAGGTTCTGGCCGTAATTGGTCTTGGCGAACATCTCGCCGCGGGCGATGAGCTGATCGCGGGTGATGAAGTTCTGCAGGAAGGCGATCTCCTCCAGGCAGGCCACCTGGAGACCCTGGCGGTTCTGCAGGGTGCGGACAAACTCGCTCGCCTCCAGCAGGCTGTCATGGGTCCCGGTGTCGAGCCAGGCATAGCCGCGCGACATCCGCTCAACGTAGAGCTGGCCGCGCTCGAGATAGGCCTCGTTGACGCTGGTGATCTCCAGCTCGCCCCGGGCCGAGGGCTTCACCGCGGCGGCGATGTCGAGCACCTGGTTGTCGTAGAAGTACAGCCCGGTCACCGCCCAGGTCGATTCCGGCTTCTGCGGCTTCTCGACGATCTTGGTCGGGCGCCCGGTCTTGTCGAGATTGACCACGCCGTAGGCCTGCGGGTTGTCGACGTGGTAGGCGAACACCGTCGCGCCGGCCTTGCGGGCGCGCGCCTCATTCAGCAGCTCGCGCATGCCGGCGCCGAAGAACAGGTTGTCGCCGAGGATCAGCGCCACGTCGTCGGTGCCGACGAAGTCGCGCCCGATCACGAAGGCCTGGGCGAGGCCCTCCGGCCGCGGCTGCACTGCGTAGGTGAACTCCAGGCCGAACTGCTCGCCGGTGCCGAACAGGCGCTTGTAATTGTCGAGGTGCTCCGGCGAGGAGATGATCAGGATCTCGCGGATGCCGGCGAGCATCAGCACCGAGATCGGGTAGTAGATCATCGGCTTGTCGTAGACCGGCAGCAGCTGCTTGTTGATCGACAGCGTGGCCGGATGCAGGCGCGTGCCGGATCCGCCGGCCAGAACGATGCCCTTCATGGCTTGGAAGCTCCCTCTCGAACCGGCCCCACGAGCCGGTCGAGGATATCGTCGAGCGCCGCCTGCCAGGGCCGGGGCGTCATGCCGTAGGCCGCCGTCAGGCTGTCGGTGGACAGGCGCGAATTGGCCGGCCGCCGGGCCGGGGTCGGGTAGGCGGAGGTCGGGATGCCGGTGACCGGGATCGACCGGCCGCCGCGTTTGGCGGATCCCGCCACGATCGCCTCGGCGAAGCCGTGCCAGGTGGTGGCGCCGGCATTCACATAATGGAACGTCCCGGTGGGCGCGTCCGGATCCGCGGCCAGGCGCCGGGCGATCGTCGCCAGGGCGGCGGCGAGGTCGGCGGCGGAGGTCGGGCAGCCGTGCTGGTCGTTGACCACCGTCAGGGCGTCGCGCTCGCCGGCGAGCCGCAGCATCGTCTTGACGAAGTTGCCCCGGTGCGGGCTCACCACCCAGGCGGTGCGCACGATCGCGTGGCGCGGGTTGGCGCTGCGCACGGCGAGTTCGCCCGCGGCCTTGCTGGCGCCGTAGACGCTCTGCGGGTCGATCGGCGCGTCCGGCGCGTAGGCGCCGTCCGGCTTGGTGCCGGCGAAGACGTAGTCGGTCGAGACGTGCACGAGCGGGATCGCCTTGGCAGCGGTCGCGGCCGCCAGGATCGCCGGGGCGAGCGCGTTGAGGCGCCAGGCCTCGACCACGTCGGACTCGGCCTTATCGACGGCGGTGTAGGCGGCGGTGTTGATCACCGCCCGGTAGGCGCGCGCCTCCAGGGTCCGGGCGACGGCGCCCGCATCGGTGATGTCGAGCTCAGCCCGGGTCGGCGCGTGCACCGACACGCCGCCCGGCCAAGCCAGGGCCTGCAGCTCGGTGCCGACCTGACCGGCGCCGCCGAGGACCAGAATGTCCATCAGCGGGTCAGCCCCAGGCGCTCGCCGGTGTAGCGGCCCTCGCGGATCGGGCGCCACCAGCTCTCGTTGTCGAGATACCAGGCCACGGTCTCCTCCAGGGCCTGCTCGAAGGTCTTCTGCGGCCGCCAGCCGAGCTCGGTCTCGGCCTTGGTGCAGTCGATGGCGTAGCGCCGGTCGTGGCCGGGCCGGTCGGTGACGAAGCTGATCAGCCGCTCGTGCGGGCCGTTCTCGGGCCGCAGCCGGTCGAAGGCCGCGCAGAGCGCCTTCACCACCGCGAGGTTGTTGCGCACCGCCCGGCCGCCGAGCAGGTAGGTGTTGCCGATGCGGCCGCGCTCCAGCACGGCGACCAGGCCCTTGGCGTGGTCCTCGACATGGATCCAGTCGCGCTCGTTCAGCCCGTCGCCGTAGACCGGCAGCTTCTTGCCCTCGAGGGCGTTGAGGATCATCAGCGGGATCAGCTTCTCCGGGAAGTGCCGCGGCCCGTAATTGTTCGAGCAATTGGTTACCAGCACCGGCAGCCCGTAGGTCTCGTGCCAGGCGCGCGCCAGATGGTCGGAGGCGGCCTTCGAGGCCGAGTAGGGCGAGCGCGGGTCGTAGCGGCTGTCCTCGGTGAAGAACGCGTCCGGCGGCAGCGAGCCGTAGACCTCATCGGTGGAGACGTGCAGGAACCGGAAGGTCGTCTTCTCCGCCTCCGGCAGGGCCTCGTAATAGCCTCGCGCCCCGTCCAGCATGGTCTGGGTGCCGATGACGTTGGTGCGCACGAAGGCGCCCGGATCGGTGATCGAGCGGTCGACATGGCTCTCGGCGGCCAGGTGCATCACCGCCTGCGGCTTGAAGTCGGCGATGGCGGCCTGCACGGCGGCGCGGTCGCAGATATCGGCCTCGACGAGGCGGTGGCGCGGGTTGTCGGCCAGCGACGCCAGGGAGATCGGGTTGGCCGCGTAGGTCATCGCGTCGAGGGTGCAGACCTCGTGGCCGAGATCGTTGACGAGATGCAGCACCAGCGCCGAGCCGATGAAGCCGCAGCCTCCGGTCACGAGAATGCGCATGGCGGGTCCCCTTCGGATCGATCGCGGATGAAAATGAGCTGCCGGCAGCTAAAGACCGCCCGGCGTGACGAAAATACGGCCCGGCCGCGGGGCGGCTGGAAACGCCGTTCAGAACACCTGGCCGAGGTCGGCGAGCTTCGGCGCGCGGCGGTCCTTGTCGGATAGGATCGCGGCCGCGCCGGAGACCGGCCACGGGATCCCGATCTCGGGATCGTCCCAGGCCAGCGCCCGGTCGTGCTCGGGGCTGTAATAGGCGTCGACCTTGTAGGCGACCATGACGTCGGGGGTCAGGGTACAGAAGCCGTGGGCGAAGCCGTGCGGGATGTAGAGCTGCTCGCCGCTCTCCGCGTCGAGCGTCACGGCGACGAACTTGCCGAAGGTCGGCGAGGCGCTGCGGATATCCACCGCCACGTCGAGGATCGCGCCCTGGAGCACCCGGATCAGCTTGGCCTGCGCCTGCGGGGCGATCTGGAAATGCAGGCCGCGGATCGTGCCCTGCGGCGCCGAGAAGGACTGGTTGTCCTGCACGAACGGCGTCGTGATCCCGGCCTTTTCCATCGCGTCGACCCGGAACGTCTCCGAGAACCAGCCGCGGCTGTCGCCGAAGCGCTTCGGCTTGATGCGCTTGACGTCCGGAATCTCGGTCTCGATCACGTCCATGCCAGCGCGTCCCTCCCCGCGGATGCCGTCGGCTAGCCCCGCGGACATCTCCGCCTCGGTCGTCCCGGGCATCGCGCCCGCCCCGCCGAGAACAACCTCGATGATCGACCCGCGACTTCCGGTCATTCGCCGGCCGTGTCAAGGCGTGTTGCCTGCGGGGATGTTCGCCCGAGCGGTTTTTGCCAGGGCTGGTCTTGCGTTATGGGGCGCCGATGACGGGCGGATCGGTTGAGTCCCTGCTGCGCGACCACATCGCCGACCCGGCCTGTGCCTGGAGCCTCGGCGCCTACGGGGCGGTGGCGGCCTTCGCGCGGGATCCGGCCGAGCCCGTGGCGATCCGCGAGGACGGCCGGATCGGGCTTGCGACCCCGCGGGGCGCGATCGCGCTCACCGCGTCACCGGACTTGGTGCCGTTCGCCTACGAGACCGGTTTCACCGGCGGCTGGAGCCAGGCGGTCGCCCTGTGCCTGCCCGAGGCGGATTGCACCATGGGCCGGCGCGCGGTGCTGACGGAGCTCGGGCCCGACGCGGCGGCCGCGCGGGTGCAGGATCGCGGGGCGATCCTGTTCGATCTCGGCCTCCGGCTTCGGGCGGTCGATGCCTGCCTGCGCGTGGCCGATCCCGGCTTGATCGACGCCCTGCGGGCCGCCGCCGGCCGGCCGGTCTTCGCGCCCGGCAACCCGATCGGGCCGATGCTCGTGGCGGCGAGCCCGCACCGGGTGTTCCTGGCCCGGTTCGGCCGGATCGAGGTCTACACGCCGATCCCGCCGGCCGGCGGCGCGAGCGCCCCCGGGCCGCACAGCCACATCCTGCCCAAACTCCTGCGTCTCGGCCGGACCCATGCGGCGACCGCGCCGATCCCGACCGGCCTCGTGCCCTGCGCGGCGCTCCATCCGGCGCATCCCGCCAAGGACGCGGCCGACCGCCGGGCCGGCTTCGATGCCGCCCGCCATCTCGCCTTCGGGCGCCTGCTCGACGCCTGGGGCGACCCGGCCCTCACGGCGCTTCGACGGACTGTGCTGGATGGCGATGAACCCGATCCCACGCTGGTGAACGGTCGCTTCGCCCGCTCGGCGATCCGGGCGGCGCGGGCGCAGGTTTTGGCGATGCGTGGCTGAGCGCCACCGCCGTCATTGCGAGCGCAGCGAAGCAACCGAGGGCAGCGCGCGTTCTCAAGATGTGGGGCTACACTGGGTTGCTTCGCTGCGCTCGCAATGACGGTGTGGCCCGCGTGAGACCGTTGACCACACCGTCGCCAACCGCATGCGCGTTCAGCGAGCCGGAGGCGGTGGCGGCGGTGGTGCCAGGAGCGGGGCGAGCGCTGGGTGGTCGCCGGCGGCGATCCAGGCTCCGCCCTGCGGGTGGATCTGGGTGGCTGCGCTCAGGGTGCCGGCGCGCGCCTGGGCGGCCAGTTCGGAAAGCGGGAACGGGCCTTCGACCGTGTCCCGGTAGACGTAGAAGAGCGCGGCCGGCGGCGGTGGCGGCGGGGCGGACGCGGCCGGGTTGGCGAGCCGCAGCAGCCCCTCCGTGGTGAAGGAAGCGGGCTCGATCACGCGCTTGTCCACGGCCCGCAGGGCTGGCGGGTCGGCCGGGTCGCGGTTGGCCTCCTCGGCGGGCACGTCGGCGAGGCTGCCCGGGATCGGCTTCGTCCAGGCGTCGATTTGGGCGAGGAACGCGTCGAACAGCCGGTCCGGATCGCCCGGCAGGCCGCCGGCCTCGACGGCGCCCTGGCGCCAGCGCCGGCTCAGCGCGTCCGCCACCGCGTGGCCGATCCCGCCGACCCGGGCCTCGGCGTCGAAATTCACCGTCTCGCGCCGGGGCGCGTAGGCGCGCTTGGCGGTCCAGGCGAAGAGCGCCGCCATCGCGAGGTTCTGGACCGGCGACAGGGCCGCCTCGGCCTCGGCGAGCTGGGCCGCGATCGCCGCGCGCTGAACCCGGTCGAACAGCTTGCGCCGCAGGGTCCGCTCCGAGCCGACGCTGCGCCAATCCCCCGGTTCGAAGGCGAAGCGCCACAGCCCGGTTTCCGGCGCGCGCTGGAGCAGGCCGAGGCAGACCGCGCGCAGGAACAGCGACAGGGTCTCGCGCAGGGCGTCGGATTCCTCGGCCGAGGGGGCGACCGGGTCCGGGAAGCGCAGATAGTCCTTGTGGTTGTGGAGCGGGATCGCGTCGAGGCGGTCGAGCTCCTGCGCGTAGGCGTTGCGCCAGTCGCGCCGCAGGGGGCCGAGCACGTCGAGCGGCACGCCGGACAGCTCGCAGTAGCAGACGATCCGGCCGCGCTGGCTCGATTCGAGGAAGCCGATCTCGCCGGCGCCGAGCACCGGCGGCAGGCTCGCCCGGAGGATCGGGCCGAACTCGGCCTGGAAGGCGCGCGCGCCCTCCACCGCCAGGATCGTCTTGAACTGGTCGCCGCCCGGACTGAAGGCGTCGAAGCGCGCGTAGATCCAGGGCATGCAGCGCAGCAGCATCAGCTCCAGGGTCTCGCGCTGCCGGGCGGGGGGCAACTCCCGCAGGGCGTCGAGCGCCGAGGGGATGCGGGCGCGGTGCGGCCCGAGCCGGCGCCGGGCCATGTCGCGCACCGCGTTGAGCAGGTCGGCGCGGGTGTCTTCCTCGCGCAGCAGCGCGAAGATCGCCCGGGAGCCGCCATAGGCCCGGAACGCCTCCCGGGCCCAGGCCAGCTGCTCGGCGGGCGCGACCGCGATCTTGTCCGGCAGGTCGCCCGAGGGCAGGACCAGGAAGGTGCCGCCCGAGGGGCGCTCGATGGCATTGCGGATCTCGGCGATGTCGAGACGCAGCTCGCGCATCAGCCGGCCGACATCCTCGTGGCCCTGGTTCAGGGCGCCGAGCAGGCCGTCGTAGCGGGCGGCGCCGGTCTCCGGATCCCGCCCGGTCCGGGTGCCGAGCTTGGCCGAGACCCGGCGCAGCAGCTCGGCCGCCTCGCGGGCGGCCACCGAACGGATGCGCAGGACGCAGGAGCCGCGCAGATCCTCCCGGGCCTGCTCCAGGTAGCGCTCGGCGTCGCGCCGGTGCGAGAAGATCAGGCCGGGACGGACCTGGTCGAGCCGGCTGAGCGAGGCGGAAAAATGCTCGGCCAGCATCTCGTCGGCGAGCCGCGCATAGGTGTCGGCGGCGGCATTGAGACGGGCGAGCGCGCCGCCATCGGCCTCGACCAGCTCCTTCACACCCTCGATCAGCGCCCGGGCGTAGTCGAGGCCGCCGCGCTCCTGGTCGTCGAGCAGGCGGTAGAGGGCGGCGGGCAGCGCGCCGTCCTGGTCGGAGAGCCAGGCCGCCTCGAGCTTGGCGCGCACGTCCAGCACCTCGGCGCCGCGGGGGCCGTAGGCGGCGCCCGAGCCGGTGCGGCCCAGGATGTCGTCGCGCAGGCGCTCGGCCTCCTTGCGCAGGTTCGGCGCCCAGTCCCGGGGGCTGGCGATCTCGGTCCGGATCGCGTCCACCGCCTCCTCGACGCCGAGCGCCACCGATTCCTGGATCGAGGAGCCGTCCGCCCGTTGCAGCAGCGTGCCGACGAGGTCGTATTCGGGGATGCCGGGGGGCGCCGGGCGCAGCACCTTCGGGAAGGCCTCGAAGGCGGAGAAGCGCAGGGCGAGCCGGTCGGCGGCGAAGCGGTCGCGCTCCTCGACCGTGGGGATGTGGCGCTCCCCCTGCCCCCGGGCGACGCCGAAGAACGCCTCGACCATGCCCAGACCCGCCCGGGCGGCGTGCTCCTCGAATTCGAGGCTGCCGCGTGTGGCCAGCACGGCCTGGCCGAGGGCCGAGTAGTTCAGGGAGAACAGGGCGGCGCGGCCGGCGCGGTCCGGGCTCGGCGGCGCCCATTTGCGCATCTTGTGCTGAGTCTGGTTGACGCCGGTCGAGCGCTTGCGGCCCGAAAATTCGGAATTGCCGAAATCCTCGAACAGCACGTCGGCCATCATGTCGTAGAGGTCGCCGATCGCGGCGGTGCGCTGGTCGGCGAGGTTCTGGGTGTCGAACAGGTAGACGTCGCTGAACGGCCGCTCGACCCCGCGGGCGACCCGGGCATGGTCGCCCCAGCTCTCGACATAGGGCGGCTCGGGATTGCCGCGCATGGCGTATTCGAGCTCGGACAGGGTCGCGACGCCGTTGGCGAAGACCCGGTCCTTGTTGGCGCCGACATAGCCCGAGGGCAGGACGAGGAAGAGATCGACCGCGTCCGGTCGCTTGGGCGTCTCCAGCGAGGAGATCGCGTAGCCGGCATCGATCACCGCCCCCGAGCCGGTGCCGCCGGCCACCGACGCCACCACGACGACGCGCAGGTCCGTGGCGGTGTCGAGGCCGAGCGCGCGCAGCTGCGCCTCGTTCGAGACGTTGGCCAGCACCGCGCCGGCCTTGGCGGTCAGCCGGTCCATGAAGCTGCGCACCTCGTCGAAGAACAGCAGCCGCGCGATGGCGCGGATCTGCCCCGCGCCCTTCGAGGCGTCGATGCGCGACAGGTCCCGGGCGGGCAGCCAGGAATCGATATGCGGGTAGCTGCGCCGCTCGGCCTGGTAGCGAGCGAGGTTGACCGCCTTCTGCAGGGTCTCGCCCTCGCGGAACGCGACCTTGGCCGAGAGCGCGTCGGTGGCGGCCGCCCGGCCGGCCTCGCGGGCCTCCAGGGTGTCGGTGTCGAAGTAGAGGAAGGACGCGGCCGGGAACTGATCGAGGGCGCTGATCCGCGTCCCGTTCCAGTCGGCCTGGAGGATGCGCCGGCGCAGGCGCAGCAGCACCTCCATGCCGGTGCCGCCGAGCGCCACGAACACGGTCGGGCGGACCTTCAGGAGCGTCTCGGTCTCGGCGGGCCGGGCGTCAGCCATGGTCTCAGCGCCTCCGTTCGGGTGCGCGCAGGAACAGCACCAGGGCGGCGCCGAACAGCACGAGGCAGAGGGCGAAGCCGGCCGCGAGCCCGGCCCAGGCCTGCCAGAGCCGGCCGACCGTGGCGCTGACCAGGATCGCGGCGGTGAGCATCAGCGCCGAGAACAGCATCCAGCTCGCACCGTTGGCGGCGTCCAGCGTCGCCCGGCGGTTGATCAGGTGGGTGCGCACGCCCTGGCGGACGAACAGGAACAGCACCGCCAGAACCACCAGGGCGGCGGCGCCGAGCGCGAATTCCGTGGTGGTCGGCCCCCGTTCGAGGGTGCTGAACGGGTTCGCCCCGGTGCTCGTCCCGGTGGGGGCCGGCGCGGTCTGGATCGGATCGGCCTGCGGGGCCGGGTTCTGCGGGGCGGGGATGGTGAAATCCTGCCCGGTCCGGGCCTGGACGTGAACGAGCCCGGGAGGCCCCAGGCGGTCGAGATGCAAAGGAATCATGCGCCGGGTTCGGGCTCCTGCAGGCGGGTGGCGCGGGCCGGCCCCCACAGCCCCGCCCGCACCTGCCAGCGGCTGCCGTCGGGGGCGCGCAGGGTCTGGGTGCGGTACGGCCGGAGGCTCACCCGCTTCGGGACGGTGCCGAGCATCACGGTCTGGACCCGCGCCCGGGCGAGTGCGAGGGCCCCGAGGCCGGCCGCGGCGGCCAGCGCCAGGGCGGCGGAGGCGGCGGCGATCAGCGGCCAGGGCGAGAACGCCGCCTCGATCCGCACCGGCAGGCTCACCGACGCTTCCGAGACGCCGCGATAGTCGCGGAACAGGCCGGGCAGCCGGCCCTCCACCGCACGCGCATCCCCGACCGGCCCGCCCATCTGGTCCCCGGACAACAACCCGCTGCCGAAGATCGGCCGCACCCGTTCCAGGAAGGCCGGATCCAGCGCCAGGCGCAAGTCCGCGAGCCGCAGAGTCAGGGTGCCATCCACGGTGCGGCCGTCGGAGAGCAATCCGGCGAGGCCGCTCGGGCGCGGAATCGGCGGCAGGGTCAGCACCACGGAGAGCGGCCCGCTCTCGGCCTGCGGCGCCAGGTCGGCGATCTCGGCGGGCGAGACCGCGGCCTGGGCCAGCCCCGCCTCGGTGCCGACCTCGCTCCAGCTCAGGGCGAGCCGGGCCGCCGCGACGCGCTGCGGGTAGAGGCCGTTGCGCAGATGGGCGGTCAGCCGCAGGGCGGTGCCGGCGGCGGCATCGGCCCCGCTCACGATCAGGACGCCGTTCTCCAACCCGGCCTGCAAGCCGCCGGTGTCGAGCCGGTCGAAGCGCAAGGTCAGGCCGCCGGCCAGCACCGGCTTCAGGCTCACCGACGGGTGGCTGAACAGGGCCTTGAGCGCCGGGGCGCTGACGGCGGATTCGAGGGCTCGGCCGCCGGCCGCGCCGTAGCCGATGCCGTAGATGACGAACCCGCCCTCCGAGAAGTTGCGACCTTTGAGGGGCATCCGCACCGGGTAGGCGACGATCCGGCTGATCGCCGCCGAGTCGCGCAGGGCCGCGTAGAAGGCGGCGGTGTTGCGCTCGACCTCGGCGCTGTTCCCGGGGCTGTTCTTGTTGTTGGTGACCATCCAGATCACCCCGTCCCGGCCGCGCAGGCCGGTGCGGATCGCCCCGAGCAGCGCGCCGTTGAAATCCGCATCGGCATAGGCCGTGCTGCCGGCCTTGCGCGGCAGGTCGATCGAGGCGATCGCCGCCCGGACCTTCGCGGCGTCGTAGGCGCCGTCATACAGGATGCGCGGCGAGGGCCGGCCCGGGACCTGCCCGTCCTGGTCGAAGGTCGCCACGGCCATATCGGCTCCCGGAACCCGGGTTGCCGCGACCAGGGCCTCGACCAGGGGCCGGAACTGCGAGCCCTCCGCGGTCAGGAACGGCTCCATCCAGCCGGAATCCTGCACGAGGAAGACCTGCCGCACCGGCGCCTCGGCCCGGGCATGTCCGCCGAGCGCGAGGACAAGCATCAGAAAGATCCGCAGGACCATGCTCATGCCGCGCGCAGCCGCAGGGCGTGGCAGCGGCATTCCGACCGGCTCCAGAGGTAGAGCACGCCGTCGTGCAACAGCGCCCGCGCGTCGCCGATCCGCGACACCGCCAGACCCACCGGCAGGCGGCGCAGCCCGGCCCCGTGGGCGTGGTGGAGGACGTGGCCGGTCACCGGCCCCGACAGGCGCTCGCCGCGCAGGAAACCGCCGCGCGGACCGGGAATGTCGAGGGCGAGCAGGATCGTGTCGCGGGCCATCGACAGGCGGGGCACCAGCAGGTTGCCCGCATGGGTGCCGAGATTGAGGACCTCCTCGGCGGCCTGCCAGGGCACGTCGAACCGCTCCGCGCCGGAATAGGTGCAGGGTTTGGCCGCCAGATGCGGCCCGTCGAGGCGGTGGAGGTTCGGATCCGGAGCCAGCGCGGCGACGTGATAGCGGCCCTCCGCCATGCCGAGCTGGTGATACAGGTCGGCGCGGTCCCGCCAGGGCGCCTGGGCGATGACCGGCGTGAAGCCCCCGGGCCAGGGAGTGGCCGTGGTCTCGTCACCGAGCGTCCGGCAGGCGACGAACCCGTCCGGGCCGGTCCAGACGGCGTCGCCGAGCCGGTTCATCCACGGCCCGGCGAAATCCGCATCGGGGGCGGCGCGCCCGAGGTCGCGCAGGTCGAGGGCGTCCGACTCGGCCGCAAGGCGGCAGAGGACGAGGCGCCCGCCCCGCTCGCCGAGGACGAGGAGGTCGCCGCCGCGCCAGCACGGCGCCGACAGGAACCGCAGGCCTGCCGCCCGGGTCTCGGTGTGGACCAGACCGCGCCCAAGTTGCGGCAGTTTCACGCCGACCAGCACCTCGGCGGTGGCGTAGGCGATGCCCCTGCGGCTTGCGGTGATGCCGGTTCCGACCGGATGCGGCGGCAGCCGTTCGTGGCCCACGAAATTTCGGCCGTCCCATTCCGCGAACGCGCCGAGATTCTCCTGGAACAGGTACAGCGCGGCCGGGTGTCCGGCCCGGATCAGCGCCGGCACGCCGCTCGGCAGCGGCACGTCGGCGAGGCTGTCCAGGTCGATGTCGAGGATGTCCGGGGCCGGAAGCGGGACCGGCGGGCCCAGCGCGGCGCCGGTCTCGGGCGAGTGCGTGAAGGCGGCCGGAAAAGGCCGGCCCTGCCCGTCCCGGCGGATGCCCAGATAGGCGATCCGGGCATCGCTCGCCGGGACCAGGGTTCCCGCGACCTCGGCCGCGCGGGCCCGCCCGCCCCCGAAGGTCCAGCGCTGACGCCCGGGCAGATCCGTGACCCGCGGGTCCGGATCGATCGGCCAGATGCCCTCCGGTGCGGCGTGGGCGAGCGGCGATGGATCGTCCAGGTTCAAGGGCACCGGTCCAGGGGCGGGAAAGTGACGGGGATCGTTCCCGATTTTTAGCGGGATGGGAAGGGTGGGGGCGATGGGACGGCCCGTTCACGCCAGAACGAGATACGGGTCCCCCCTCTGCCCGCAAGCGGGGCGAGGGGAGATGCGCCCGCACGGCAGAGCTACGCCGGCCGGCCGCACCCTCACGGGATTCCGATCATCTTGTGGGTCTGCAGCGACAGGCGCCAGCGGGCGTCCTGGCGGCAATAGGCGATGGCGGCCTGGGTGCTGGCGCCCTGCTCCGGCCCGTCCATCGGCTGGAGGAAGCGGTGCCGGAAGGCGAGACCGACGAAATCCGCCGGGTCGGCATCGGCCTGGGGATAGACCAGCTTCAGCTCGTGGCCGGTCGTCTGTGCCAGGGGATTGGAGCCCTTGGGGCTGACGCAGATCCAGTCGATGCCCGGAGGCGCCGGCAGGGTGCCGTTGGTCTCGATCGCGATCTCGAACCCATGCCCGTGCACGGCGTCGATCAGCGCGGAATCGAGCTGGAGCAGCGGCTCGCCGCCGGTGAACACCACGTAGCGGCATTCCGGCCCCCCGGCCCAGGTCCGGGCGATGGCGTCCGCCAGCGCCGTCGCATCCGCGAAGCGGCCGCCGCCCTCCCCGTCCAGGCCGACGAAATCGGTGTCGCAGAACCGGCAGGCCGCCGCGGCGCGATCCGCCTCGCGCCCGGACCAGAGGTTGCAGCCGGCGAATCGGCAGAACACCGCGGCCCGTCCCGCCTGGGCGCCCTCCCCCTGAAGGGTGTGGAAAATCTCCTTGACCGCGTAAGCCACCGTGTCCCCGAAACCTTTTCGCTCGACCGTGATCCCGCACATAAGCGGCGCGGGCCTCCCGGACCACCGACAACCAGGCGGCGCAGCCCCGCGGTTGTGTCTCGCCTTGCTCTTGCCACGGTGGAGACGTTGATGCCGTGATGCAGCACGATGGCCGCCCCGGCGGTCCGGGCTGCGCGAATCCCGGCCGGCCGGCCGGAAGAGCGGTGCCTCGCGGTGCCGACCCTGGCGATCCTCTGACGAGTCGGGCTCGAATGTCCTCTTCACTCCTCCGGCGCGTGACCGTCGGACTCGCGGCGATGACGGGTCTTCTCGGCACGAGCCTGATCGGGATCCAGGCCGCCAACGCGGTCACCGCACCGATCCTCGTGGTCGATGTCGATTCCGGCAAGGTGATCTATTCCCAGGCGCCGACGGATCCCTGGTACCCGGCCTCGATCACCAAGCTGATGACCACCTACGTCGCCCTGGACCTGGTGCGGCAGGGCAAGGTCTCGCTCGATTCGATGATCACGATCTCGACGGCGGCGGCCTCCGAGCCGCCCTCCAAGATGGGCTTCAAGCCGGGGACGCAGCTCACCCTCGACAACGCCCTCAAGATCATCATGGTCAAGTCGGCCAACGACATCGCCTACGCGATCGGCGAGAATCTCGGCGGCTCGATCGAGGGCTTCGCCGACCTGATGAACGAGACCGCGCAGCGGATCGGCATGCGCGACAGCCGCTGGACCAATCCCAACGGCCTGCCCGATCCGCGCCAGTGGACCTCGGCCCGCGACATGGCCGTGCTGGCCCGGGCGCTGATCCGCGACTTCCCGGATTCCCACGACCTGTTCTCGATCTCGGCGATCCAGTTCGGCCGGGCGGTCATGGCCAACCACAACGGCTTGCTCGGGCGCTATCCCGGCGCCGACGGCATGAAGACCGGCTTCATCTGCTCGGGCGGCTTCAACGTGGTCGCGACCGCCTCGCGCAACGGCCGCCGGGTCATCACCGTCGTGATGGGCCAGCCGAGCCCGCGCGAGCGCGACGTGAAGGCCGCCGACCTGTTCGATTACGCCTTCACCCAGAGCGCCGGCTGGACCAGCCCGACCCTCGACGCCCTGCCGGCCTCGGCGCTCGGCGCGCCGCCGGACATGCGTCCCTTCGTCTGCGGCGGCAAGAAGCCCCCGGCGATCGACGACGGCCCCGGCGCGGTCAGCGCCCCCGGCTCGGCGGCGCAGCTGATCGGCGGCTCCGCGGCCAATTCCCCGGCGCTCGCCATGGCCGCCTTCTCCAGCCCGGCTCTGCGCGCCCGGACGCTCCCGCCCCGGGCGCCGCTCCAGCCGATCGCGGTCTGGATCGGCCGCAACCCGGCCGAGGGTCAGCAGATCCTCGAGGCGCAGGAGAACGCCCAGAAGACGGCCGCCGCCAACACGCGGGCCGCCAAGCTCGAAGCCGCCAAGGCCAAGCGCGAGGCCGCGCTGCAGGCTGCCAAGCAGGCCCGCGAGGCCCGGCTGGAGCAGGCCAAGGCCGCCAGCGCCGCCAAGGCCGCGGCCAAGCCGGCCTCGAAAATCGCCGCGAAGCCGGCCCATGGCCTGCCGCGCAGCGCCAGCGCCTATACGTCGTCGGCGGAGACGCCCGGCATGCCGGAGGCCAAGCCCGGCAAGGGCCTCTCGAAGCCCGCCGCCCACAAGGCGCCGGCCAAGCCCGAGGGCAAGAAGGCCGAGGTGAAGAAGGCGCCGGCCAAGAAGGCGACCGCCGAGGAGTAGCGGCCTCCCGGCATCGCGCCCCGGCGCGTTGCCTCCGTCCCCGAAAACCCCCATCTGCGCGGTCATGTCCCTGACCGCCTCGCCCGCCCCGGATCCGCGCCGCCCGGAGCCGATCCCGCTCACCGTGCTCACCGGCTTCCTGGGGGCCGGCAAGACCACCCTGCTCAACCGGCTGCTGCGCGATCCGGCGCTCGCCGACACGGTGGTGATCGTCAACGAGTTCGGCGAGATCGGCCTCGACCACTTGCTGATCGAGACGATCGACGAGGACATGGTCCTGCTCGGCGCCGGCTGCCTGTGCTGCACGGTGCGCGGCGACCTGATCGCGACCCTCGAAGACCTGCTGCGCAAGCGCGACAACGGCCGGATCAAGCCGTTCCGCCGGGTGGTAATCGAGACCACCGGCCTCGCCGACCCGGCGCCGATCCTGCACGCGCTGATCTACCACCCCTATCTCGTGCTCCGGTACCGGCTGCAGGCGGTGGTGACGGTGGTCGATGCGGTGACCGGCGCTGCCTCCCTCGATGCCCATCCGGAGGCCGTGCGCCAGGCCGCGGTGGCCGATCGGATCGTGCTGACCAAGGCCGACCTCGCCGACGACACCGCCGGGATCCGGGCGCGGCTCGCCGCCCTCAACCCGGCAGCGCCGATCCTGCCGCCGGATGCGGCGGCCGAGGACCTGCTCGGCGGGCTGTTCGGCCTCGACGGCAAGGGCGCCGACGTGCGTGCCTGGCTCGGCGACGCGGCCATGGAGGACGCGCACCACCACCCCGGCGACGTGAACCGCCACGACGCGGCGATCCAGGCCCTGTGCCTCACCAGCGCCGCGCCGGTGCCGCGGCCGGCCTTCGAGATGTTCATGGACCTGCTGCGCTCCGGCCACGGGCCGAAGCTCTTGCGGCTCAAGGGGATCGTGGCGCTGGCCGACGACCCGGAGCGCCCGATCGTGGTCCACGGGGTCCAGCACGTGTTCCACGCCCCCCTGACCCTGCCGGCTTGGCCCGATCCCGACCACACCTCCCGCCTCGTCCTGATCCTGCGCGACCTCGACCCGGCCTTCGTCCAGCGCCTCTGGGACGCCTTCCTGGGCCGCCCACGCGTGGACGCGCCCGACGCCGCGGCGCTGACCGACAACCCGCTGGCGATCCCCGGGAGCTGAGCTGCCCGGCGGCACCGTCCTTGAAGCCATTGCCCCGAACGGCGCCTCCGGGGCGCCCCGCCGTCCCGGAATGGGACGATTGGTCGAGAGGTCGGGACAGGCGATGGCGCGACGCTTCACCGTGATACAGGGCGGCCTTCCCGGGACGACGGCCCGGCAACCCGCGTCGGACCGGCCGCGCCCGGTGCTCGTCCTCGTCTGGAGCCGGGATGCTCTCACCGTCCAAGCGGCCCCCGTCCTGCTCGATGCCGACGCCGCTGCGGCGGTCGACCGGGCGATCCGCACACGGCTGGCGGCGCTCGGTCGCGCGGGTCGGCCCGCCGCTCCCGCCCGGGCGGCGGATCGCCCCCGCCGGCCGCGGGCGATCCCGGCCGAGAACCTGCTCGGCGTGCGGCCCGAGGGCTGGGCGCCGCCCGAGGTCGCCGTGCCGGTCGTCGCGGATCGCGAGCCGGCCGGCGCCTCCGAAAACATCTGGGGCCGGCTCTCGGCCCGGAGCGGCGCCCTCCGGTCGGCATTCCTGCGCCGGGTCGAGGGATTCGCGGCCGGCACCTTCGGCCCCGGCGCAGGCCCCGTGGCCTGGCGCCGGGTGCGGGGCTGAGAGGGGCCGTCAATCCGCCGCGTGTCGGGCCGGCCGTCCCGGCCCTAGCTGCTGGCCATGACGCGCGACACAACCCACGGCCTCCGGCCCGCACAGCGACGGAGCAAGGCCCGCGCCGCGCCGCAGCCGGGTGAGGTTGGCCGGGTCGAGGCCGTGCTGGCGCGGCTCGCCGCGGCCGATCCGGACCCGAAGGCCGGGTTCGACGACACCGATCCGTTCCGGCTGCTGGTGACCGTGCTGCTCTCGGCGCAATCCACCGGCCCGACGGTGGCGCGCATCGCCGACGCGCTGTTCGCCCGGGTCACGGACCCGGCCGGGATGCTGGATCTCGGCGCGGCGCAGATCACCGAGATCATCCGCCCGGTGGGGCTCGGGCCGTCCAAGGCGCGCAACATCGTCAAGCTGTCGGCGGCCCTGATCGAGACCTACGGCGGCGCGGTGCCGCGCAGCGCGGCCGAGATGCGAAAGCTCCCGGGGATCGGCCGCAAGAGCGCCGAGGTGACGGCGAATTTCGCCTTCCACGAGCCGGTGATCGCGGTAGACACCCACGTGTTCCGGGTCTCGAACCGGATCCCGCTGGCCCAAGGCACCACGGTGGACGCGGTGGCCGACGGGCTCGCCCAGGCCGTGCCCGAGCGGTTCAAGGACGGCGCCCATATTTGGCTGTTCCGGCACGGGCGCGACACCTGCACGGCCCGCAAGCCCGCCTGCACGCGCTGCCCGGTCTCGGACCTCTGCACCTGGCCCGGCAAGGAGACCTGAGCCGGCCTACTCGTCCTCGCCGAAGCGGTTGGCGAGCAGCGCCTCGATCGTGTCGAGGCAGGTCTCCGCATCCGGGCCGACCGCGGTGACGGCGATGCGCGTGCCCATGGCGGCGCCGAGCGTCAGCAGGCCCATGATCGAGCGGCCGCCCACCGTCTCGCCGGCCCGGGTCACGGTCACGGCGGCGTCGAACCGCTCGACGGTCTGGACGAACTTCGCCGAGGCCCGGGCATGGAGGCCGCGCCGGTTGATGATAGGCAGCATCCGCAGGAAGCCGCCCTCGGGCACGGGAAGATTGTCGTCCGTCTCGAACAGGTCGTCCATCGCCCTTCGTGTTTCCCGCCCGGATTCCGGCTGATCGCGCCGCTTGCTTCGACACCTAAGCAGACTTGGCCCGGCCGGCCAACGGATCTTCGGCCGAGGTGTTTGAGCCGATGGGGATTTTGAACGCGAAACCGCGCCGCGGTGTGGTGGAGTTCGCACCGATCATTGGTCGATCGCGGCGATACGGCGGGATCGAGGGGACGAGAGTTTCTTACCGCTCGGCGTCGCGCCGGTGTGCGCCTACGGCAAAATCGATCGCTCCGTCATCCCGGGGCGCCGCAGGCGAGCCCGGGATCCAGAAACGCCGCCGGTGCAAGACCTTCACCTGTCGGCGGCTCTGGATCCCGGGCTCCGCTACGCGGCCCCGGGATGACTGCGAGGATGATCGAATGGTTCAGGCAGATCGCGAAACGAAGACAGACGTCCGGTGCGCCCTCGCCCCTACCACTCGTATTCCGCCCCCACCCCCAGGCTGGTCCGGCCGTCACTGCCGGCTTCGCCCTTCAGCTTGATCCGGCGGGTGACGTCGACATCCACCCCCACGGCCGTGTCGGCCGGATTGGCCCCGGCCTTCACGCCGACGCTGACCCGGTCCGAGATGTAGCGCGAGGCCCCGAGCGCCGGGCCGCCGCTCGCGCCCGTGGACACGTCGAGGCTGTCGAGGCCCAGCCCCTTGCGGGCCTGCTCGAACACGTCCGGGCCGGCGGCCCCGCCCGACAGCTGCGCCACCGCCTGGGCGAGCTGCAGGGCCTGGAACGGCGACAGCCCGCCGGCCGCCTTCTTGAACAGCAGGCGCGACAGGATCTCGTCCTGCGGCAGCACCGGGTCGGAGGTCAGGGTGAATTGCGGCGCGTCGGCGAAGCCGCTCACCGCCACCCTGGCGGTGACGTCGCCGGCCTTGGTCTCGGCGGCGAAGTCGAGGGCCGGGGTGGCGAGGCTGCCCGCAAAGGTCAGGTTGCCGCGGCTGAAATCCAGGCGCTGGCCGACGAGCTGGAACACCCCGCGCCGCAGGCCGAAGCCACCCACCGCGTTCGGCGATCGCGACGTGCCGGTGACCCGGAGCGACCCGCCGAGCTCGGCGTCGATGCCGCGCCCGCGCACGAAGATCCGGCTCGGCGCATCGATCCGCACGTCCAGGGTGGCGTCGAACGGCACGGCGGGTTTGGTCGCGCGCCGCCCGGGCTTCCCTGCCGCCTTCCGGTCGGCCCGCTGGGCCAGCCGCGCCCGGGCCTCCGGCGAGGTGTTGACGTGGCGGACTCCCGGCAGCGGCCTGACCGTGGCGGGCAGGCGGTCGGGCACGGCCACGTCGATCGACACGACATCGACCCGGCCGGTGATGCGCGGCGTCCGGGCGAGCGGCCCGGAGAGGTTGAGATCGACGCTCGACACCGCGGTCATCAGCGGGCTGGAGACCAGCTCGGCCCTGTCGGCGGTGACGTGGAACTGACCCGGAAAATCCGGCTCCAGGGCGACCCGGCCGGTCACCGAGAGGCGGCCGCCGTTGCGGGCCGAGGCCGTCAGCCGCTCGACCACGAGGCTGTCGCCTCGGCCGGTGACGCGGCCGTCGATATCGGTGAGACGGATGCCGTTGAGCGGGTCGGTGAAGCTGCCGCCGGTGAGCACGGCCGAGCCCTGGGCCCGGGGCGCTGCGAGGGTGCCGGTCACGCCGCCGTCGACGGCGATCCGCCCGGTGACGCTCTGGCCGCCGACGCTCAGGAGCGTGTTGGCGAGCGACGCGTCGAGGGTGCCGCGGGCGCGCAGGTTCAGCGGACCGCCGGCCTCCACCGGCAGGGAACCTGCCACGGTCAGGGCGACGCCCTTCCCGGCCGTGACCCGACCGTCGAGGCTGGCCTGCCCGTCCGACAGGGTGCCCTTGGCGCTGGCATCCACCGGCGGCAGGCCGGCCTGGCGGGTCTGCGGCGCCACGAGCTTCGAGACCGTGAGTGCGTAATGGCCCTCTGGGCTCGCGGCCGGCCCGTGCAGGTCGGCGTCGCCGTCCAGCGTGCCCGAGAGGGCGAGGTCCGGCGCGGCGATCCGGGCGAGCGACAGCGGCAGCGCGCGGATCGCCACCTTGAGATCGAGCGCCTGGCCGGCCCGGCCCGAGACCGTCACCCGGCCGGAGCCGGCCGCGATCGACAATCCGTCGATCACCGCGCCGCCGTCGCGCAGGGTGATGCTGGCCGGACCGGTCAGGGCGAAGTGGTCGCCGCCGCGAGCGGCGGACAGACGCTGGATGTCGATGCGCGTGTCGTCGGCCGGCACGAGCCGGACCGCCCCGTCGAGGTTGAAGCCGCGCGCCTTGGCGGTGAGCGTCACGTCGCTGCCCGCCGGGCTGCTGAGCGCGGCTAGCCGCACCGTATCGATCTGCTGACCCGCGGCCAGCAGCCTTTCGGCGTCGAGGCGCCCGTCGAGGACCGGGTGGGCGTGCAGGTCGCGGCCCTTCAGGTCGGCGTCGAGGCGGTTGAGCCCGTAAGCGCCGTAGCGCAGGGCGGCACCGGTCGCCCGGATCGCCGCGTCCTGACGGCCGCCGTCGCGGGCGAGGTTCACCGTAGCGTCGAGCTGCCCGGCCAGGGGCTCCGGGGCCAGCGGGGAGATGTCGGCGAGGTCGCCCGCCTTCACCGAGAGCGTTCCGGCCGACAGCCAGGTCTCGGCCGCCGCGATCGCGTTGCCCGAGACGGAGACGGAGCCGAGATCGAGGTCGAGCCGGTCGAGCACCCAGTCGGCCCCGGCCTTCGCGACATGGGCGCCGCCGCGCAGCGCCTTGCCGGCAACCTCGCCGGACAGTTTCAGGGTGCCGTCGGGCGCGAGCAGCGCGTCGCTGAGGACGGCCTCGGCGCGCAGGTCGCGGATCGGCTTTCCGTCCGCGGTCGCCGACGGCGCCGTGACTGTCGCGGCCAGAAGCGGATGCTCCAGGGAGCCGGTCATGCGCGCGTCGATGCCGGCGCGGCCGGTCAGGCGGCCGTCGAGGTCGGCAAGGCTTTTGAGGTCGACCCGTCCGGTCACGTCCGCGGCGGCCGAGGTCGCCTCGCCCTGCAGGGTCGCGGTCAGGCCGGAGCCCTCCAGGCGCAGGTGGTCGAAGCCGTAGCCGTCATAGGATTGCGACACCCGGCCCTGGAGCGTCGGGGCGCGGCCGAGCACCCGGTCGGCCGCCGCGATCCCGGTGGCG
Organism: Methylobacterium sp. GXF4; assembly: GCF_000272495.1. NCBI lineage: Bacteria > Pseudomonadati > Pseudomonadota > Alphaproteobacteria > Hyphomicrobiales > Methylobacteriaceae > Methylobacterium > Methylobacterium sp. GXF4. The sequence goes on along the minus strand of NZ_AKFK01000054.1, from coordinate 25,499 downwards.
AGGCCGGCGCTGGTCACGGTGAGGTCGGCCGCCAGCGCCTTGCGGGCCGGATCGCCGCTGAGCCGCGCCTTGGCGTCGAGGCTGCCGGCGAGCCCGCGCCCGGCAAGGCCGGAGAACACGGCGAGATCCGGCAGGGCGGCGTCCAGCGTGCCGGCGAGGGTGTTCTGGCCGACGCGGCCGGCATAGCTCGCCTTGGCGGTGTCGGATTCGACCCGGAGGCTCGCGACGTCGATCACCCCGTCCGGCCCGGAGGCGGCCCGCAGGGTCAGCTGCGCGCGGCTGCCGATCGCCCGGCGCAGGGCCGGATCTGCCAGCCGCAATCCCTCGACCTTGCCGTCCGCCGTGATGGCAAAGCGCTGGGCCGACGGGTCGCCCTGCGGATCGACCCCGAGGCGCGCCTCGACGCGCTCCAGCGCCGATTCGCGGCTGCGCAGGCCGGCCGCGTCGAGGTTGCCCCGCACCGTCGGCGCGGTGAGCGGACCCTTCACGCTGCCATCGAAGACCAGCTTCTCGATCTCGGCATCGCCGGCCTTGGTCACCGCGCCCTCGGTGGGCAGGGCCCGGGCCTGCAACGTCAGGTCGGCGATCCGGTCCTTGGTCAGGCTGCCGCCGGCGGCGAGCCGCGCGGTGCGCGAGGTCAGTTCCAGCCGGTCGATCCGGAAGGCGCCGCTATCCGCGAAGGCGACGCTGCCGTCGAGCTTGGTCGTGCCGGCGAAAACGGAGGCGGCCGGCCCCGGCACCAGGCCCTCGATCCGCGCGGCGAGGTCGAGCGCCAGCCGGCGCTCGGCGCCGATCCGGGAAATCTTGGCGCCGCCCTTGGCGCCGATATCCGGGCCGGCGGCGAAATCGAGCCGGGCGTTCCAGGCGTCCAGCGTGCCGGTGCCGGCCAGATCGAAATCGATCGGCGGCGTGCCGGGGACGTTGGCCGCCTTCGACAGCAGGCCGCCGGCCGGCTCGACGAGATTGGCTCTCAGCTCCAGCTTGTCGCCCTCCGGCACGTAGACCAAGGAAAGCAGGAAGCGCCCGGCGGCGTCGAGGCGCTGGGCCCTGGCCTGCAGGTCGAGCCCCTCGCTGGCCGCCCCGAGCCGGGCCTTGCCCTCCGCCGAGAGCCGCGCCGGCTGACCGGCGACGGGCTCGCCCAGCACCAGCTCGGCCAGCTTGAACCCCTTGATCTCGACCTTCACGGGCAGGTCGGGCAGCAGCTTGCCGTCGGGCTTGGCCTCCGGCGGGGTCGGCCCGGGAATCGGCCGGCGCAGGACCTCGAGCCGCCCGATCTCGAGGCTGTCCACCTCCAGCCGTCCCGACAGCAAAGCGAGCCGGCGCCAGACGATCCGGGCCCGGTCGAGCTTCAGCCAGACGCCGTCGCGGTCGCTCACCGCCACGTCGCGGATCGTGGCATCCGAAGAGAGCGCGCCGTCCACCGCGCCGATCGCCACCCGCGACGACGGGGTCGAGAGCGCCCGGGACAGGAGCCCGCCGAGCACGGATTTCTCGCCGTCGTCGGCGTGAGTTGGGACGGCGGTGGGGATCAGAAGAATAAAGAGAAGCGCGAGGCAGGCCAGCACAAGCGCGGCCTTCTTGCCTTCCCTGCAGACCACGAGACGCGCAGATTCGTGCGTGAAGGCCGCGACGAGCCCCCTCTCCCGTTCGGGAGAGGGTTGGGGTGAGGGACCAGGTTGCTCCGGAAAAGTCGCACCCCTCACCCTGTCCCTCTCCCGCACGGGAGAGGGGACCCGCGCCGCATCCTGATGGGTGTGAGGTTGGCACGAGAACGGGTCGTCGCCGGGGTTCACCGCCGACGAACCGGCCTGTCTCAGCGTCCCGAAAAAACCAGCCATTCAGAACGCCTGCCCGAGGCTGAGATACAGGACGGCCGGGCGGACATGGCCGCCCTTGTAGGGATCGAGCGGGAAGGCGAGATCCGCGCGGATCGGGCCGATGCCGGTGTAGTAGCGCAGGCCGATGCCCACCGATTTTCGGATCTTCTCATCGAAATCCGGCAGTGACGAGGCGAAGGCGGTGCCCGCATCGAAGAACGGCACCACGCCGATCGTGTCGGTGATCTTGATCCGCGCCTCCACCGACGCTTCCAGCAGGCTGCGGCCGCCGATCGGCAGGTTGAACGGCCCGATCGGCCCGAGCGTCCGGTACGGATAGCCGCGCACCGAGCCGCCGCCGCCGGCGAAGAAGCGGAAATTGTCCGGGATGTCCCCGAGCGGCGCGCCGGACACCGAGCCGAAGCCGATCCGCCCGGCCAGGATGTACCGAGACTCGTCGTCCAGGGAATAATAGGTCGAGCCTTGCGCCTTCGCGACGACGATCCCGGGCGACGAGATCGCACCGGGGTAGGCCGCCAGCGACGCGATCGCCCGGAACCCCTTGGTTGGGTCGAGCAGGCTGTCGGTCGAATCGTAGGTCACCGAGGCCGGCACGCCGATCAGCCGGTAATTGACCGTGCCCAGCGCATCCTTCGAGCGACCGGCCTGGGCATCCAATCCGATCTGGGCCGAGAACGTGTCGGAGAACCGGTGCCGGATCGCCGCCGAGACCCCGCCGCCATCCACCAGATAGCTCTGCTGGACCTCACGGGTGATGAAGGCGTTGGCCAGGAAGTCGTTGCGGGTGCCGCCGAGCGCCGGCTGGACATAGGTCGCCGACAGGCGCCCGCCGAGTCCATTGGTGCCGATCCGGGCGATCTTGCGCTGGGTCGCGAACGGATCGTTGCCCAACCCGAGGTAGTAGATGTCGGCATCGAGCCGGAACGTCTCGCCGCCCCCGAACAGGTTGCGGTTGGCGTAGTAGGCGCGCACCCCCGGGCCGTCGACCGTGGAATAGCGCGCCGAGACGCCGACGAGATTGCGCTCGCGCTCGGTCAATTCGGCGAAGAGCGGCAGGTCTCCGTCCGCGTCGAGCGCCGTCCCTTCGCGGACCCGCGCGGCTCCGATCGCCTCGATGCGCGTCAGCGACTTGCGGATCGCCGCCACCGCCTGGGGTGAGTACGGGTCCCCCGGCTCGGCATAGATGAACGACCGGATCGTCGCCGGGTCGATCCCCGGCGCACCGCTGACCGCCACGGGCCCGAGCCCGGCCACCGGCCCGGGATCGACCGTGAAGGTCACATCCATCACGTGGGCGGCATCGTCCACCACCGGATCGCGCGCTACTACCTTGGCGAAGGGGTGCCCCTGCGCCCGGAATTCGTCCACGATCCGGGCTTCCCGGGCCAGCACCGTGGCCGAGCGGGCCGGCACGTCCTCGTCCACCCGGGTGATCCGCGGCGGCAGCACATCGTCGGGGAACGGCCGGCCGGCGACGTCGCGGACCGTGATCCGGCGCAACGTATAGAGCGGCCCGAGATCCACCGCGATCCGCACCGGCACGAGGCCGCGATTGCGCCACCGCTCCGCGGCCCCCACGGCGGAGGCGGCCGCAGCCTGACCCGCCACCGGCACGGAGTCGATCCGGATCGCGGCGGTCCCTTGGTAATAGCCGTAGCCCGACAGGACATCGGTGAGCTTGGGCAGATCGGTCTCGGCCCGGCGCAGGAGCCCCTCCCCGTCCGGCGGCGGGTCCTGGCGCAGGCGGTAGAGGGTCGAGATGTCCTTGAGCGCCTGAAGCACGTCGGAATCGTCGGTGCCGGTAATTCGCACCGCATACGGCAGGGCGGTCGGGCTCGGTGCCGGCGGCTCAGGCTCCGAGCCGAACAGGCCGAACAGGTCGAAGGCCCGCGCCGTCTCGGGCTGCGCGGCAACGAGCGTCACGGATGTTGCCGCGACAAGCATCAGCCGCGGCAGCGCACGCGGCGCACCGGACAGACTCGATCGACCTAGGCGAACGGACACGCGCAAAACGCGGTCTTCAGCTCCGTTCGCAGTCGGCGGCGCGGCGCGCGCGGTGATGCGTCATGATCCCCCCTCCGCAGCTGAAGCCGCGTCCCCGCACGTATTGTAAAGCTCCGGGTGCCGAACGCCAAATGCGGGCGGCCCGGCCTGGGGACGGACGGGGGATGACCGGGGCGGGAAACGCTTGCCCGGGAGAGGCCGGGAAGGCAGATCCGGTGGTGCGACCACGGCGGCATTGCCGCACCGAGCCGCGATATGACGCGCCGACGGCGCCTGCGCATGGTCTCAAGCCGATGCGGGCGATCGGCCGCTTTCGGCCCGAAAGGTCGATTCCGCGACCAGCGCTGCCAGCGCGTCGATCGCGAGGCGCACGCGCAGCGGCAGATGCGGGCTCTGCGGCCAGAGCGCGTGGCTTTCGAAGGCATGCGCCGGCAGATGGTCGAGCACGGTCACGAGTCGTCCCGCGGCCACGTCGTCCTGGATCAGCCAGGCTGGAAGCCAGGCAAGGCCGTGCCCGCCGAGCGCCACGTCGCGAAGCGCGCCGAGATCGTCGAACCGCATCCGGCTCGGCGGGACGATCTCCGTCGCTGGTCCGCTCGGTTGTGGAAACAGCCAGGAACGTACCCGCCCGGGACGGCCATAGAGCACGGCGTGATGGCCGGTCAGGTCCGCCAGGGATTCGGGCGCGCCCGCGCCATCGAGATAGTGCGGCGCCGCGCAGACGCGCATGGGCTGGGACGCGATCCGCCGCGCGATCAAGCCGGGCCAATTCTGCAATTGCCCGTTGCGCACCACGAGGTCGAAACCGTCCTCGACCACGTCGACCAGCCGGTCACTGAAGTTGAGATCGAGCTCCAGCTTCGGATGTGCGTCGGCCAGGCGGATCAGGATCGGCGCGATGCGCAGGCGCCCGAACAGGACCGGCATCGAGACGCGCAGCCGGCCCGCGATCGTGTGCCGGCCGGAATCGAGCAGCGCGGTCGCGAGCTGCACCTCGCCGAGGGCGCGCCGCGCATGCTCGAACAGGGTCAGCCCGTCCTCGGTCAAGGCGAGGGAGCGGGTCGTGCGGTGGAACAGCCGGACACCGAGCCGGCGTTCCAGCCGGGCGATGCTTCGCCCGACCGCCGAGCGCGTCAGGTTCAGTTTCGCGGCCGCCGCGGCGAAGCTGCCGGCCTCGACGGCCGCGACGAACATCGGCAGGTCCGCCAGCAGATCACCCGGAATCATTGTTGCCCCGCACGCACCGATCCGGGTCCGAACTATCGCCACAGGGGGCCGTCGATCAACGCTACGCATCACCGGTCGGCAGACGATCGGAGATTCGCGAATGACCATGATGAGGCGTTGGGAGATGACCGGCTTCGGCCGCGAGGCACTCCGGCTGCAGCGGGTCCCCATCCCTGAACCAGGGCCGGGGCACATCCTGGTGAAGTCCGCGGCGGTGTCGTTGAACTACCGCGACACGCTCGTGATCGAGCACGGGATGGGGCTCGCCCTCGATTTCCCGTTCACCCCGGCATCCGATCTCGCCGGGACGATCGCGGCCATCGGCGCGGGCGTCACTCGCTTCCAGGTGGGCGACCGGGTTATCACGACCTTCTTCCCCGGCTGGATCGCCGGCCCTCCCCCGGGAACCGCGAAGGCTCTGGATGTCCGATGCCTCGGCGGCGTCCATCCCGGCGTCCTGGCAGAATACATCGCCGTACCGGAGGATTGGTGCGTCGCTGCTCCGCACAGCCTCGATCTCGTGGAAGCCAGCACCCTGCCCTGTGCCGGTCTCACGGCCTGGTTCGCGCTCGTCGAGCGCGGGCGGCTCAAGGCGGGCCAGAGCGTGCTGGTCCAGGGGACCGGCGGCGTCGCCCTGTTCGGTCTTCAGATCGCCAAGGCGCACGGCGCCGAGGTCTTCGTCACCTCGAGTGCCCCCGACAAGCGCGAGCGCGCGCGCGCCCTGGGCGCCGACCACGCCATCGACCGCGACGGTTGGGTCGAAGCCGTCTATCGGCTCACCGCGGATCGCGGGATCGACCACATCCTGGAGATCGTCGGCGGCGCGCACCTCGCGCGATCGCTCGAAGCCGTGGCCGTCGATGGGCGCGTCTCGGTGATCGGCGTCATCGCGGGATACGACCTGTCCGGCGCCGCAGGGAACCTGATGCTCAAATCCGCCACGGTCCAAGGCATCCGCGTCGGCCATCGGCGGGCCCTCGAAGACCTCGTCCGAGCCGTGGACGTCATGGCGTTGAAGCCGGTGATCGATCGACGCTACGCCCTCGAGGACGTGCCCGCCGCTCTCGATCACCTGGAGCGCGGCCCCTTCGGAAAGATCGTCATCGGGTTCGACTGACCGCAAGGCGGCGGGCGGGGCTGCGTCGCGGCCCCCTCCCCTGCCTCGGCGCGCCACCACTTTTTCCGCACAATTGGACCCTGATCTAGCTGTTCGACGTTCACACCAGACCTAGCCCTGAACGCAGCAATGTCGGCCTGCGCGAGTGGACCGCTTGATTTATTTGGTGGCGCGTCCTTGGTCGCGGGAACCAACAACATCCGATCCTGGTGAAAGTCGGCGATCAGTATTGCGCAAGGATTGTTGGTTGAAGGGTGCCCAACAATTTTTTTGTGAAATTGATTAAGAGAAATATACCGAAGCTACCGGCATTGCTGCCCCGCATAGCACTTCTCACATAACGCCCGCGGCGCAGTCGCGTGCAGAGGGAGGGGGGCGCTTGGTGATCGGGCGTTTTGTGAAGTGCTCTGAAATCGAGCTCGATTTACTTTCGGTCCGCCGACAACCGTATTGGTCTCACGCTGTCGGATTCGAGGACAGTCAGTTGCTCCCTGCCGTGTAACGCGCTCTGGAATGCCGGCAGCATCGGATCGTCCCAGGACCATACAGATCGACCGGCTCAGGATAAGAAGCCGATCCCCATATACATGCACAGCATCAGGGCCCCACTCCAGCGCGTCTGGATCAACCCTAAGCGGCATTACACACCCGCAGCGGAATTGACCCGTTGCTTGTCCGGCGCGGCCCAATGCGATCGTTCGGTGGTGAAACTCGGCGGGGTATCGAACTGCGCTCGGGTGTTGAAATGACCCCTCGGGCGAAGCGTTCTCCGTATTCAATCAATTGGGGCAATCCCGTTACTGGCAGCCTTCTCCCTCGTGAAACACGCGCTCAGGTTGGGTGGTGGGCCAGGTCAAGGGCGGCGCCGGTGGAGCAGTTTCGAAGACCGGGCGCCCGGCCAAGGCGTTGACGATGACACCGCTGCGCCATGCCATGAGGCTGAGTTGCGGTTCTGCGATGCCGTGGCTGACGAGGCCGCCGTTGAGGACGAAGAGGCGGTGGTCCGCGGGACCGTCCCAGGATGCGGAGAAGTCCGCGCCGATCTCGGGCCGGCCATCCTCGTCGAGGGTGAGGCGCTCGCGTAGCGGATCCAGGCACGGCGGCAGCGTGTAGCGGTAGCCCGTGGCCAGGATGACGATGTCGGCGTGGGCGACCTCGATGCCCCCGTCGAAGCCGTTGCGCATGATGAGGCGGTAGCCGCCAGCCCGATCGACATCGAGCACCGTGCGGTGGGGCAGCAGGCTCGTGTCGAGGCGTTTCTCGGCGAGATGTCGGAGCATGTAGAGGCGCTGATAGATCGCCCGCAGGGTCGCGGCCGAGATGCCGTCGCCCGCAAGCTTCTGGCGTCCCACCGTGGAGCGGCGCCGCGCCTCCGGCAGAGCGTGGAAGCTCCCGACGTAGCCGGGCGTGAACAGCTCGTTCGTGAACGGCGTCGCATCGATCGGCTGGAAGTTCGGGCGCCGGCTGATCCAGGAGAGAGCGGCGGGCGCGTCCGAGTCCCGGTTCAGCAGGTTCAGCACGATCTCGGCGCCGCTCTGGCCGCCACCGATCACCGCGACCCGCTTGCCCGCGATCCGGTCGAGGGCGAAGATGGCCTGGGAGCTATGGACGTGGTCGCGCGGGTCGAGCTTCTCCGCAAAGGCGGGAAGGCTCGGCTGCAGCCCGACCCCGAGGGCGAGGTTGCGGGCGCGTGTGGTCCCCCGGTCGCTGTCGAGGCGGAAGGCCCGTCCCTCGAAATGGACTTCGCGGATCGCTGTGCCGAAGCGCAGGCTCGGCAGCCGGGCCGCGACCCAGGCGAGATACTGAGCGAATTCCCGCCGCGGCACCGCCTCGAACTCGGCGTTGAGGAATTCGTAGAAGCGCTTCTGCGCCACTAGATAGGCGAGGAAGCTCCAGGGGCTCGTCGGATTCACCGCCGTGACGAGATCCTTGAGGAAGGAGGTCTGCAGCGCGACGTCCGGAAGCATCATGCCGGGGTGCCAGTCGAAGGCCGGCGCCCGGTCGAAGAACAGGGCATCGAGGTCGCCCACCGCGTCGAGCTGTGCCGCGAGGCTCAGGTTGAACGGGCCGATGCCGATGCCGGCGAGGTCGAGCGGGTGATCCGTCATGATGCGCGGGATCCTGCCTGTGTGCCTGCCCCGACGCCGATCGCGGCGCCGGCTTCCACGAGCGCTGAGGCTTCCGCGCGATGGAGCGGGTTGATCAGCGGGCTGCCGAGCCGCGGCACCGGTCGCAGGTTGGAATCGCCGTAGCCGAGGCTGAGGCGCACGCGGTTGATGCAGATCCGTGGCACGGTCGGCGCGAACAGCTCGAACTGGCGGAATCGGTCGGCGAGGTCGGGGTGCCGGGCCTGATAGCGGCGCAGAGCCCGCGCGAGCGCGCCGTAGAAGGCGACCTCGGGCAGCCCATCGCTGCGCAGGAGCGCGTCCGAGACGAAACGCAGCAGGCTGGCGAAATGGCCGGTCTGCAGGTGCTGCAGCAGATGCGCCGCCGGCCGCCGCAGCAGGGTCTCCCGCACCCCCTCCGGCAGGTCTGCGGCCTCGGGAAAGTCCTGGTCCACGAGGTCGGCGTCGCCCTGAAAATCCTTCAGCGCGACGCCGCAAGGCACGCCATCCTTCAGGATCAGGGTAACGTTCTGGCCGTGAGCGATGAAGCCGACGCCGTAGCGGCAGAGGAAATGGTAGAGCGGCACTGCGACGTGGTCGAACAGCCGCTCGAGCCAAGCTTCCGGGGCGAGGCCGGAGCGCGCAATCAAGCTGGAGACAAGCGGGCGGCCCGCAGCATCCGCCTTCAGGAGCGCACCCATCATCATCGCGGATCGGCCGGGTTCGAGGCGGCCGGCGATGCCCTCCCGCCAGATCACCCCGAGCATCTCGCGGTACTGGTAGGGCGCGGCCGCGATCCGCTCGTAGACGGGGTGGGGGTAGAAGGCGCCGGCCCGCTCGCGCAGGATCACCGTGCCGGCAAGCGCCGGGTCCCGCGCGGCCTTGTCCGCGAGCCAGGCCGAAAAAGCCGGGCCGATCGCCATGTACTGGCCCGGCACCCCGCGCCAGGCGGAGGTGTTGAGGATCGTGAGTGCGAGCTTCACGTCGAGGCGGCCGTCCGCATCCGCGCGGGCGAGCGTCCGCAGCGATTGCTGGGGCAGGTAGGCGCGGCCGAAGACCCCGAGGGGGACGAGGCGCCGCGCCGCGATCTCGCCCGCGAAGTGCAGCACGATCTTGTTGTCCCACTGCCAGGGATGGACCGGCAGGAGCAGGTGAGTCGTGGAGTCGACGCCCTGCGCAGCACAGGCTGCCGCCAGCCGAGCGCGCTCGGGCCCGTCGAGGGAATCGGCCACGAGGTCGGCCTCGGCGAGGCCGGGCTCCAGGCTGAGGCGGCAGACGGTGCGGTCCGCCGCGATCCAGAACAAGCGGATCTCGGGGCTGAACTCCGGTGCGTAGGCCTCGAAATCGGCCAGCCCCCAGCCGATCCGCCCCTTGCTGGCGGGCGCTTTCGGGTGGCCGTCGAGATAGGCCTGCAGGATGCGGTCGCTCAAGGCGAGGAAATCCGCCCCCGTCATGTCCCGGCCAATCGCCGCGATGCGGGCATCGGCCGAGAGCGTGCTCAGCACCTCTCCCGCATAGGCGCAGAGAGTGGCTGGCTCGATCGCGAGCGTCCGGCTCGCATCCACGAGGAAACCTGCTGCGTCGCCGGCCGGGCTCACATGGGCGCCCGCGATGCGAACCAGGCTGGCCGGATCAATCGCGAGGTTGCCCCAGATCCGGCGCTCCGCAGCGAAGCGGTAGGCGATCCCGTCGTCGAGGCGCAGAAGCCACTGGGTGCCGGCCCGATCGGTGGGCTCCGGCGCCAGCGCCTCCTCGAAGGCGAGCTCGGCGATCGTCTTGGCGATGAGCGCCCGGTTGAGAGCGAGCCAGAGCGGCGCCGTCACCGCCCCGCCGTGCGGCAGCGGGCCGGCGCTCACGGGGGGCCTCGCGGAAGAAGCGCTCGCGCTCGCAGCAGACCAGGGCCGCGCGCTTATGGGGGAAGTCGAACTCCTTCAGCGTCTCGTAGGCCGCATCCGCGCAGTAGCTCAGCATCTTGCGGTGCGTGGCCCGCGGCTCGCCCATGATCCGCCGGGTCCGGGGTTCGTCCAGGAACAGGTAGTGCGTGATCGCCCTGAACCAGGCCAGCGTCTTCGGCCGTCCCAGATGCTCGACATTGCCGATCAGCCCGTGCCAGCCGCGGTCGAAATCCTCGGCGTCGTAATAGGGCCCGAGCCGGTCCTCCTTCGCCCAGTAGAACTCGAAATAGCCGACCGGCACGTCGTCGAAGCTGCCGATCACCCCGAACAGGTGCGGGTCGGCCTCCTGGTCGGCGAGGTAGCGGTCCAGCTCCGCCTCGCTCTGTGCGAGCTCCCAGTAGAAGGCGACGCGCTTCTGGTTCATCCAGCCGTGGAACAGGCCGAGGTCGTGCCGCCGATCGATGGCGCGAAACGACAGGGTCGTGCCGAGCTGCGGCAGCCAGCGCCGGTAGAACGGGCCGTTCGGCTGTGGCGGTCGCAGGGGCGGCAGCCGGTCTTGCGGCCCGAGCTGCGAGCGGATCAGCGGATAGGCCGTCCGCGCCCCGGCGGTCAGCCAGAGCAGGGGGAGCTGGTAGAACAGGGCACGCTCCACGATGGCATCGGGGGCGGCCGGGGTATTCTCCACCGTCGCGGCCAGGGCGAGCAGGGCCGGCGCGCCCCCGAGTCCGGAAACGCGCAGCCGCCGCGCATCCGGGCAGCGCTGGAACGCAGCCTCGACCAGGGCCGTCACGACCGGTGCGTCGGCGGGATGGCGGCCCACGGAGCCGGTGAGCGCGAGGCGCACGCCGTCCGGGTCTGAGCGCAGCTCTGCTTCGGCGATCGGCTCGCCATCGCGCAAGGCAAGCAGCCGGGCCGCGCGGACATCGCGAGGCAAGCACTCGACCGCGATATCCGCGTCGGCGACGGGCCAGTGGCGGCTCGTCCCGGCCCAACCGTCCAGCACCGTCCCGGAGGCGGCATCGATGCAGGGGCGCAGCGTCATGACCGGACCGCCCTGCGACCGCGCGGTTCCACCAGTGGGTTCGGAAGGTCCACGTAGCTCGCCAGGGGGTCGGTCACGTCGGTGTTCTCGTTGATATTGCGGAAGCAAATCATGAAGTTGCCCTTGCTCCCCAGGGCCGGGGCGTCGAGCAGCAGGCGCAGGCAGGTCCTGTCCCGAAGATCTTTCGCGGCGAGCGCCGCGACGAAGCGGCTCAGGGCCCCGGTGAGGGCGGTCTCCGGCGCCAGTCCGGCAATGCCGATCGCCCCGGTGACGGCGAAGACGCTGTTGACCACGAGGTAGTAGGCCATGATCCGCGCGGCCTCCGCGGAGGTCAGGAGGTGCCCGGCTTCCAGGTCGAGCCCGGGTGCGGCCTCGCGGAGCGCAGGCAGGAATTCGCGCACGAAGCCCGTGCCCTGGCAGTCGCGGAAGAAGGTCGCGACCGGCCAGCCATCCTCCAGCCCGAGGACCAGGTTCTGCTGGTGCGCGCCGAACAGCAGGCCGAGCGCGCACTGGATCTCGAGGATCGGCCCCACCGTGACGGCGAGGAAGCGCTCGAACCAGCGCAGGGCCACGGCTTCAACGGGGCCTGCACCGGCGGAACCTTCGCGCGCGGCGATGCGCAGGATCGTATCGGCCAGCCCGCTGCCCCGCCCGTCAGGATAGACCTCGCAGAGGGCGGCCAAGACCGCGGCCGGCCGCTCGTCCGCCCCGCGGAACGGGTTGTCGCGCAGCGCCACGATCGTCTGCGGCAGCAGCTTTCCGTCGGCCCCGCGGAGGGCGAGGTAGGCTGGTTCGCCGAGGACGCGGAAACACGGCCAACGCGCGGCGATCTCCGTGCCGACCGGGCCGCGCAGCACCGCATCGACCACGAGCCCGCGCGTGCACTCGACGTCCTTGATGAGGCGCAGCGAGTTGGTGAGCCGGAGGCTCAGCGAATGCTTGAGCATGAAGCGCGCCTGCGGTGCGTAGAGGCTGCGCAGCGAGGTGGTCGCGTACCAGGGCGCGCCGGCATGACCGTGGTCGCGCAGGCGCCCGGTGCGGAACAGGGCGTCGATCTCGGGATCGAGCGCGAGGCGCGCCGCCTGCCACGGATGCATCGGCAGGAGCACGCGGCCCTCGCTCGCGGCGCGGATTTTTGGATCGAAGGCGGGGTCCGCCGTGGCGAGACCTGAGCAGAGGTCGGCGGCGCTCTCCGTCCGCGCCAAGCCCTGGACGACCGCCTCCGGCGCCGCCGACCACCAGCGCAACGGAAAGCCCCGTCCGTATTCGGGGGCGAAGCGGCGCGAATCCGTGAGGGTGAACTCGTCCCGGCTGCGCGGGGTCGGGTGCACCGAATGGCCGAAGCGGAGCGCCCGCTCGGCTTCGAGGAAACTCGGGTCGCGCCTCAGGAAGATGCCGGGCGCGGGGGCGTGGGCGAGAATATCCTCGACGGTTGCGAGGCTCTGGAAGAGCCGACGCAGGAAGGTCGGCGCAGCCTGGGGGGCAGTCGGTCCGACGATGGTGGGCTCGTTGGCGACCGCGGCGGCGAACTCGGCGAAGGCGATGATGCGGGACGGCTGGCCGACGCGCCGCTCGCGGAACGGCAGTCGGAACACGTGCTGGCCAACGGACGAGACATGGGTGACCGCGATCTCGACCACCGAACCCCGGCGCGGCAGCGGGACGCGCAACAGGGGACGCGCCGAATCGCCCGCGCGGGAATCGGCAGCCGCCAGGGTCCAGCCGGCCCATTCCCGCATCAGGCTGTTGAGGAAGCTGCGTGCCGATATCTGGCAAGCAACGTCGGCAGATGAGATGTCAGCTTCGATCATTCGATCCTCTTCATCTCGCGGTATGGGCTATAGATGACCATATAACGCGGCGCAATGCGGGATCATTACTATAGAACTATTTTAAATATACCATTTGATGATTGCCATGTTCGAAATTGCGCCGATAGAATCTGCCCACGGACGGAGATGTCATGGTTCGAATCGATGCGCGCGCTCCCGGGGATGGGGCGGCCGAGCGGCTATCCCTTGCCGCGGCCTCAGTGGGGTTCGGGCAATCGGCGGTGCTCGCCCTGGTACCGGTGGCGGCCGAGCGCACGGGACTCGATGCGGCCGCGATCGGGGGCGTCGCCTTCGCCGGTGCGGTCGCGTTCCTGGTCTGCGCGCCCCTCTGGGGGCATTGGGGGACCGGCTGGGGCCTGCGCCGGCTGTTCGCGGTCCTCGCCGCCTTGATGACGCTCGGCCACGGTCTGTTCGCCCTCGCCCTCGCGGTGCCGAATCTGCCCACCGCCGCGGCCCTGGCGCTGCTGGTCATCTCGCGGATCGCCTACGGGGCGGGCGCGGCCGGGGTGATGCCGCACGCTCAGGCCGCCGTGGCGGGGGCTGTGGCGGAACCGGCGCGCCCGACGGCGCTCGGCCGGCTCAGCGCGGGCCTGTCGGTGGGGCGCATCCTCGGCTATCTGGTGATGAGCGTCGGAATCCTCGGAACGGCTGCTCCTCTGGTGGCGCTGGCGGCGAGCCCGCTGCTGCTCCTGGCCGCGCCCGACCTTGCAGGCGGCCCCAAGGCCAAGCCGGCGAGAATGCACAGCCACGGCGGCCTGCGCGCGGCCGGTCCGCTCATGGGGATCGGCTTCGCCCTGACCCTGGGCCTCGGCCAGATCCAGATCGTGCTCGGCCTGCTCCTGCAGCAGCGCTTCGGCTTCGACGCCGCCGCGGCAGCGGGACTGGCTGGCGCGACCTTCGCCCTCGTCGCGGTGACGATGATCCTGACACAGCTTCTGCTGGTGCCGCGCCTCGGCCCGAACCTGCGGCGCAATCTCGGCCTCGGGCTCGCCGGCTTCGCGGTGGGCACCGGTTTGATCGCCTGTGCCCCCGGCGCTTGGCTCGCCATGCTCGGGGCTGTCCTGGCGGGCGCCGGCATCGCCCTGGCGACCCCGCATTACACCGCCGCCCTGGTCGCCCGGGTGCCCGTGCAGGCTCAGGCCGCAGCCGCCGGCTGGCTCGCGAGCGTCCACGTGCTCGGCCAGGGGATCGGCGCCCTGTGCGGCGGCGCGGCATTCCGGATCGCGCCGGCGCTGCCGTTCTGGACCTGCGCGGCCCTGGGGCTTGCCCTGATCGGCGCCGCGGCGCGGCTTCGGCTGGACGATCCTCGTCATCCGGTCGCCTGATCTGTGCGGCCCGAGCCGAGCAGGCGAACGGTCGCCACGGTGGCGAGGCCGGAGAGCAGGGTGGCCACCCCGAACAGGGCCCCGTAACTGAGAAGGTCGGCGAGCTTGCCCGAGATCAGCGCGCCGACCAGGTAGACCACGAGCTGCGCGCAGGCGAGGATCGTGAAGTCGGTGCCCGGCTGCTCCGCGGAGGAGACCGCCATGAACAGGCTGTAGAGCGCGACGATCTCCATGTAGCGGATCAGGGTCTGGAACCCGGCCGCGCCGAAGAGCGGCCCGAGGCCGACCACGGCCCCGAGGGCGTGGGCCGTAAACAGGCCGAAGCAGAGGGTCCGCAATCCGCCCAGCAGGCCGAGGGTCGCGGCCGTGCCGTAGCGGCGGACCAGCAGCGCCGCGACGCCGGAGCCCGCGAGTCCTGCAGTCATCGCCGAGACGCCGGACAGGTAGCCGATCCGATCGAGGGGCACGCCCGCATCGACGAGGTAGGCGCCCTCCATCGCCTTCACAAGCCCCTCGCTCACCCGGTAGGTGAGTGCGACCCAGAGGATGGTGCGCATCTCCGGCCGTCGCAGGAAGGCCCGGATTGAGGGGCGCGGCGCGGAGGCGCCGATCTCGGGCGGCCCCTCGCGCATGGCGAAGGCGGCGAACAACGGCGGCACCGAGAAGGCGGCCGCGGTCAGCAGCATGCCGGCCCAGCCGACATGGTGGTAGAGGACGAGGCTCAGCGTACCGCCGACCACCACCCCGAGGGCCACCGAGCCGCCCTGTATGGCGTTGCCGATGGCGCGATCCTCCGGCCGCAGCCGTTTCACGGCGTAGCCGTCGGTGGCGATGTCCTGCGTCGCGATCAGCAGCGCGGCGAGGAAGCCGATCCCGATGATCCCGGGCACATTGGTAGGGCCGAGCGGCAGCAGAGCGAGGATGCATCCGATCACGCCGACCTGTGTCACCACCACCCAGCCCGCTCGGTGGGCCCGCGCAAAAGGCCGGACCCGGTCGATCAGCGGCGCCCAGAGGAACTTCAGGACGAGGGGCAGGAACAGGAGGCTGAGATAGCCGATCGCCGCCCGGGATACGCCGGCCTCGCGCATGATCGGCGGCAGCGCCGCGGCGATCAGATAGGAGGGGATCGCCTGCGCCAAGTAGAGGGCGGCGAGCACCGCGAAGAGCGACATCCGCTCGCGGCGACCTGCTTCCCGAGCGGCCAGGGCGGTGGGAGCCGCGCTCATGCCAGGTAGGCCTGCGCCGCGGCCCGGGCCGCGGCCTCGTCCGGGGCGATCGTGATGGGGAAGGTCCAGAGCCGGCGGAACAGGTCGGCGCTCGCCTCCTCGAAGCCCGGCCGCACGATCACGAGGCCGCGGCAGCGCCGGTCGAGATCGGCGCGGGTGCGCTTGAACCAGAGGGCCTGGGCCCGTTCGGCGGCGGCCGAGAGCTTGCCGATGCCGCCGAAGATCAGGATCAGCGCGAACGGCGCGGACCGCACCCCGACCTGCTCCAGGGCGTCGAGATAGGCGGTCTCGTCGCCGGGCTCGGGCGGCCCGAGATAGCGCAGGACCACGAGGTCGCCGGTCTCCTCGAGGGCGACCATCCCTCAGAAGGTCCGGCGGTAGCCGACCGTGACGGTGCGCCCGAGCCCGTAGACGGTCAGGTTGCGCACCGCGGTCGCGGTCGGATTCCAGTAGGCGCGGTCGAACAGGTTGTCGACGGAGGCATAGAGCTCGCCCCCGGCGAGCGGCGCGCCGATCGCGGCGTTCACCGTGAAGGCGTCCTTGAGGCGATAGCGGGTGCCCACGAGGTCGATGCGGGCGTCGCGGCCGCTGAAACCCTCGCCCTCGACCCGGAGCGAGACGCCGTTCGCGAACAGGTAGGTCCCCGAGACCGTGCCGTGGAAGGGCGCACCGATGCGGTTGTTCGGCAGGTCGCTGTCGAGGCGGCCGTCCTTGTTGGTGTCGTAGCGGCCCTCGCGGTAGCCCAGCACGGTGCCGAGGTTCAGCTGCTCCGTGACCTGCGCGTTCCCGACGAACTCGACGCCGTAGATCATCTCCTTCTGCTGGCTCAGACGGTTGGTGAGCGGGTCGAAGGTCGTGCCGTCGTCGGAGGTCGACACGAAGCCGCCGAGGCTGCCGGAGAAGATCCCGCTCCGGCCGCGGATGCCGAAATCGTAGGAGTTCACGATCTGCGCCTGGGGCGCGATGCTGGCATAGGCGATGGTGGTGCCGGCGGGCAGGCAGAAGGGCCGCGTCACCGGGCAGGCATAGGCCAGCGACAGGCCGGCCCGGCGCGTGAAGGCGCCGATATCGGCCAGCGCGTAGCCCTGGCTGAAGCCGCCGTAGAGATCGAGGCCGGGCACGAGATTGAAGGTCGCCCCCGCGTTGAAGGTCGGGGCCGAATAGGCGAACTTGCCGCCGGTGACGTTGAGGGCCGGCAGCACGAAGGTCGAGTAGCCCAGCGCGTTGCGCGCCGCCGTCGCCGCAAAGGTCGTCGGTCGCGTGAAGCCCGACACGTCGAGGTCGAAATGCTCGTAGCGCATGCCGGCGCGCAGGGTCAGCCGCTCGCCCACGGGCAGCTGGATCAGGGCGAAGCCGGCATAGCTGTTCTGCTGCAGGGGCGTGAACACGTCGGTGCCGTCTCGCGCCCGCTGACGGGTGGATTCCGAGATCACGTCGGAGCCCCAGGTCAGCTTCAGCCCGGGCAGGAGGGCGCTCAGGTCCGTGTCGAGGGTGAGGTTGATGCCGCCACGCTCGGTCGCGAGCGCCGTCTGGTTGGCGAGGCTCGTGGGCGCGGTCGGATTGAACGAATACGTGACGAACGGATTGGCCGGGTAGGCGAACTGCGTGTAATTGAAGCGCTTGTTGATGTCGTTGTAGTAACCGAGGATCGACAGACTGCCGAGCGGCGTGTCGCGGTCCGTATAGCGCAGGTAGAGCGAGCGCGTATCCTCGGCGACGGGCAGCCCGATATAGGGTCGCGCGTAATTCGGTCGGGCGAAGGCGCCGGTGTAATCGGTCAGGTAGCGCGGATCCTGGTTGAGCAGGATCTGGGTGAGGCCGAACTCGACGCGCTTGGCCAGATCCAGGTCGTAGCCGAGCCGCAAATTGATGTTGCCGAGCTGGAAGCGGTCGCCGCCACCCTGTCCGAGCTGGCCGTCCGAGGGCAGTTCCCGGCCTTTGCCGTCATAGGTACGGGCGGCGAACCGGCCGGAGCCGGTGAAGGCGTAATCGACGCCGTCCGGCACCTTGCCGGTGACGCTGATCGAGGTCTCGGGCGCAACGCCGTGGACCGGGTCAGCCGTGAAGGTCCGGACCGCGGTGTTGACCGTGACGACCGGGGCCCCGTCCGTCGGGCGCCGGGTGATGAAGTTGACGGTGCCGCCGGTAGCGCCCGCGCTGTAGAGGCTGGAGGCGCCAGCCACCACCTCGATCCGTTCCACCGAATTCAGGTCGATCAGGTTGAGGAGGCGTGAGACGTCGCGCAGCGGCGTGTTCACGGGCACGCCGTCGATGAGGACTAGGAGGTTGCGGCCCCGGAAGTTCTCGGAGGCGCTGGAGATCGTCCCGTTCGGCACCGTGAAGCCCGGGACCAGCTTCGAGAGTACCGCCGAGGGGTTCGGGGTC